>NZ_JAMPXE010000053.1 GCF_023701345.1 Rhodoferax sp. | reverse complement strand
TCATGACCTCATTTTGCCAGTCGCCCCTAGAATCTGAATATGAACGCCCCCCTGAACGCTGACTTGCATTGCCATTCCGTTGTCTCCGACGGCACCCTCACCCCTGAAGAACTTGCCGCCCGCGCCAAAACGCAAGGGGTGACGCTGTGGGCGCTGACCGATCACGACGAAATTAGTGGCCAGTCCCGTGCAGCGGCGGCGGCGGCGGCCTGTGGACTCGATTACCTGACCGGTGTTGAAATTTCGGTCACTTTTCTGCAGCAGACTGTGCACATCGTCGGCCTGGGTTTTGATGTCAATAACGCCGACCTGATTGAGGGTTTGCAGCAAACCCGGGGCGGGCGCTCACAACGGGCCCGGGAAATGGCCGCCGACCTGGCCCGTGTCGGCATCCAGGGCACCTTTGAAGGCGCCCTGAAATACGCTGGCAACCCCAAGCTGATCTCACGCACCCACTTCGCCCGTTTTTTGGTGGAAACAGGCGTTTGCAAAGACACCTACGAGGTGTTTCGCAAATACCTCACCGAAGGCAAGCCCGGTTTTGTCGAGCACCGCTGGGCCAACCTGAAAGACGCCGTGCGCTGGATCACCCAGGCCGGCGGCATGGCGGTGATCGCCCACCCGGCGCGCTATAAATTCAGCGCCAATGAAGAGCTGGCGCTGTTCACCGAATTCAAGGGCCACGGCGGGCAGGGGGTGGAGGTTGTCACCGGCAGCCATTCGGCAGCCGAGAGCGCCAACTACGCGGCGATCGCACTTGAATTTGGCCTGGCTGCCTCACGCGGCAGTGACTTTCACAGCCTTGGCGAGAGCCGTACCGAACTCGGCGCCCTGCCCGATTTGCCCGGCCAGCTGACCCCGGTGTGGGAACTGCTGGCCCAGCGCATTCACCACGCCCCCACCCCAGCGCAGGCCTGAAGCCCATGTCTTTCTGGAAAAGCCGGCAGGCCGGCGGTATTTTTCTGATCATTCTGGCGGCGCTCTCCTTTGCCTCGCTCGACACGGTGACCAAACACGCCATACAACTGGTGCCCGTGCTCATGCTGTTGTGGTTCCGCTATGCCTTTCAGGCCGTGGTGACCTTTGCGCTGCGCTTCCCGGTGCAGAAAGCCAGGCTCTTTGTCACGCCGAATCCACGCTTTCAAATGCTGCGCGGGGTGCTGTTGCTGATCACCAGCGCCTGTTCATTTTTTGGCTTGCAGTATTTGCCTGTCGGTGAGTTCACGGCCATGGCCATGCTCTCGCCCATGGCTGCCATCGCCATGGCCGCCTGGTCGCTGAAAAACCACGTGTCGCCAAGACGCTGGGTGCTGATGGGTCTGGGGCTGCTGGGCGTGCTGCTGGTGGTGCGCCCGGGGGGCCAGGTTTTTGGCTGGGCCGTGCTGTTCCCGGTGGTGCTGGTGACCGCCTACGCCTGGTTTCAGGTGCTCACCAGCCGTCTCAGCGGCGACGAAAATCCTTACACCACGCACTTTTATACCGGTCTGGTGGGCGCTTTGGTCATGACTCCCATCATGTTGTTCAGCTGGGACAGCGCCGCCCTGCTGAATTATTGGTACTGGTTTGTGGTGGTCGGTTTTTTGGGCACCTTCGGCCATCTGATGCTGATCCGCGCCTTCAACCGAGCCAATGCGGTGGTGCTCACGCCTTATCTCTACTTGCAGATCGCCTTTGCCACGGTGCTGGGCTGGCTGGTGTTCCGCCATGTGCCCGATGGCCTGGCCTGGGCCGGCATTGCCGTGATTGCTGCCAGCGGTGTCGGCAACGCCATGCTGTCGGCCCGTGAAGCCGCCGGACTGCGACAATAACGCCATGCCGCAAATTTTTGAAGTTCATCCCGACAACCCGCAACCGCGCCTGCTGAAACAGGCCACCGCCCTGCTTGACAAGGGTGAAGTGCTGGCCGTTCCCACCGACTCCAGCTATGCGCTGGTATGCCATCTGGACGACAAGACCGCCGCCGACAAGCTGCGCCGCATCCGTGGCGTGGACGACAAGCACCACCTGACGCTGCTGTGCCGCGACCTGTCCGAACTGTCCAACTACGCCAAGGTGGACAACCAGCAGTACCGGATGATCAAGGCGGCCACACCGGGTGCCTACACCTTCATTCTGGAAGCCACCAAGGAAGTGCCGCGCCGCCTGAGCCACCCGTCGCGCAAAACCATCGGCCTGCGCGTGCCCGACCACAAGGTGCTGCAGGAATTGCTGGCGCTGTACAGCACCCCGCTGCTGGCCACCACCCTGATTGCACCGGGTGAGCTTGAGCCCATGAACGACGCCGACGAGATTCGCGCCCACTACAAGGGCCGCATCGCCGCCATCATTGACTCCGGCGCCTGCCCGCGCGAGCCCACCACCGTGGTCGATCTGACCGGCGGCGAGCCCGTCGTGATCCGCGAAGGCCGTGGCTCCCTGGCAGCCCTGGGCCTTTGAGCCTGCGTGCCCCGAGACCATCACACCATGGACTTTGCCCAACTGATTCAAACCGTCAGCCTCTACGCCATCCCGGTGTTGCTGGCCATCACCCTGCACGAAGCCGCGCACGGTTATGCCGCCAAACACTTTGGCGACAACACCGCCTATGCCATGGGGCGCGTCACGCTCAACCCGCTGCCGCACATCGACCTGGTGGGAACCATCCTGATGCCGCTGATGTTGTACTTCGCCACCTCGGGCGCTTTTTTGTTTGGTTACGCCAAACCGGTGCCGGTGCGCTTTGGCAATTTGCGCAACCCCAAGCGCCACATGGTCTGGGTCGCCTTGGCCGGACCGGGGGCCAATTTTTTTCAGGCCCTGGTCTGGGGCGCCTTGCTGTACCTGTTTCGTGGCGCGGACATCAACGAGCCGTTTCTGATTGAAATGGCGCAAGGTGGTGTGTTGGTGAATGTGGTGATGGCGGTGTTCAACCTGTTTCCGCTGCCGCCGCTCGATGGTGGGCGTATCCTGGTCGGGCTGCTGCCGTATCGGCAGGCCATGCTGGTGTCGCGCGTGGAGCCCTGGGGCTTTTTTATCGTGATGGGGCTGGTGCTGGCCGGGGTGGTCAGCAACCTGTGGTTGCGCCCGCTGATGGGCCTGACCTACCAACTCATCAAGCTGCTGCTGACCCCGCTGGCCTGGCTGGTGGGCTGACCCCGTTTTTTTCACCGTTTTTCCTGACGATTTTTATGCGCATCGAACGTTTTCTGACCGGCATCACCACCTCGGGCACGCCCCATCTGGGCAACTACGTGGGCTCGGTGCGCCCTTCGGTGCGCCATAGTTTGCGCACTGGCGTCGAGAGTTTTTACTTTCTGGCCGATTACCACGCCCTGATCAAGGTGGACGAGCCGGCGCGCATCCAGCGCTCCACTTTGGAGATTGCCGCCAGCTGGCTGGCCTGCGGCCTGGATCCGGATCGGGTGGTGTTTTACCGCCAGTCGGACGTCCCGGAAATCCCCGAGCTCACCTGGTTTTTAAGCTGCGTGCTCGGCAAGGGCGTGCTCAACCGCGCGCATGCCTACAAAGCCGCGGTCGATAAAAACACGGCAGCGGGCAACGATCCCGACGCCGATGTCAATGTCGGCCTGTTCATGTACCCGGTGCTGATGGGCGCCGACATTTTGATGTTCAACGCGCATCAGGTTCCGGTGGGGCGCGACCAGGTGCAGCACATCGAAATGGCGCGCGACATGGCGCACAGTTTCAACCACCGTTATGGCGAGCATTTTGTGGCGCCCGAGGCCGCCATTGAAGACCATGTGGCCACCTTGCCCGGTCTCGACGGCCGCAAGATGAGCAAGAGCTACGACAACACCATCCCGTTGTTCACGCCGCGCGAGCACCTCAAAAAACTCATCGGCAGCATCGTGACCGACTCCAGTGCCCCGGGCGAACCCAAAACGGTGGAGGGCTCGGCGCTGTTCCAGATTTACCAGGCCTTTGCCACTGCCTCCGAGTCCGAAGCGTTGCGCCAGGCCTATGCCAACGGCATTTCCTGGGCCGATGCCAAACACCTCGTATTTGAGCGCATTGACCAGGAAATTGCACCGATGCGTGCGGCCTACCAGGCCCTGATCGACAACCCGGCAAAGATTGAAGCCATCCTGCAGGCCGGTGCCGCCAAAGCCCGCGCCATTGCCACGCCGTTCATGGGCCAACTGCGCCACGCCGTGGGCTTGCGCAGCCTGCAAACCCAAGCCGACAGCACAGCCAAAGTGGTCAAAGTGGCGCTGCCGGTGTTCAAACAATACCGTGAGTCTGACGGCCAGTTTTACTTCAAGTTGCAAGGCGCCGACGGCCGCCTGCTGCTGCAAAGCGGTGCTTTTGTATCGCCCAAAGTGGCCGGGCAATCCATCGCCGCGCTGCAAGCGGACGGCATCAAAGCTTTGCACGGTAGCCCAGTGCCGCTGCAGCCGGGTCCGGACGTCACAGAAAGCGACATTGCCGCTGCCCTGCAGGCCTTGAAAACCTCAAAAGAGGCAAAACCAGTCTAGTCGCGCTGTACAATTCGCGGCTTCGCGGAGAGATGGCAGAGTGGCCGAATGTACCTGACTCGAAATCAGGCGTACCGCAAGGTACCGTGGGTTCGAATCCCACTCTCTCCGCCAATGATTTTATAGCTAAGTGGTTGATTTCATTATGTTTCACCACTTAGCCAACCGTCCAAAAGCGGCCCAAAACGGCCCAAAAATCACATGTTTTTCACATGTGAACAGCATTGGAAACGCTCCATAGCTCAGTGAGCCCGTAAGAGCGCTCGCGCGGCTCACCGACCCAGCGGCCATAGTGCCGAATCACCATTTCCACCGTTTTATGTCCGAGCCAGCGGGCAATCATGGCCACGTTCTCACCCTCACTGAGCAAATTCGAGGCGAAGGTGTGGCGCAATTATCGATTCACATCTTGCCCGTGCCGACAGGCAAGGCGGCGCTGGTCAATCTGGAAAAACTGCGTTACTGAATGGCTGACCGAGTCTGTCAAGGCCAAGGATGCCGGCTATGGCTGCGAAGACTGGTCGCAGGACAACAGCGATGTGGCGCTGATTGAACACGTTCGTTCGCGGGTCGATGACTATCTGGCTTTTGCAACGATCAACCGGGTGCTAGCCGAGTTCCATGCATTGGACCGTGTGTACGCCCACCAAAGCTAGTTGAAAATCGCAGGGTGCAAGGTTTTGGGCGCCGGCCCCGACTACGTTTGCAAATCAACCATTTTTGGAGTTCTCCTGCATGAAGCTTTCAAGGTTCGCCGCTCTCGCACTCGGCGTGGGCGTGGCCGCATTGGCCCACGCCGATTGGTCCCGGATTCAGAACGAGGCCAAGGGCCAGACCGTTTATTTCAATGCCTGGGGCGGCAGCGAGGCCACCAACGGCTACCTGAGCTGGGCGGCCAAAGAGGCCAAAACACGCTTCGGCATTGACGTGCGCCACGTCAAGATCACCGACACCGCTGAAGTGGTCAAGCGGGTGCAGACCGAAGTCGCGGCCGGCAGAAAGACCGATGGCTCGATCGATCTGATGTGGGTCAATGGCGAGAACTTCAGCAACCTTAAAAATGGGGGCCTGCTCTTTGGCCCCTGGGCGCAAAGCCTGCCCAACTGGGGCCTGGTGGACCTGAACAAGCCGGTGCGCAGTGATTTCTCGGTGCCCACCGAAGGCTATGAGTCACCCTGGGGTACGGCACAGCTCACGTTCATTGCCGACCGCGCCAAAACGCCAGTGCCACCGCGCTCTGCGGCCGACTTGCTGAGCTTTGCCCAAGCCAACCCGGGGCGCGTGAGTTATCCCAAACCACCTGATTTTCACGGCACCACCTTCGTCAAACAACTGCTGCTGGAGCTGGCCCCAAACAAAGCGCCACTGCAGCAAGCGGTGACCCCCGGAGCCTTCGCCAGCGCGACTCAAACGCTGTGGGCCTACCTGGACCAGTTGCACCCCAGCCTGTGGCGTAATGGCCAAAGCTTTCCCGCCAGTGCCACGGAAATGCACCGCATGCTCGGCGATGGCGAGCTTAAAGTTTCGCTGACCTTCAACCCCAACGAAGCCGCCAACCTGATCGTGACCAAGCAGTTGCCGGCGACAGCCTACAGTTTTGGATTTACTGGCGGCACCATCGGCAATGTGCATTTTGTGGCAATCCCCGTCAACGCACGGGCCAAGGCGGGCGCCCAGGTGTTTGCCAACTTCCTGCTGTCTGCCGAGGCGCAAACTCGCAAGGCCGACATCAGCGTTTGGGGCGATGGCACGGTGCTTGATGTCAGCAGGCTGCCCGCCGCGTCACAAGCGCTGATCCGCAAGACCGCACCGGGCGCACTGAGCGAGGCCGTGCCCACGCTGGCTGAACCGCACGCCAGCTGGGTCGAGGCGCTGGAGGCCGAATGGCTGCAACGCTACGGCGCACGCTAGAGCGCCCTTTGCCGCGGCCCGTTCACGCCTGCGGCAGGTGGCCCAGCCAATGGCTGGCTGCCTTGCCCGTCGCACTGATATTTGGCCCCCTGTTGCCTGGACTCTGGTGGGCCTTGCTGCCCGCCGTCGAGCCTTCGGTGTGGCACGCCCTGTGGGCGGACACCCAGTGGCCGCAGGCCGTGCGCGCCACGCTGACATCGACCCTGCTGGGCACGGCGTTGGCGTGCAGCTTTGCCGCCCTGCTGGCCACGCTGAATTACCCCGGTGCCCTGTGGCTCAGCTTGCAGCGGCGCCTGCCCCTGCTGCTGTCGGTGCCCCATGCGGCCTTTGCGGTGGGCCTGTTTTTTTTGCTGGCGCCTTCTGGCTGGCTGGCGCGCGGGGTGGCGCAGCTGGTGGGCTGGAGTAGTCCACCCGACTGGGTCACGGTGCAAGACTCCTATGGCCTGAGTCTGGCGCTCGCGCTGGCCATCAAGGAGAGCTGGTTTTTGCTGTGGGTGCTGGCGGCGGTACTGGGTGAGCAAGCTGTGGCGCGCCAGATGGTGATGGCCCGCTCGCTGGGGTACAACCGGGTGCAAGCCTGGGCCCTGATTTTGTGGCCGCAATTGGTGCCGCGTCTGGTCTGGCCAATGGTGGCGGTGCTGGCTTATGGCTTGTCGGTGGTCGACATGGCGATCATCCTGGGGCCCGGCACCCCGCCGACGCTGGCGGTGCTGATCTGGCGCTGGCTGACCGACCCCGACGCCGCACTGCAGGCCAGGGGCAGCGCCGCCGCCTTTTTGCTGCTGGCCATGCTGCTGCTTGGCACCCTGGCGGCGCGCGGGTTCTGGCGACTGCTGCAGCGGCGCCTGCCTTACCCCGCAGGCCAGCGCAAGCCCTTGCGCCAACTGGCGCCGATGCGGCCTTGGCTGGGCCTGCACACACCGCTGTTCCTCACGGGGTATGCGGTGGTGGCTGTGCTGCTGCTCTGGTCAGTGGCGCAGGCCTGGTTTTTTCCGGCGCTGTGGCCCGAAGCCGTGTCACTGCAGAGCTGGCAACAGGCCGACTGGGCGCCTTTCTGGACCACGCTCTGGCTCGCTTTGGCGGCCAGCCTGCTGTGTTTGCCAGCCGTTCTTGTCTGGCTGGAATGGGGGCCGCAGCGCTATAACGCGCTGCTGTACCTGCCGCTGATCGTGCCGGCCCTGCCCCTGGTGGCGGGTCAGTACGCCGCCTTGCTGCACCTGCACCTCGATGGCACCGCCGTGGCGCTGGTCTGGAGCCATCTGCTGTGGGTGCTGCCTTACATGGTGCTCACACTCATTGGCGCCTACCGCGCGTTCGATGCGCGCCTCATGACCAGTGCCAGGGCGCTGGGTTGCTCCCATTTGCGGGCCTGCCTGAGCGTCAAATGGCCGATTCTGTTCAAGCCCATCATGGCGGCGCTGGCGGTGGGTTTTGCCGTCAGTGTGGCGCAATACCTGCCGACCCTGTTTGCTGGCGGTGGCCGCTTTGTCACCGTCACCACCGAAGCCGTCGCCCTGAGCGCGGGTGGCAACCGGCGCGTGCTGGCAGTGCAGGCGCTGCTGCAGATCGCCTTGCCCCTGGCCGCATTTGCGTTGGCGGCGCTGCTGCCGTACTGGGCAAGCCGGCAGCGCAAGGGGCTTCGATAATGAGGGCAACACCATGCTGAAAATCACAAACCTGACGCTCTCGCGTGGCGACAAGTCGCTCTTTGCCGGACTGTCGCTGGCCGTTGACAGCGGAGAAATCGTCACCGTCGCCGGGGTCTCGGGCTCGGGCAAATCGACGCTGCTGAACTGGATGATTGGCGACCTCGATCCGGCATTTGCGGCCACGGGTGAGTTATGGCTGAACGACAGCCGCCGCGACACACTGCCCATCGAGGCGCGCCGCATTGGCATTTTGTTTCAGGACGATTTGCTCTTTCCGCACCTGAGTGTGGGGCACAACCTGGCCTTTGCCCTGCCTGCCACGTTCACTGGTGCCAGGGCGCGGCGCCAGCGTGTGGCGCAAACACTGTCCGAGATTGGTCTGGATGGTTTTCATGACCGTGACCCGGCCACGCTCTCGGGCGGGCAGCGCGCCCGCGTCAGCCTGATGCGCACGCTGCTGGCCGAGCCGCAGGCGCTGCTGCTCGACGAACCCTTTTCCAAGCTCGACGCAACCTTGCGACTGCAGTTCCGCCGCTTTGTTTTTGCGCAAATTGAACGCCAGCGCATCCCCACGTTGCTGGTCACCCACGACCCGGCCGATGTGCCGCCGGGCGGACGGGTGGTTGAAATCAGTGATTGGCAGCAAGAACATGTTTGACCGCGCCTTGAACTCCGCGTTGCAACGGCCATTGCAGCGCCTGGCCGCCAGGCTGATCGCGCTCGGTTTGCACGCCGAACAGGTGACCTGGGGTGGCTTTCTGCTCGGCCTCTCGGCGATCCCCCTGATTGCGCTGGGCCATTCCCGGTGGGCCATTGTCTGCGTCGTGCTCAACCGCCTGGCCGATGGCCTGGATGGCGCCATGGCGCGGCAAACCCGGCCCACCGATCGCGGCGCCTTTCTGGATATTTCGCTGGACTTTTTGTTCTACGCCGCCATCCCGTTGGCGTTCGCCCTGGCCGATCCGACGCACAACGGCTTGCCGGCGGCCGTGCTGATCTACAGCTTCATCGGCACCGGCTGTACTTTTTTGGCTTTTGCCGTGCTGGCAGCCAAACGCGGCGACAGCAGCACGGCCTATCCCAACAAGGGGTTTTATTATCTTGGTGGATTGACGGAAAGTACCGAGACCATCGCGGTCTTTGTGCTCATGTGTCTGGTGCCCGCGTGGTTTGGCGTGCTGGCCTATGGCTTTGCCGGACTCTGCGCGCTGACCACGGTGACCCGGATTTCGGCAGGCATCCAGCTGTTCAAGCCGACACCGCCGAAGCGTGGCCGGCCAGGGCAGCCCTAAACTGCGGCGTGCTTGTTCAATACCACCAGGGCAATGCCGCCCAGCACAGCAGTTGAGGTCAGCAGCAAGCGCAGGGTGATGGGCTCCTGCACAAACAGCACACCAGCCAGTGCCGCCAGTACCGGCACACTCAATTGCACCGTGGCCGCGCGGGTTCTGCTGAGCCGCGGCACCACGGCGTACCAGATGGCGTAACCCAGGCCAGAGGTCACTGCCCCGGACAGCAGCGCGTACAGCAGGCCCAAAGCATCGAGTCGTTGCTGCGCCAGCAGCACACCACTGAGCAGCGCCGACATGAGTGCGGCCCGCAAAAAGTTTCCAGCTGTCTCGTCCGTTGGGTCGGCCACGCCGCGGCCGCGCAGCGAATACACACCCCAGGCGACACCCGAGGCCAGCATCAGCAGCGCGCTCCCCAGCGGAGGCGCATCCAGGCTGGGGGACAGGATCGCGATCACCCCGGTCAGGGCCAGCAGCAAGCCAATCACCTGGCGGTTGTTGAGCCGCTCGCCCAGCCACAAGCCGGTCAGGATCATCGTGGCCTGCACCGCGCCAAACAGCAGCAAGGCGCCAATGCCGGTTGACAGCTTGTCATACGAAAAGGAAAAGGCACAGGCGTAAACAAACAAGGCCAGCGCAGACAGCCAGTTGCCACCGAAACCGTTGAACCGGCTTGATGAGGCGGACACCACGCTCCGAAAGTGGTGCCGGCCATAGACCAGTAAGGCCAGCATCAAGGCGCCCGAGACCAGGCGCACCGTGGTAAAGCTGGCCGCATCAATGGACGTCTGCCGAAGCGCCAACCGGCACAGCACGGAGTTGCCGGCAAAACACAACATCGTCACCATAGTGAGCAGAGTCAGGCGGATGGCGGACATGGATGAACCTTTAGCCCCGCTTCCAGGCATGAAAACGCTTCAGCCAGGCCAGCAACTTTTTCGGTGCGTGGGCGCGCTTCCATTCACCGGCCACGTATTTATTGGCTTCGGCCAGCGTCGGGTAGGTGTGGATCGTGCCCAAAATCTTGTTCAGGCCCAGGCCATGCTTCATGGCCAGCACGAACTCGGCCAGTAAATCGGCCGCGTGTTCACCGACGATGGTGACACCCAAGATGCGGTCCTTGCCCGGCACCGTGAGCACTTTGACAAAGCCCTGCGCCACACCGTCGGCGATGGCACGGTCCAGGTCGTCAATGCCGTATTGGGTGACTTCATAGGGGATGTTCTTTTCTTGCGCCTCCTGCTCGTTGAGGCCGACCCGCGCCACCTCGGGCTCGATGAAGGTGGCCCAGGGCACCACGGAATAGTCCACCTTGAATTTCTTGAAGTCGCCAAACAGCGCGTTCACCGCCGCGTACCACGCCATGTGGCCGGCGGTGTGGGTAAACTGGTAGGGACCCGCCACGTCGCCTGCTGCATAGATGTTGGGGTAGAGCGTTTCCAGGTAGTCGTTCACCGCGACGGTGCGCTGGGTCGGGATGCCCAGCTCTTCCAGGCCGTAACCCTGCAAACGGGCGACACGTCCCACGGCACACAGCAAGGCATCAAATTCGATGCGTTTCTCCTGGCCCTGGTGCTCAACGACGATGAATTTGCGCTCGCCCTCACGCTCGCAGCGCAAGGCCTTGTGGCCGGTTAGCACGTCAATGCCATCCCGTGTCAGCGATTCACGGGCCAGAGTAGAGACCTCGATGTCTTCGCGGATCATGAGGCGCGGCGCCATCTCGATCTGGATCACCTTTGAGCCCAGGCGGGCAAAGCTCTGCGCCAGTTCGCAGCCGATCGGCCCGCCGCCCAACACCACCAGGCGCGCTGGCGGCGAATCGAGCTTGGCAAACTCATCCCACAACGTGTCACTGGTGACGTAGCCGACCTCGTCCAGACCCGGCAAGGGTGGCACGAAGGGGCGTGCACCAGCCGCAATCACGATCGCGCGTGTGGTCAGGCGTTGGGTGCCGCCATGGTTCAATTTGATCTCGACCGTCCAGGGGTCGACGATGCGGGCATAGCCTGCAAGCACTTCCACGCCGAGCTCGGTGTAGCGTGCCACGCTGTCGTGTGGTGCCACGGCGGCAATCACCGCATGCACGCGGGCCATCACCTTGCCGAAGCTGAACCTGGGCTCAACCGCGCTCAAGCCATAGTTTCCGGCATGACGCATCTGGTTGGCGATGCGGGCGGACTTGATCAGCGCCTTGCTCGGCACGCAGCCATAGTTCAGGCAGTCGCCGCCCATCTTGTGCGCTTCCACCAGCGTCACCCTGGCCTTGACGGCTGCGGCGATGTAGGACGTGACCAAACCTGCCGCACCGCCGCCAATCACCACCAGATTGCGGTCAAACTTGGCAGGGCGCTGCCATTTGGCATAGACCCGGCGCCCCTGCAACATCGTCATGAACTTCTTGGCCAGCATGGGAAAAATGCCGAGCAGTGCAAAAGAAAACAAAAGGCCGGGCGACACAATCCCCGGCAAGCTGGTGACCTTGGCCAGTTCAGTGCCCGCATTCACATACACCAGCGTGCCCGCCAGCATGCCCAACTGGCTGACCCAGTAGTAGCTCAGGGTACGAATGGGCGTCAAGCCCATCAGCAAATTGACCAGGAAAAACGGGAATACGGGTACCAGGCGCAGTGTGAACAGATACAGGGAGCCATCTTTGGCCATGCCTTCGTTGATGGCTTTGAGGCGATTGCCGAAACGTGCCTGAACGGCATCACGCAACAGGTAGCGCGATGCCAGAAACGCCAGTGTGGCGCCGATGCTGGACGCGAACGACACAATCAAGGTGCCCATGGACAAGCCAAACAGGGCACCGGCGGCCAGAGTCAGGATGACGGCCCCCGGCAACGACAGCGCGGTGGCAACCACGTACACAGCGAAAAACGTCAGACCCACAGCCAGAGGCGACGCGGCACGTTGCACCTCAAATTGCCCGAGGCCGGCTTTCATGCCATCCAGGGTCAGGTACTGGTTCAGATCAAGGGCAAAGAAGCCGAAGGCCAGGAGTGCAGCGGTGACAAGAATCAGCAGTTTTTTCATGGATTGCCCATTTTCATTCAACTTGCTAGCGGCAATGCCCGCCTGCAAGCAGGACCAGCACGATGTACATCAGGTCGGTTTCCTTGTAGCCTGCATCCAGGAAGGTCTTCACGGTCTCGGCGCCGGGCCGGCCGTGGCTGTTGACCTGGCTGACCGCCAGAAAGACGACTTCCTGCTCGGCCGGCTTCAGGCCGGATTCACCACGGAATAAGGCGTATCCGTGCAAGTAGGTGCTGAGCACGCCCGGCGCGTTGGCCATGTTGGCGTACATGTTGGGAATGAAGCCGACCTGCTTGAGGGCCAGGTCCAGGATTTCCTTTGGTTTGCCCTGGGCTTCAGCATGGTTAATCGGGTGCAGATTTTTGACCATTGGGGTCGTGGACATGAATAGGTTCTCCTTGAGGGTTAACAGGGGTAAGACTGTGGTGCACATCCGCGCGCAACTTAAGAAAACCTGTCACGTTATTGCCGCCTCATGCAACCAAGGTAGTGACGGCACTGCATACCGCAGCGTCGCAAACCCGAAAGGAAACATCATGAAAACCGCACTCATCGTTTCTCTCCTGGTTGCCACCTCTTTTGCCGCATCAGCCATGTATGAAAGAATGAACACAGCCCCCATGAACAAACAGTCCGAAGCCATCCTGGCAGCAGCCTGAAGCGCCTGCCCTCTCAGACCGGACGGGTGTTCATGATTCATGACCAAAGACATTGAATCACCCGGCGCATCACGTATCCGGTGCGCTTGGTTGCCTGGTATCGCGTTTGCGGGTGATCTTGTCGCGCAGGGTGACAAATTCCTCAGCCGCCGAGGGGTGCAGCGCCACGGTGGCGTCAAAGTCGGCCTTTGTCGCCCCCATGCGGATCGCAATGGCCAGGCCCTGGATGATTTCGGGTGCGTCTGCTCCCACCATGTGCGCGCCCAGCACGCGCTGGCTGGCCGTATCCACAATCAGCTTGACCAGCGTGCGCTCGTCGCGCCCCGAGAGGGTATGGCGCATGTTGCGGAACTTGCTGCTGTAAATGTCGATTTCGCCATGCCGGGCCAGCGCCTGCGCCTCGGTCAGCCCCACGGTGCCGATGGGAGGCTGACTGAACACGGCCGAGGGCACGGTGGTCAGGTCGGCACTGGTGCGGGTCGGGCCAAACAGCGTGTTGGCCAGCGCCGCGCCTTCGCGAATGGCCACCGGTGTCAGCGCAATGCGGTTGGTGACATCGCCCACCGCGTGAATGCTGGGGATGCTGCTTTGGCCAAAGGCATCCACCACCACACCGCCTGCCTTGTCCAGCGCCACCCCGACCGCGGCCAAACCCAGGCCCTGGGTGTTGGGCACGCGCCCGGTAGCGTACAGCACGGCATCCACTTCAAGCGTTGGACCTTGCGCGCCTGTGAGTGGCACCGACAAGCTGCCATCATTCAATTTGTCGATGCGCGCCACGTTCTGGTGCAGCAGCACGGTGATGCCTTTTTTGACCATCTCCTCAAACAGGTGTGCGCGCACGTCGTCGTCAAAGCCGCGCAACACCTGTTGACCCCGGTAACACAGGGTGATCCGCGCGCCCAGGCCGTTGAGGATGCCGGCAAATTCCACCGCAATGTAGCCGCCGCCGACGATCAGCACGCGCTGCGGCAACTGCGGCAAATCGAACACCTCGTTGGACGTGATGGCGTGCGCAATGCCCGGGATTTTCGGCACGAATGGCGTGCCGCCGGTGGCCACCAGAATGTGCTCGGCGGTGATCTTTTGCCCGTTCACCGCCACCGTGTGCGCATCCACCAGGCGTGCTGCGCCATGCATCACTTCCACCCCGGACCCTTTCAGGTTGTTTTCATACAGGCCGCTCAGGCGGGTGATTTCCTTGTTCTTGGCCTCGATCAGTTGGGGCCAGGAAAATTCTGCGGGCGGCACGGTCCAGCCAAAGCCCTGCGCATCGGCAAAGTCTTCGGCAAAGTGGGCGGCGTAAACCAGCAGTTTTTTCGGCACGCAGCCGCGAATGACGCAGGTGCCGCCATAGCGGAAGTTCTCGGCAATGGCCACGCGGGCCCCCAGACCGGAGGCAATGCGCGCCGCGCGCACGCCGCCCGAGCCGCCGCCAATGACAAAAAGTTGGTAGTCGGATGAAGCCATTTGTTTCCTGAGGTTCAATGCGCCGCAGCGCGACAGGGTGCCATGATGACATGGCCTGGGTGAAAAAATCCAAACCCAGCGTCTCGTTGTATGAGTCGAGCGTCTCAAACTGGGTTTGCATGCGCTTCCTGCTCCTCTTTGGGTCAATCGAATTTTTTGCGGCACCAATTTGCGTGAGTTTTCACGTCGCCTCAGTCCTTTGAAGTCATCGCCGAACGACGCTTGGTTCCGGAAATCAGGAACCCAAGTCGCGTTTTATTTTGTGTTTTGTATGGGCTGTGGGTCGCGCGGATGTCGGGGCCGATTTTAAAAAGCAAAGCGTATGAGGCCCCGGCGTCTGCCCGGCCCGCAGCCGGGGTTCTGGGATCCGTGGCAACGTTCATCGCATGATTGGCACAACAATCGCCATCAAATAATGCCACAATTGATGCCTAACTTCAGGAATTGCCATGCGCACCACCATTGCTCTTGACGACGATTTACTTGCAAAAGCAGAAGCATTGACCGGTGTATCTGAAAAAACAACGTTGATCCGAGAGGCCCTGCGAGCGCTGATTCAGCGTGAAAGTGCAAAAAGGCTCGCGCTTCTGGGCGGCTCTGAGCCGCAGCTTAAAGACATTCCAAGACGGCAACCGGAGCCGGCATGATCCTGGTGGACACATCGGTTTGGCTTGATCACCTGCGTGCAAATAACGAGCGCTTGTCTGAATTGCTCATGGATGGCCAAGTGCTCGTTCATCCGTTTGTCACGGGTGAATTGGCCTTGGAAAATCTGAAAAATCGCGATGAGGTGCTCATGATGATGCAGGATTTGCCACAAGCCACCATGGCCACCGTGTCTGAAGTGCTCGGATTGATCAAGGTGCAAAACCTGTTTGGTCTGGGCATCGGCTACATCGATGCCCATCTGCTGGCATCGGTACTTCTGGTGCCTGGATCACGGCTTTGGACCCGTGACAAGCGCCTGCGTTCAGCCGCAACGCAGCTGGGCATCTCCGTTAACATGACGCACTAACTTTAAAGAGTGTCTTCCATTTTTGTCATGCCCCAATCAACCAGCTCCCAATACGAAAATTTGCTGCGCCACGTCGACACCCAAGGTGTCTTCAAGGCCGACCGCACCGGCACCGGCACCAAGAGCGTGTTTGGCCACCAGATGCGCTTTGACCTGGCGCAGGGCTTTCCGCTGGTCACCACCAAAAAGGTGTACTTGCGCGCCATCATCGTCGAGCTGCTCTGGTTTTTGCGCGGCGACTCCAACGTCAAATGGCTGCAGGACAACGGCTGCACGATCTGGGACGAATGGGCGAATCCCGACACCGGTGACCTGGGGCCGGTCTATGGCATGCAGTGGCGCAGTTGGCCGACACCGGGCGGCGGTCATATCGACCAGATCAGCCAGGTCATCAACACCCTCAAAAGCAACCCCGATTCGCGCCGCATGCTGGTGAGTGCCTGGAACGTGGCCGAGCTCGACAAGATGGCGCTCATGCCCTGCCATGCCTTTTTCCAGTTCTACGTGGCGCCAGCAACCAAACCGGGTGGCAAGGGAAAATTGAGCTGCCAGCTGTACCAGCGCAGTGCCGACATCTTTCTGGGCGTGCCCTTCAACATTGCCAGCTACGCGCTGCTGACGCACATGGTGGCGCAGCAGTGCGACCTTGACGTAGGCGACTTCATCTGGACCGGCGGCGACTGCCACATCTACAGCAACCACGCCGAGCAGGTGGCACTGCAGTTGAGCCGCACGCCGCTGGCCTACCCGACGCTGGAGATCAAACGCCGGCCAGAGTCCATTTTTGACTACAAGTACGAAGATTTTTCGGTGCTTGGCTACGAATGCCACCCCGCGATCAAGGCCCCGGTGGCGGTGTGATCAGCCGCCGCCAGATTTGGGGCCTGGTCGCCCTCACGCTAATGTGGGGCATCAACTGGCCAATGATGAAGTACAGCTTGCGCGAGATCTCGCCGCTGTACTTTCGCGCCCTCACCATGAGCTTTGGCGCGCTCTGGCTGTTCAGCTACTACCGCGCCAAAGGCGTGCGCATGTGGCCGCAGCCTGCCGAGTGGCGCAGCGTCATCGCCCTGGGGCTGCCCAATATGCTGGGCTGGCACACGCTGTCGATCCTGGGCGTGAAAGAGCTCGCCAGCGGACGCGCCGCCATTCTGGGCTTCACCATGCCGATCTGGACCGTGCTGCTGGGCGTGCTGCTGTTCAAGGAAAAACTTACCCAACGCATTGTCTTTGCCATGGCGGCGGTGGCATTGACCATTGGTTTGCTCACCTTCAACGAATTCACGGCCTTGAGCGGCAAACCGCTGGGCATTGTCTGGATGGAGCTGGCCGCCCTGTGCTGGGCTGCCGGCACCCTGATGATGCGCCGGATGCACCTGACGATCCCGATGGAGACGCTCACCGTGTGGATGCTGGTTCTGGCCAGCGTCTGCCTGTGGGTTTTAGCGGCCGTGCTTGAACCCTGGCCCAGTTGGCAATTTTCTGCCCCGGTGTGGGGCAGCCTGGTCTATGGCGCACTCATCAATTACGGTTTTGCCCAGGTCATCTGGTTTGGCCTGGCCCGTCATTTGCCACCGTCCACCAGTGCCATGAGCGTCATGGCGGTGCCGCTGGTGGGCACCCTGAGTGCCACCCTGATCGTCAACGAAATGCCCGGCTGGCCAGACTTGGTGGCCGTGCTGTGCGTGATGGTGGCCATTGCCGCCGTGCTCCTGCCACCCCGAACCCCCGTAAAAACCCTATGAAACTCAATCTGATCCTGGCCCGTGCCCGCAACGGTGTCATTGGCAACAACAACGCCATGCCCTGGCACCTGCCCGAGGACATGGCGCACTTCAAACGCACCACGCTGGGTTGCCCGGTGATCATGGGCCGAAAAACATGGGACTCGTTGCCAGCCAGGTTCCGCCCCTTGCCCGGCCGCCTCAATGTGGTGGTGACGCGTCAGCCCGACTGGACGGCTGACGGCGCCGTGGTGGCCAATTCACTGGAAACCGCCTGTGCCGCCTGCCCACCCGACAGCACGGCCTGGGTGATCGGCGGCGCCGAACTCTACGCCCAGGCGCTGGCGCTGGCCGGCACTGCGGTGGTGACCGAGATTGATGCCGATTTTGATGGTGATGCCTTTGCGCCCCGTTTTGGACCCGCGTGGCGGGAGCTTGCGCGCGAATCACACCTCAGCGGCACGGGCTTGAGCTACAGTTTTGTGACCTACCAAAAGGATGCGTGAAACCATGAAACTTGCCACCTGGAACATCAACTCGCTGACGGTGCGGCTGCCGCAAGTGCTGGACTGGCTGCAAGCCAACCCGGTCGATGTGCTGGCGCTGCAGGAGCTCAAGATGAGCGACGACAAATTCCCGCATGCCGCCTTTGCCGCGGCGGGTTACCAATCAGTCTGTTTTGGCCAGAAAACCTACAACGGCGTGGCGCTGATCAGCAAGACCCCCGCCAACAATGTGGTGCGCAACGTTCCCGGCTTTGGTGACGACATGGCGCGCGTGCTCAGCGCGACATTCGCTTGTGGTGCTGATCCTGCGCCTGCTGCAATGGAAAATCCGCAAAACGGCATCCGGGTCGTGGGGGCCTATTTTCCCAATGGCCAGGAACCCGGCAGCGACAAGTTTGAGTACAAGCTGGCCTGGCTCAAGGGCCTGCGCGACTGGCTGCGCACGGAATTGGTCGCCCACCCCAATTTGGTGCTGATGGGCGACTTCAACATCACTTTTGACGATGCTGATGTGTGGGACCCGGAGGGCATGCGCGACCAGATCCATTGCACCGACGAAGAGCGCTACGAGCTCAATGCCTTGATTGCGCTCGGCCTGATTGATGCGCACCGATTGTTTGCGCAACCCGCCAAAAGCTATTCCTGGTGGGACTACCGGGATTTTGGTTTCAGGCGCAACCACGGCATGCGCATCGACCACATTCTGGTCAGCGGCGCACTCAAACCCAAGGTGTCGGCTTGCTGGATCGACAAAGCCCCGCGCAAAAACGAACGCCCCAGCGACCACGCCCCGGTGGTGGTCGAACTTAACTGAGGCAAGGCCTTATTCCAAACCAAGCTCCTGAATTTTTCGGGTGATGGTGTTGCGGCCAATGCCCAGCTTTTGAGCGGCATCAATGCGCCGGCCCCGGGTGGCGGCCAGGGCCGCCTGAATCAGGCGTGACTCGAAGCGGGCTGTCAGGGTGTCCCAGACGTCGGTGCGATCTGTCGCAAGCAAGGCACTGGCCTCGGATTCCAGACCCTCCTCCCAGCCAGCCGCAGGCACAGCGGGCAAGTCCGGCAATTTTTGCAAAATGGCCATATCTGTTTGCGCCGGCACCATCGCAGGAGGTTCCCCCAGCACCAGGGATCCAGTCAAGACTGGCAGCGCAGGCGGCGTTTCCGCGACCGCCACTTCAGGCGGCAGGTCTTTGGGTTCAATCACTTGCGCGGGCGCCATGACGGTGAGCCAGTGGCACATGTTTTCAAGCTGGCGCACGTTGCCAGGAAACGCAAACTGCCCCAGCCACACCAGCGCCGCATCCGAGATACGCTTGGGCTCGACGCCCAGCTGACGCGCGCTTTGCTGCAAAAAGTGGCGCGTCAGCATGGGAATGTCTTCGCGCCGCTCACGCAGGGCCGGCAGGCGCAGGCGGATGACATTCAGGCGGTGAAACAGGTCCTCGCGAAACGCGCCTTCCTTGACGCGCTGCTCCAGATTCTGGTGCGTGGCGGCAATCACACGCACGTTGGTTTTGACCGCACTGTGGCCGCCCACCCGGTAAAAATGACCGTCAGACAACACCCGCAACAGCCTGGTTTGCAGGTCAAACGGCATGTCGCCAATTTCATCCAGAAACAGCGTGCCACCATCGGCCTGCTCAAAACGGCCCCGGCGCATGGTTTGCGCGCCGGTAAAGGCACCACGTTCATGGCCGAAGAGTTCGGACTCGAGCAGATCCTTCGGGATCGCTGCGGTATTGATAGCCACAAAAGGACCATTGGCACGCGGCGAATGCTTGTGCAGCGCGCGCGCCACCAGTTCCTTGCCCGAGCCCGACTCGCCGGTGATCATGACGGTAACGTTGCTTTGGCTCAGGCGGCCAATGGCACGAAACACGTCCTGCATGGCAGGGGCCTGGCCCAGCATCTCGGGCGTGTCGGCCATGCCTTCGTCGACTACTTCTTCGCGCTGGCTTTCTTCGACCGCGCGCCGGATCAGTTCAACGGCCTTGGACAAATCAAAGGGTTTGGGCAGGTACTCAAAGGCGCCGCCCTGAAAGGCGGACACGGCGCTGTCCAGGTCGGAGTAGGCGGTCATGATGATGACCGGCAAGCCCGGGTATTTGGCCTTGACCTTGTCGAGCAAATCCAGCCCCGAGCCGCCCGGCATACGGATGTCGCTGACCAGTACCTGCGGCCCCTTGTCTTCGTCGAGGGCCGTTAAAACATCGCGCGCATTGGTAAAACTGCGGCTGGGTAATTGTTCGCGCAGCAGCGCTTTTTCCAGCACGAAGCGAATGGACTGGTCATCATCTACGATCCAAATGGGCTTCATTACGTTGTCTTGCCTTAGGTTGAACCCTTACCGCAATCACTTGCAGCCACCTTGCGATGCACTGCAGCCCCCTTGCGATCAGGGTAGAGGAATCAGAATCTTGAAATCCGTAGCGCCCGGCACACTGTCACACTCGATCAGACCGTGGTGCTGCTGAACAAAGGTTTGCGCCAATGTCAAACCCAGCCCCGAGCCGCCCTCCCGCCCCGACACCAGCGGGTAAAAAATACGGTCCTTGATCGAGTCTGGCACACCAGGCCCGTTGTCAATCACATGCAATTCCAATGCCAACCGGTAGCGCTGTTTGCCAAAAGTGCTTTGTCGCGCCACCCGGGTGCGAAAAATAATTTGACCGTCACCCTGGCTGATGCGCTCAACCAGCGCCTGCGCCGCGTTGTGGGCAATATTGATGAGGGCCTGGATGAGTTGTTCGCGGTCACCACGGAACTCGGGAATCGAGGTGTCGTAGTCACGCACCACCTCCAGACCTTTGGGAAATTCCGCCAGAATCAGCGAGCGCACCCGCTCGCAGACCTCGTGAATGTTCACATCCCCCACCACATGGGGCCGGCGGTGCGGCGCCAGCAAACGGTCCACCAGCGACTGCAGGCGATCGGCTTCGTGGATGATGACCTGGGTGTATTCCGTGAACTCGGGCTGGGCCATTTCCAGCTCCAGCAGCTGCGCGGCACCACGAATACCACCCAGCGGATTTTTGATTTCGTGGGCCAGGTTGCGGATCAATTCCTTGTTGGCCTGTGCCTGCTCGGCCAACCGTTCTTCACGGTCCTGGCGCGCCTGCTGCTCCAGCGGCAATAATTCGACGATGATGTCGGCGCTTTCGGTTTGGGTCACGATCACATGCACCGGCAACAGTTCACGCCCCAGGCGCAGCAGCTTGGCATCGTAGCGCAACGCGGCGAACTCGTTGCTGCCCGCGCCTTGCAAAGCGGTTTGCAAATGGGCCGGTTCGGTAAACGAGTCGGGTAAATGCGAGCCCACAATGGTGCGCCTTGAGATGCCCAGCGCATCTTCCAGGGCGGCGTTGGCAAACGTGACGGTGCCGTCACTTTGCACCACGGCCACCAGCGTGGCCAATAAATCAAAGGCGCCAAAACGCTGGGTCACCATGCTGCCCGTCGGGACGCGATATTTGGGAAAAGCCAGTTTCAAGGTCAGCCCCGAAGACAACTAACGCCCGGCCAGACTGGCAGGCAGGCGCTCAAGTTCACGACGAATCCCGGCCATGTCACTTTCGTTGCGCGCCAGGCTGGCTTTGAGCTCGGCCACACGATCCAGGTAGCGCTGGTAATTGCGCGCCTCATCGCCGCGCCTGTCCGGCTCGCCGTTGTTGTATTCCTTGAGCAACTCTGCTTGACGCGCCTCGGCTTTTTTCAGCTCGGACTGCAAAATCAGGCGTGCATCGGAGTCGCGCGACTTTTGCTCCTGCGTATTCACACGCGGGCCGGCACTGGCAGCGCTGGCCTGCACGGGCGCTTTCGCCTGAGTCGGTCGCGTGCCCTGCACCACCGTCACATTGGCGCCCTCCACCAACTTGCAATTCTTGGCCTGCGCCTCCGTTACGGTGTTGGTGTACACATTGCCGCAACGGTAAATACGCTCCTGCGCCTGTGCATTGGCACACAGCACCAGCAGCAACAAGCCGGTCCAAGTGATTTGTGTCATAGAAATTCGAGCCCTCTCTTATCAGCATCGGCATGTCTATCCCGTGGCGTCCCTGCTCACGGGGGTGGGTTGTGAGTTTCCCACAATAAAAAAGGACGGCCTGAGCCGTCCCCTTTTTTGCCCCCAGGGTTGTCAAGTACAACCCCGCACTAGTGCTTACAGCG
>NZ_JAMPXE010000187.1 GCF_023701345.1 Rhodoferax sp. | reverse complement strand
TTGAGCAGCGTGGTTTTACCGGAGCCGAGAAAACCGGTGAGGATGGTGGCAGGAATAAGGCTCATAGCAAGGCATATCGAAAGGGAGCGAGTGTAACGACCCCGGGCTGAAACTCATTTGCGCATCACCACCAATCCCTTAAGGTATTCGCCCTCCGGGAAATTGACCGTCATCGGGTGATCGGGTGCGCCGCCCATGCGCTCATGGATATAACCATCAACACCGGCATCGCAGCCCGCCGAAGCCACAATTTTGTGAAACAAATCGGCGCTGATGCCCCCGGAGCAGCTGTAGGTGAACAACACGCCGCCCGGCTCCAATAGCTTGAACGCCAGCCGGTTGATGTCCTTGTAGGCGCGTGCCGCACGCTCGGCATGGGCCACGGTCGGCGCAAACTTGGGCGGATCGAGCACGATGGCATCAAAGCCGCGGCCCTGTTCGATAAATTGGCGCAGCGAAGCATTCACGTCGGCATCCATGAAGGTCGTGCGACTGGCGGCAAAGCCATTCAAGGCCACATTGGCTGCCGCTTTTTCCAGCGCCGGGCCTGATGAATCAATGGACGTCACGTGGGCCGCGCCGCCGGTGAGCGCCGCCACGGTAAAACCGCCGGTGTAGCAGTAGCAGTTCAGTACCCGCTCAAACTTGAGGCGACGGGCGTAGTCGCAAAAGCGCTTGCGGCTGTCGCGCTGGTCCAGGTAAAAGCCGGTTTTGTGGCCGTCGGCAATGTTCACCGCCAGTTGCCAGTCGTGCTCCTGCAGGATCAGATCCACCCCGCCCTCGCCGCGCAGCCAGCCGGTGGTCTCGGGCAAGCCTTCCAACGCGCGGCTGCTGGCGTCGCTGCGCTCGTAGAGTTTGGTGAGTCCGGTGGTGGCCAGCAGCGCATCGGCGATCACGTCTTTCCAACGCTCCACGCCGCTGGAGGTGAACTGCGCCACCAGCGTGTCACCGTAACGGTCAACAATCAGGCCAGGCAGGCCATCCGATTCACCGTGCACCAGCCGCATGGCATTGCTGTGGATGTCGAAGCGGGTTCTGGCCTTGACGGCACTGGCACAGACGGCAGCAAAAAACGCCGCATCAATGCGCTGCGCCTCGTCAAAACTCCAGACCCGGGCGCGAATTTTGGAGGTCGGACTGAAAGCGGCCCAACCCAGAAACTGGCCTTGGTCCGACTCCACGCGCACGGTTTCGCCCGCATCCGCACCACCTTTGGCGATGGCCGATTCAAAAATCCAGGGGTGGCGGCGCAGCAGCGAGCGTTCTTTGCCGGCACGCAGGCGAACGGTTTTCAATAGGTGATCGCCATCGCAGGCACATCGACGCGGATCATCGGCTTGCCCAGGGCCGCGCTGACCGCGGCCACATAGTCAGTCGACCACTTGGCATCGCCCAGCAGCGCCGCACCCGCAGCCTGCGTCACCACCAGCACCTTGTCGGCCGTGAGCACTTTGCCACTGGCGCGCAAGGGCTCGCAGTCGAGGGCGGTGAACTGGTGATCCAGCCAGGCACGCGCGGCATCATGTGCCAGCGGCGCGCCGTCGGGCACATGAAAAGAAAATTCGACGCCTTTGTCCAGCACCACATTGATTTGCTTTTGCATAAATCACCTCTTGAATGAAATTGTCACCAGCCGCTATTTTGAACCACCTGAACCACCCGTTTTCAGATGGGCACGCGGATGGGCTGCATCATAGGCCTTGGCCAGGTGCTGGAAATCGAGCCGGGTGTAAATCTGTGTGGTGCTGATGTTGGCGTGACCCAGCAGTTCCTGCACGCCGCGCAGGTCGCTGCTCGACTGCAGCACATGGCTGGCAAACGAGTGCCGCAACATGTGCGGATGCACCGGCGCCGCCAGCCCGGCCTGCAAACTGCGCTGGCGCACGCGCTGCCAGATCGACTGCGCGGTCAGCCGGGTGCCGTTGCGACCGATAAACAATGCCGCATGGGACGTCGCACCCGGCACGACCGGACCAGGCAACACAGGCAAAGCACTGGCACGCAGCTCCAGCCAGGCCTGCAGTGCCTGCACCGCTTTGGCCCCAACCGGCACAATGCGCCGCTTGCTGCCCTTGCCCAGCACATGCGCTTCTCCCGCCTGCAAATCGACCCAGCCGCGCGCAACCTCACTGGCATAAACGTCGAGCCCGGTCAACTCACCCACCCGCAAGCCGCCACCGTACAGCAGTTCAACCATGGCCGCGTCACGGGCTTCCAGCCAGGGATGGTTGTCAGCAGCTTCAAAACTCGCCATTTGCACGGCGTCATCGACGCTCAGGGCCTTGGGCAGGGGTTTGCCAGCTTTGGGCGAGCGCACACCCAGCACCGGGTTGCTGGCCACCAGCCCTTCACGCCCGAGCCAGCTATAAAACCCGCGCCAACCCGACAAAATCAGCGCAATGCCTCGCCCGCTGCGGCCCCCGCTGTGCATTTGCGCAACCCAGCGCCGGATGTGGCTGGACTCCACCGCGGTCAAGCTGACACCAGCCTGCGCCGCATGGGCCGCCAGCTTTTCCAGGTCCAGGGTGTAGAGCGCCACGGTGCGCCCGGCCAAGCGCTTCTCAAAGCGCACATGGTCAAGATAACGCTGCACCAGCACATCCATGGGCGGGCTCGCCACTGGGTCAACGTCAGAATCTTGGATTGCCACGCTGCGCAATGACGGGACAAAACGAATATTGGCTAGCGCAGCGGCGACAGCGCGGCGCTGGCAAGTTCGGCAATGCGCGCCAGAAATTCGGTGCCCATGGTGCTGTTGAAGCGCTGGGCATCGGGTGAGGCCAGCACCAGCAGACCAAACGCCGGCGCGGCACTGCCGACAGGGCCGGCACGCAGCGGCAAAATGGCCAGCGAGGCCGCTGCCTTGGGGTCGGCTAGCCAACGAGTGGCCTCCAGACCCGTGTTGACACCACAAAATGGCTCGGTCAGGGAACTGGCAAAGAGCTTGGTATCTTCGCTCACGCCCTGCGCAAAAGCCGCGCCGGCATAGGCGGCATCCACGCCCCAGACCTTGATGCCGACTTGGGGCACGGCAAACTGGTCGGCCAGCTCGTCGGCCATCAACTCGGGCAAAGTGGCGGGGTCGGTGTTCAAAAACAGCGTGCGCGCCCACCGCAGCAGCTTGTCTGACAGCACCATGTTTTCGTTGACGTTGCGAATCATGTCCATGATGCGCAGCTCCAGCATCTTGATTTTTTCACGCAACATGTTGGCCTGGCGCTCCTGCAGGCTCACCGCGCGCTGGCTGTGCGGGCTGGTCAGCTGGACGGCCGCCAGCATCTCGGCATGGCGTTCAAAAAAATCAGGCGTATTGGCCAGGTAATTGGCAATATCGTCTTCGGTGATCGGGTTATTGATGGCGCTGGGCAGGGTTGAATTTGGCATGGTCAGGACGCGTTGGGGAAGTCGTTGGGAATTTCAATATCACCATGAAAAACGGTGGTGGCCGGGCCCGTCATCATGACCGGTTCGTTGCCACCCGCCCAGGCAATGGTGAGCACGCCGCCATGGGTCTGCACATCCACCTCAGCATCGAGCAAACCGAGCCGGATGCCTGCCACCACGGCGGCGCAAGCGCCAGAGCCGCAGGCCAGTGTTTCGCCGGCGCCGCGCTCAAACACCCGCAGACGGATCTGCCGGCGGTTTAGCACCTGCATGAAACCGGCATTGACCCGGTTCGGGAAAAACGGATGGTACTCAATCAAGGGCCCCTGCTGCAATACCGGGGCGGCACCGACATCATCCACCAGCTGAACCGCGTGCGGGTTGCCCATCGACAGCACAGCCACCAGCACCACCGTGTCCTGCCCCGACGTGACAAGCACCAGCGGCCATTGCTGCCAAGAACCGTTGGGCTGGGCCGGCACCTGACCCGGCGCGAACGGAATTCGCTCAGCCTCAAACACCGGCGCGCCCATGTTGACCGTGACGCGGCCATCGGGTTTAAGTACCGGCTCAATCACACCGCCCTTGGTCTGTACACGGATCGCGTCTTTGCGGGTCAAACCGGCGTCGCGCACAAAACGGGCAAAACAACGCGCGCCATTGCCGCACTGCTCCACCTCGGTGCCATCGGCATTGTGGATGAGATACTCAAAGTCAATGCCTGGTGCCGGTGACGGGCGCACTGACAGGATCTGGTCGGCGCCCACACCAAAGTGGCGGTCCGCCAGCCAGCGGTACTGCGCTGTGTTCAGACCAAAGCGGCTTTGGGTCTCATCGAGCACCACAAAGTCGTTGCCGGCACCTTGCATTTTGGTAAAGGGAATTCGCATGGGCTGGATTATCCACGCGCCGGCTCAGGGTGTTTGATGGCGTTTTTGACCAGCTTGTCGGCAACGGCAGCGGGGATATCGATGGCGCACTGGTCGGCCACTTGCAGCAGATACAGCAACACGTCGGCCACTTCATCGGCAATGCGCTCCTTCATCACCGGTTCAAGATGGGCGGCCTGCGATTCTTCTGCCGTCATCCACTGGAAAATTTCGGCCAGCTCGGCGGCCTCCACCAGCAGCGCCGTGCTGAGATTCTTGGGCGTATGAAAGGGCTGCCAGCGGCGCGCAGCGGCAAAATCACGCAATTTTTGTTGCAAGACC
>NZ_JAMPXE010000186.1 GCF_023701345.1 Rhodoferax sp. | reverse complement strand
GGTGCTCTGGAGCGCCCTGGTGTTGTACGCATCACTTGGCTTTCGTCAATTCAGTTTCCATTTCACCGAAGTACGGGATGCCTTGGCCAACGACGATGATGCCTTGGCCCGCTCGCTATTGGCCCAATGGCAACACATTGACACCCAGTCCTGGTCGCGCAGCGACATCATTGGCCATGTCATCGAGTACTCGGTACTGGCCGCCCATCGCCATGTCTTTGGTGTGCTGGCCTGGTTTTCAGTCCTGGCAGCATTTGGATTGGGCCCCATGGGCGCCGTGTTGTACCGCTTGGCCGAATTTGTCACCCGCTACTGGAAACACAAAAGCAAAACCCTTGAGCAGCCGGTCAGTCTGGCCCTGCAAACCAATGCACAAACAGCCTGGCACTGGATTGACAGCTTGCCAGCACGCATGACCGTGCTGGGTTTTGCAGTCGTAGGCAATTTTGAAGAAGCCATCGACGGCTGGCGCCGTTATGCGTCGCAATCGAACGCAGACAACGATGGTCTGGTGCTGGCCGCCACCGCTGGCGCCATCAATATTCAACTTGGAACGCCCTATGCGGCCGACACACCAGCCAACACCGGATTGCCATCGGGCGCCAGTTTGCGCCCCTCCCCCGAGCTGGCACACATGGCCATTTTGGTCGGTCTGGTCTGGCGTGCCGTGGTCATGTGGCTCGTACTTCTGGCGCTTTTGACGCTGGCACGACTCATTGCCTGAGCGTGAGCGTGAGCGCCAACATGCACCACTTGATATGAAACTCGCAAACCGCCCTTTTTAAGTGAAACCCGTCTTGAACGCCCAATTTATTAGTCCAGTGGTTCGGCAACTGGTGCCTTATGTGCCGGGTGAGCAACCCAAAATGGCCAATCTGGTCAAGCTCAACACCAACGAAAACCCTTACCCCCCGTCACCACGCGTGGTGGCAGCCATCCAGCAGGCAGCGCAGCATGGCCTGCAGCTTTACCCTGACCCTGATGGCAGCACATTGCGGCAGGCCATTGCCCGGCATCTTGACCTGACACCCCAACAGGTCTTCTTGGGCAATGGCTCGGACGAAGTGTTGGGGCACGCCTTTTTTACTTTTTTCCAGCAGGGCTGTCCACTGCTGATGCCTGACATCAGCTACAGCTTTTACAAGGTGTATTGCGGTCTTTACAGTATTGCTGCGCGCACCGTGCCGCTGCGCGAAGACCTGCAATTGAACGTGGCCGACTACGCCGCACCCGACCAGGCCGTCGCCGGGGTCGTGATTGCCAACCCCAACGCCCCCACCGGGGTTGGCTTGCCACTGGCCGATATCGAGACACTGCTGCAAATGCACCCGAACCGGGTCGTGTTGATCGATGAGGCCTATGTTGACTTTGGCGGCCACAGCGCCATCACCCTGATCGACCGCTACCCCAACCTGCTGGTGGTGCATACCCTGTCCAAATCGCGCTCGCTCGCCGGTTTGCGCATTGGCTACGCCTGTGGCCAGGCGCACCTGATTGAGGCCCTGAACCGGGTCAAAAACAGCTTCAACTCGTATCCTCTAGACCGGCTGGCGCTGGCCGGTGGCGTGGCCGCATTTGAGGATCAGGCCTATTTTGAACAAACCTGCCAGGCCGTGATGAGCAGCCGCGAGGGATTGGCATTGGCGCTGGAAGACCTGGGCTTCGTGGTGTTGCCGTCGCAAACCAATTTTGTCTTTGCGCGTCACCCCGGTCATGAGGGTGCCGACCTGGCCGCCGGCTTGCGCGCGCAAGGTGTTCTGGTGCGGCATTTCAAGCTGGCCCGTATTGACGCCTTTTTGCGCATCAGCGTGGGCACGCCCGAGCAATGTGATCAACTGGTCGCAGCATTGGCCAATCTTGTCACCATCAAGGCCTGAGAGACAGGCGTTAATAACGCCGCTTCTGTTTCAGTTCGGCGTACAAATCACTATATATATGATAGCGGTTAAGACTGATACTGTCAGGTCTGTCTTCTGAATTTACCGCGGAAATCACACCACAACCGGGTTCATGCAAGTGGCTGCAGTTGTAAAACTTGCAGTTTTTGACATGGGGCTTGAGGTCGGGCATGTAGGCCGCCAGTTGGGCTGGCTCAATGTGGTTCAGGCCAAACTCCTGAAACCCCGGCGAATCAATCAGTGCCGTGGTTTTAGCCGTATCCACCCAATACCAGGTGGTACTGGTGGTGGTGTGTTTGCCACTGCTCAGAGCTTGAGACAATTCACCAGTCTGTACCAATGCCCCGGGAACCAGGCAGTTGATCAAGGTGCTTTTGCCGGCACCCGACGGACCCAGCACCAGGGTGGTCTTGCCGGTCAGCCGCGAGCTCAAGGCCGCACGCCCCGCTTCTGCGTCCTGCAGCGACAGCGGCAGCACGTCGTAACCCATGTGGCGGTAAGGCGCCAGCCAGTTCCAGGCACGGGCAAAGGGCTCGGTGAGGTCACTTTTGTTGAGCGCAATGATCGGGGTAATGTGCTGTTCTTCGGCGGCAATCAGGGCACGGGACAATTGACTGCTGGAAAATTCGGGTTCGGCCGCGATCAGGATCAAGACCTGATCCAGGTTGGCCGCAAACATCTTGGTGCGCACCTCGTCCTGACGATAGAACAGGTTGCGGCGCGGCTCGATTTTCTCAATCGTGCCTTCGTCTTGAGAGGCCAGCCATAACACCCTGTCACCCACCACGCCCTGGCTTTTTTTACCCCGTGAATGGCAAATCAAGCGCACTCCCACCGCGTTTTCGACCAAAAAATGGCGCCCATAGTTGGCCACGATCAGGCCGGGTGCGCGTTGCGTTTGAGTCATGAACGTAATGACATGGCAGCGCCTGGAAGCGCATCCACAGCTCCGGCACCATCAAAGTCAGCCTGCGAGAGTCCTGCCACATCATGCGTGCAGTAACGCACCAGGCAACGGTCAAATTGCACGATAAGCTCCGGGTGATGATGACGCGCCTGTGCCAGCCAGGCCACGGCATTGACAAACAGCATGGTCTGGGCATAGTCGGAAAAACGGAAGGTTTTCTGGATCACCACCGCAGCGCCATCCCCGTCCAAATGCCAGCCCTCGAGTTTGGTCAGTCTGGTGACCACTTCCGTCGCAGTCAAGGCACGTTTGCTTTGGGTGAGAGACATGTTGGATTCAAAAAACTAATGAACTGCCGGGGCAATGGCCTGCATGCGCGCCAGCCGTTCCGAAGCAGCGGGATGCGAGTAATAAAAGCGCACGTACAAAGGGTCCGGCGTCAGGGTGGAGGCATTGTCTTCGTAAAGCTTGAGCAGCGCGGTCGATAAATCCTGCGCGCTGGTTTGCCTGACGGCGTAAGCGTCGGCCTCAAACTCATGCCTGCGCGACAACTGGGCAAAGAGCGGGGCAATGAAGAAGCTGAACACCGGCATGACCAACATGAACAGCAACAATGCCAGCGCATCATTGGCAGATGACAGGTTGGGCTGCACCCCCAGACCCGTGTAAAACCAGACTTGCCGCGTCAGATAACCCAGCAACGCAAAACCAGCCAGACTCAGGGCAAACATGGAGACGATGCGTTTGATGATGTGTTTGTGCTTGAAATGCCCGAGCTCATGCGCCAGCACGGCATCCACCTCGGGCGCACTGAGTTTGGCCAGCAGCGTGTCGTAAAACACCACCCGCTTGGCGGCACCAAAGCCGGTGAAATAAGCGTTGGCGTGGGCACTGCGCTTGCTGCCATCCATCACAAACAAGCCCTTGGCAGAAAACCCACAACGTTGCATCAAGGCTGTCACGCGCGCTTTTAGTGTTTCGTCTTCCAATGGGGCAAACTTGTTGAACAGGGGCGCAATCAGTGTTGGGTAGACCACCAGCAACAGCAGGTTGAAACCCATCCAGAACAGCCAGGCCCACAGCCACCAGAGCTTGCCCGTGGCGGCCATCATCCAGAGGATCAGGGCAGCGATCGGCAGCCCGATCAAGGCGCCGATCAAGCTGGACTTGAGCAGGTCAGCCAGCCACAGCCTGAAAGTCATTTTGTTGAAGCCAAACCGCTGTTCCAGTACAAAGGTCTGGTACCAGGACAGTGGTAAATCGATCACACCGCTGATCGCCACAAATCCGACCAACAAGGCCAATTGCTGCCCCATGCCATGCGCCGTAAACGGGATCAGGGCCTGGTTCAAGGCCGAGAGCCCGCCCAGCAGGGTCCAGCCCAGCAACAGCGCGGCACCCAGCGCCATTTCAAACAAGCCAAGACGTACCTTGGCCAGTGTGTAATCGGCTGCTTTTTGGTGGGCAGCCAAGGAAATGGTGTCTGCAAAAGCCGCCGGTACCGTATTACGGTGCTGCGCCACATGGCGAATCTGACGCGAACTGAGCCAATAACGGAGCACCAGACTCAAGCACAAGACGGCGGCAAACAGCGAAGTCAGTAAAAATGAAGCAGAGAAAAGCGAGTCAGTCATGGCGGCGAAGTTTAGGTCATCGGCGACAATTTGGGCCATGCACAACGCCAACACCCCCACTGCCCCACCTGCCCTGGCCAAATCGGATCTCAATCTGGTCTGGCTGGACTGCGAGATGACGGGCTTGAACCCGGAACATGAGCGCATCATCGAGATCGCGGTCATCGTCACCGACGCCCATTTGACGCAGCGCATCGAAGGCCCGGTGCTGGTGATCCACCAACGCGACGCGCTGCTCGACCAGATG
>NZ_JAMPXE010000052.1 GCF_023701345.1 Rhodoferax sp. | reverse complement strand
TCTTGTTGACCATGTCGGCAGCTGTTTCAGGATATTTCACCACCAGAGCACCATCCTTGTAGGTGTAATAGGCGGCTGGGTTGGCAGAACCATTGGCTGCAAACTGGCAGGTGCAATTGAGTGTTTTAAAATCTTCCTGGGTTTGTTCACCATCGTCATCGTAATTGACTGAACTGAACTCGGTGCTGATACTTAAACCTTTTGAACTCACGTCTGGCAGTGGTTTGCTGGTTTCCCGCTTTGTTTCACCAATGATGGTGACGGGCACCACATCAGGCAACACTCCGGGCTGGGCTTTCACCACGGGACCAGGCAAGTACAGAACCGGACCGGCCGCACCATATGCAGTGACGCCTGCATCATCGCCCCAAATGGCTGATGTCAAAATTTCGCTTGCCGCGCCATTTTGGTCGGTCCAGGTTATGGCTACGGTGACCAGCACGAAACCAATTTGGCGTACTGATGTCCAAGTTCGGGTAAAACTTGTGTTGCCGACGGTGACCGACCCGGTCGGGAACGTGAGATTGCCATCAGACTTCTCATGACCGCCAGTGTTGTCAGACGTGTCGCCAGGCAGTTCTGGGGTAAGAGGGCTGGTTAGCGGGACAGGGATGATTTCAGAAAAACAAAAAATGCCAGCACCACAACCTTCGCCATAGGAACTAGTAGGCCCAATCCATTTAAATCCGCGCAGATCGTCCAACTTTTCCTGGGCCAGTGACACGGCTATGGCACGGTTGTTAGCGGTGCCACCGTCGCGGATGAGCAGTGCGTTGAGCTTGCTCATGCCCAACATGCCGACAGCCAGCACCAAAATGGCGACCAATACCTCGATGAGGCCGGTTCCCGCTTGAAACCGTTGTTTGAATGATTTTGTATTCATGGTCAATCGCTCCAGGTCAAAGCGCATTAGAGAGGTCAGTCAGTAAGAAAGTCTGCCCAGCTGCCAGGAATCCTGGCCATGGTCTTGTAGGTGGTATCGTTTGAGATGATGTCCATGACATTTTTTGAATAAACCATGTCAAATGTTCCATTGATATTCAAACCCATGTCCGTGCTGTCGTTAGAAATCATGGAGCCATAAAATTTTGCGCCACCGTTGGCTTGGATGTCTCCCGCGTTATAGGTGGGTGGAGAGCCTTGCGGTGGGCCAAAGACAAATAAAAGCCCGTAAAACTCTGAATTGGCATTCATCGTGAAGTTGCCCGTTATGCCGTCCGATTCAACAACTAATATGAGTGGTTTTAATATGGGAGGGCTGACGGTTGTATCCAGACCAATTTTGGAGCCACTAGGTATAGTGCAATTTCCCGTTACCCAAACGATACCGGACAAGCCAGCTAGATTGCTGCAGTTTGTCACGGTGGTGTTGGCCTGTGCCTTGACAATGCCGTAAGCATTAGAGGGGACGCCGAAAACATACTGGAATACGTCATCGGGAAAGTTCGTTGGGGGGGCCAATGTAATGGGATCAGCCCCTACGAGGTCGCTACCATATTTACTGCTGCTGCTGAGGGATTCTGTGCAATTATTTCCAGCCTGCAAATACTCGCCAAGTTGGCATGTGGCTGCGGAGCCGCTGAGGGGAGGGATCACAACTTTGCTCCAGACGGACACAGGTACGCCTTGACCCCCGCCGTTCGGGTTGGCCACGACGCTGTAGTTACCGTTGAGCGGAATGTTGCCAGCGCCCATCATGGGTGGTGCGTTGGATGAGCCACCGTTGGTTGTAAAAAAATACACCCCTTGCTTGACGACGGCGCTTCCAGAGCCATCTGTTGAACTGCCTTCTGCAACAACAAAGTACGTTTTGCCAATGGCTGATGCAGCATCGGGAGTCGCGATAACAAAAGCAGTCTCGGGAGGGACGATGGTGGGATCTGCCAATGTCCCATCAATTTTTCTAGGTCTGCAACGCCAAGTGTCGGGCGGCGTTTTTTCTTCGCCCAAATCTTGCACCTTCAATGTCGTTAAAGTTGTACAGTCCACCCAGTTCACAAGTGGTGTTTCGGCGAGCAAAGTGGCTCGATTGGCACTCTGACCCAGCCAGCTCAAGCCGATCTCCAGCTTCCTTTCGGCATCGGTCAGCGCCTGGGCATAACGCGCTTTGTTGGCTGAAGTGCGAATGTCAATGATGCCACTGCGGGTCAGGTAAATGGTGATCAGGCTCAACACCAGGAGCAGCACGACAGAGATGCCAAGCGTGGCATAACCACCTTGATGATGCCTGCTTTGGCTGAAGATTGACGTGCGGGTGTTCGTCATTTGAATTCGCTTTGTATTCATGGCTTTAACTCACAATGACATTGCGCAAGCGAACGGTTTCCTGAATGGTGCGTTCCACCGTGGGGTCTTTCACCAGTTTGCCTTTGATGGTGATGCTGTACATCGGAAGCGTGACAGCTAAAGCACCTGGCGGGGTTGCAGTCGACAGGTCCTGCGACAGGTCTGTGATCTTAAATTCGGTGATTTCTATGACGGACGGATCGACGATGGCGTTCCAGGTACCGGTTGAAGCGGTGCCAATTTTGGTTTCTATGGTGTTGTTGTTGTATCGAAAACTGTAGGTTTCGGTGGGTTCGGTGGTCGGATACAGGCCATCGGCATTTTCGTCATAGTGCATCACCGCGGAGTCAGCGCTAGATTCGGCAATCACAACGGATGCGGGTTGGGGGCTCGGAGTGTAAACGCCAGCCGTCAATTGCGCGATGGTCCAGCTGTTGTGGCCCGAGCGCCGCATGTCGCGGGTAATACTGCTCATGGCCATGCGCAACTCATTGTTCAAGCGCGACATCTTCATCTGGCTGGCATTGGCGCCAAAGGTGCTGCTGACCATGCTCAGTGCGCCAGCGATCACGATCATCCCGATCACCAAAGAAATCATCAACTCAACCAAACCGACGCCGCTCTGGCGTGAAAATTTCATGGACATGTTGGATACCCTCCTACGCCAGTGGATGTACACAGCCGCATGCGCGACAGCGGATCAACGTCAAGCCCCAGCTTGGAACCCAAAGCCGAGGTGATGGTGATCAGTGTCGTGGCATTTGTTGTTGGTGCCTGGTCAAGGGTGCCGCGCTTGGGGTCAAAGGTGAAAAGGTCACCGGTCGTTGACACAAGCATGGACGTGCCTCTGTAATCGCTGCCATTGGTGGTTTTTGTGGTGGTCGATGAGGTGGGAAAAACGTAGGACCAATTCGCACCTTCGGTAAATGTGATGGTAATGGCAATATTGCGCTTGGTGGATTCGGTCTGGGCATAACGCATGTCGGCCAGCAAATTGTCAGCGGCACCGACCAGGCGGCTCTTGTCGATGGTTCGCTGGAATGAGGGCAGGCCAATCGCCAGCAAAATGCCGATGATCGTGATGGCGATCAACAACTCCACCAAGGTAAAGCCGGGTTGCTTATATCTGCGCATGATTTTCAAGATCAGGATTTCCAGCAGCCGGCTGGTCCTTTGGCTCCGCCCTCGGTCAGCGTCAGGGGGGTGCAACCCGTATCGTTGGTCTGTGAACCGGCTGCTGTCGCAGTAATGGTGTAGGTGTTGGCCGCTGCAACGATCGTGAAGGTGTAGTAAGACGTGTTTGTGACACCAAGAGCCGTGTTTGTATGGTCGGCATAACTGGGATTGTTGGCTCGGAATTTTTCTTCGTTCAATGCCAGTCTCATCATCTCGGCCTGCGCTTCGGCGCGCCGTGACTGCTTCACATAATTTTGGTACGAAGGAATGGCAATAGCTGCCAGGATGCCGATGATGGCAACAACAATCATCAGTTCGATCAGGGTAAAGCCGCGTGCTTTCTTGGTTTTCCGGTGCATGGTGAAGTTCCTGTAGGCTGAAAATATTTTGAACGATAAACTGATACGTGCGCAGTTCAAACTGACAAGCGTCAATATAGCCGGGATGAACGGTTGATTATTTAAGAATCCAGAGATTACTTCAATTGCAAAACCAGACGCCCATGACTTCGTACCGCAAGCTTGCATTGCCTGATTTTCGTAATTTGGGTGTCATTTTGCGCGTGACTTTGCTGGCTGAGGCCTTGCGGTTGGTGATGACGGTGGTGATTGCGCCCGATCTGGCGGCTGCTTTTGCGCAGTACACCGCCCAGGGGCTGCTTTACGAGCCGGTATTGCTCATCAGCCTGGCGCTGCTGTATGCGCTGGCACCCTGGCTACAACGGGTCTCTTATGGCAGCGGCGTTGCTTTCATTCTGGCGCTGGTGGTGGTCGTTGTGCTTGCCTTGCAATTGGGTTTGCGCGCTGTGCTGCCTGGGGAGTTGCCAGAAAGCGTGTGGCGCAGCGCGCTGCTGGCGGTGGTGGTGAGCGCAACGCTGCTTGCCTATTTGAACTGGCGGCATCTGCGGTTGTCGCCCTCATTGGCAGAGTCACGCTTGATGGCCTTGCAGGCCCGCATACGCCCGCACTTTTTGTTCAACACCCTCAACAGCGTGCTGGGTCTGATTCGTGAAGACCCCAAACGAGCGGAGACCATGCTGGAAAACCTGGCCGATCTTTTTCGGGCGGTGATGGCGGACTCGCGGGCGCTGGTGCCTTTTAGCCAGGAACTGGAGTTGGCAAAAGCCTACGTTGCCATTGAAGAAATTCGCTTTGGAGCGCGACTGCGCGTCAACTGGTCTTGCGATGCCGCGCCCGCCGATGCTTTGGTGCCGCCCCTGCTGTTGCAACCTTTGGTGGAAAACGCTGTGTTGCACGGGGTTGCGCCGCTTGAGGCTGGCGCGCAGATCAGCGTTGAGGCTTATGAGGATGATCGTAACCTCATGGTTCTGGTTCGAAACCCCATTTCTGAAGACGCACTAATACATGAGGGCAACCGCATTGCGTTGGACAATATCAGGGAGCGTCTGGCTTTGCACTTTGACGTTGAGGCACGCCTGAAAGTTGAAACCGTGAATGGGGAGTTTGTGGTGAGTGTCCGGATTCCCATCAAGCACGGACGCGCTGCCTGAGTTTTTTGCGACTTACCGCCCCACCTCATCCACCAGTGTCTTGAAGTCGTCGATGTCTTCAAAACTGCGGTACACGCTGGCAAAGCGCACGTAGGCCACTTTGTCGATCTTTTTGAGTTCAAACATCACCAGTTCGCCGATGCGGGTGGACAGCACTTCGCGCAGGCCCAGGTTGAGCAGTTTTTCTTCGATGCGTTCCACCGCGCTGTCAACCTGCTCGGTGCTCACCGGGCGTTTGCGCAACGCCAGCTTCATGGAAGCCAGCAGCTTGGCGCGCTCGTATTCGATGCGGCGCCCGTCCTTTTTGACAATCGCCGGAAAATTCACTTCCGGGCGTTCATAGGTGGTAAAGCGCTTGTCGCACGATGCGCAGCGCCGTCGCCGCCTGATAAACCCCCCATCTTCAGAAATCCGGGTTTCCACCACCTGGGTGTCGGGATGACTGCAGAAGGGGCATTTCATTGGTGATTAACCGTACACCGGGAAGCGCGCGGTCAGGGCATTGACCTTGGCGCGCACAGCGGCAATGTTGGCCTCGTCACGCGGGTTGTCGAGCACGTCGGCGATCAGGTTCGCGGTGATGCGGGCCTCTTCGTCCTTGAAACCACGGGTGGTCATGGCCGGGGTGCCAATGCGCACACCGCTGGTGACCATGGGTTTCTCGGGGTCGTTGGGGATGGCGTTCTTGTTGATGGTCATGTGCGCCGCACCCAGCACGGCTTCGGCCTCCTTGCCGGTGATGTGCTTGGAGCGCAAGTCGACCAGCATCAAATGGGACTCAGTCCGGCCGCTGACGATGCGCAGGCCGCGCTCGGTGAGCGTTTCGGCGACGATGCGGGCGTTGGTCAGCACCTGTTGCTGATACACCTTGAACTCGGGTTGCTGCGCTTCCTTGAAAGCCACGGCCTTGGCCGCAATCACATGCATCAGCGGGCCGCCTTGCAGGCCGGGGAAGATGGCGCTGTTGATGGCTTTTTCATGCTGTGACTTCATCAGGATGATGCCGCCGCGCGGGCCGCGCAGACTCTTGTGGGTGGTGCTGGTCACAATGTCGGCGTGCGGCACCGGGTTGGGGTAGATCCCGGCGGCAATCAGGCCCGCATAGTGCGCCATGTCCACCATGAAGATGGCGCCCACGTCTTTGGCCACCTTGGCAAAGCGCTCAAAGTCGATGCGCAGGCTGTAGGCGCTGGCGCCGGCAATGATCAGCTTGGGTTTGGATTCGTGCGCCTTGCGTTCCATGGCGTCGTAGTCGATGGCCTCAGCCGCATCCAGGCCGTAGCTCACCACGTTGAACCACTTGCCGCTCATGTTGAGCGCCATGCCGTGCGTCAGGTGGCCGCCTTCGGCCAGACTCATACCCATGATGGTGTCGCCAGGCTTCAGGAAGGCCAAAAACACGGCTTCGTTGGCCGAGGCGCCGCAATGGGGCTGCACGTTGGCGGCTTCGGCGCCAAAGATTTGCTTGACGCGATCAATGGCCAGTTGCTCGGCAATATCGACAAATTCGCAGCCGCCGTAGTAGCGCTTGCCGGGGTAGCCTTCGGCGTATTTGTTGGTGAGCTGGGTGCCCTGCGCGGCCATGACGGCGGGCGAGGCGTAGTTTTCGCTGGCGATTAGCTCAATGTGGTCTTGCTGGCGCTGGTTTTCAGATTGGATGGCGGCAAACAGTTCGGGGTCGGTTTGCTCGATGAGAATGTTTCGGTTGAACATGGCAGTCCTTAAAGACGTGGGCTTGTTGGTTAAGGTGCCCAGGCGAACGGCTGATCACAATGCGCATTTGGCTTTGCGGCACGCTCCCCTGTGGTGCTCCCACATCAACTGCCTGTTTTTTTAAACAAAAGCAGCTTATCGCCAGTTGCGTGCGGGGGGAGTTTAACTGACGCGACTATTTCAGGGCCACGATGGCAGATTTGTCTGAAGCGGTAGATGGCAAGCCGGTGGCTGCTGGTGCTGTGGAATCAGCGGGTTCAGTTTTCAAATCTGTGTTGGCGGGTGATGGGTTGACTGCACCTGTGGCCACCATCAGCGGAGCTTTGCGACCCTGCACCACGGACTGCAGGCGGGCATACTCGGCCATCACTTTGGCTGCGTAGCCGCCGTCGGTTTCCATGTTGGCAGCGCCCACATAGTATTTCAGGCCGCCCTCAATGGAGCCAGCCATGCGAATGCAATCCTTGAGCACTTTCACGCCGACATGCAGGTTTGCCAGCGGGTCAAAGGCGGCAAACCTGCCACCAAAGCTCTGGTATTTATCACTGTGGATTTTGGTCATGACCTGCATCAGGCCTTGCGCCCCCACCGAACTTTGGGCAAACGGGTTAAATCCTGACTCAACGGCCATCACCGCCAAAATCAGTGTGGGTTCCAGTTTGACACGCGCACCAACGGTATAGGCCTCAGCCACCAGGGCGCTGATGGGCTCAGGGGCCACGCGGTATTTTTTGCTTAGCCAAAAAGCCACGGCGGCTTGTTGTTTGGGCAGCTCTTTGGGGTCGGCCGCAGTGGCGCGTTCACTGGCGTTGGTGCGTTCACTGGCGACCAGGTTGCTGACCACGCCGCTCACTTCTTGTTGGCGCTCTTGCAACCAGCTAAAAAGTTTGATTTCGCCAACTTGGCGCAGCTCGGGGCGTGCCACCAAAGCCATGGCCGCAAATAAAACAGCCAGACCGATCAGGGCAAAACTGTTGTGGGTGATTTGAAAAAAGCCCTTGGTCACGGCAGCAAGTGCTTGCCGGAGGCGGGTACTCATATGGTAAGACGCTGTCATAGCTTCTCCTTCTTGCGCGAGGGTTTGATGTCACTTCAAGTCCAGCTTAAAGTTCATCAATGGCCCAGGCTTGGGTTGTTACGCTATCAAGCTCCTGCGGATTGATGCCCGTTAGTGCAGAAATTTGATGTTGCCGAGGTCGGCAGTGGATGGGGGTTATCTCTCGGTTTGGTTAAAGAAGGCGGATTTTATGGGGATTGGATATACCAAGTCAACCATAACAAATATGATCTATATTCTAAAAACAATATGGTAACTTTGTGTGTATGGGGTTTTGGGGCTTTAAAACAAGGCGGAAAATACGGTCATGATTGCTCAATGGTTTCCTCAATCCAAGTGGCTACGCCGGCTGGCTGGGGCCGTGACAGTCGTGATATTGCTGTGGGGCATTGGTTGGCTGGCGCTGCCGCCCTGGCTCAAGACGCAACTTGAAACAAGGCTGGGTGAGCAGCTTGGACGCCGGGTGACGCTGGGGCAGGTTGAGTTCAAGCCCTGGTCGCTCGAACTCACACTGCATGACTTTGCGGTGGCGCAGGCAGGTGTTGCCGCGGGTGCTGCGCCTGCACCGCAGCTTGAGGCCTCGCCACAGTTGTCTGTCAAGCGACTCTATATAGATGCAGAGTTGCAGTCCTTGCTCAGGCTGGCGCCAGTGGTGGATGCCATCACGCTGGAGGCGCCGCACCTGCGCCTGACACATCTGGGTGAAGGGCGTTATGACGTGGACGATGTGCTGGCCCGCCTGACCAATGCGCCGGCGACCCCGGCCTCCGACCCCATGCGCTTTGCCTTGTTCAACCTGGTGCTGGCCGATGGTGCGATCGATTTCACCGACACACTCAAGCAAAAGACGCATCACCTGAGCAAGCTTGAGGTCAAGCTACCTTTTCTGAGCAATTTTTCCAGCAAGCGTGAAGTGCTGGTGGCACCTCATTTGTCGTTTGCGCTCAATGGCAGCCTCTTTGACTCGGCCGCGCAAAGCACACCGTTTGCCCAGAGCCACAAAACAGAGGCCAGCTTGAAGGTGTCCAGCCTTGATTTGGCGCCTTACCTGGACTATCAACCGGCCAGCTTGCCCTTGCGCCTGAGTTCGGCCGTGCTTGATGCCGACCTCAAGCTGGCGTTCGAACAGACGTCGGAATCCATGGTGCGACTGAGCGGCCAGATCCAGGTCAGCCGGGTCAAGCTGGTGTCGCATGCCGCAGCCCAAACAGCACAGACGGCTGACTTGCTTGAATTCAATCAGCTCACGCTGCAACTCAAAGACGTGCAGCCATTGATGCAAAGCGTGCATTTGGCCAGCCTGACCCTGGCGCAGCCACGCGTGAGCCTGAAGCGTAACCCGGCCGGCCAACTCAATTGGCTGGCGCTTTTTCAGCCAGCCCAGGAATCCCGTGCAACTGCTGAAAAAAGCAGCAAACCCTGGAAAGTCAGCCTGGACCAGTTGACTGTTCAGGCTGGCCAGGTGCAATGGCAAGACAATGCCGTGGCCACGCCCAGCCGCCTGCAACTCACGGCGCTCGATGTGACCGCGTCGGCCCTCAAATGGCCCATGACCCAGGCCATGCCGTTTGCCGGTAGCGCCCGGCTTGACGCCGCCAGGCTCAGCTTTGATGGCAGCGCCACCGACCAAAACGCCCAGGTCAATGCCCGGCTGACAGATTTGTCCCTGGGCGTGGCGGCGCCCTATGTGGCGCAAGTGTTGCAGCCGCGCATTGACGGTCTCTTGAATACCGCGCTCACGCTGCGCTGGCAAGCCGCGCCGCAGGCGGGGCAAGCGGTGCAACTTGAGGTGCAGGTGCCGCAATTGACACTGGACCAGTTCACGCTGGTGCCGACCCAGCGTGGCAAGCCGGGCAAGCCGTCGCTGGCCAGCATCAAACAAGTGCAATTGAACGATGTGGCGTTGGACCTCACGCGGCGCAGCGCCAGTCTGGGCCGGGTCACTGTGGAACAGCCGCACACCCGCGTGCTGCGTGCCACCGATGGGCGCTGGATGTTTGAGGACTGGCTCAAGCCCGCACCGCGTCAGGCGCCTGCGGCAGCTGCCAAAGCGTCGGCCAGCCAGGACTGGACGCTGGCCGTGCAGCAGCTCGATGTGCGTCATGGGCAAGTGAATTTTGTCGACCAGTCCGGCGCCAAGCCGGTGACCCTCAACGGGTCTGCCGTGTCGCTGCAGTTAAACAATTTTTCAACGGCCCGTGGCAAAGCTTTCGGATTGAACCTGGCGGCGCGCTTGCAGCATGGCCGTACCCGGCCCGGACAGCTGAACTGGCGTGGCTCGGGCAAATTGACACCTTTGCAAATGAAGGGGCACTTGACGGCGCAGCGATTGCCTGTGCACGCGCTGGAGCCTTATCTGACAGACCGGCTCAACGTGGAACTCATCAGGGCTGATGCCAGTTTCAAAGGCCAGATCAATTTTGCCCGGCAGGCCGCTGGCATCCGGCTCAAGGTGCAGGGCGACAGCAGCGTAGAAGACTTTCAGGCCAATACCTTGCCGCTGGCCCAGCCTTTCATGCCTGGCGAGGACTTGCTGAACTGGAAAACCTTGAGCTTGCGTGGGCTGGCGCTGGAGCTGGCGCCGGGTGTGGCGACCCGGGTCAACGTTCAGGAAACCGCGCTCAGCGATTTTTACGCCCGCCTGATCCTCAGCGCGGCCGGTCGTTTCAACCTGCAGGACGTGCTTAAGCCAGCCCGGCCCGAAACTGTGGCCGCAACTGCGTCGGCGCCAGCCTCCGCGCCTGTTGTGGCCGCTGCTTCAGCACCGCCCGCCACAGCGGCTGAGCTGCCTGCGGTCGTCAGCTTTGGCCCGGTCAGCCTGCTCGGGGGCCGGGTTGACTTCAGCGACCGTTTCATCCAGCCCAACTACTCGGCCAATTTGAGCGAGCTCACCGGCAAGCTCAGCGCCTTTTCGTCGCAAGCGCCCAATGGGGTGGTGCAACTGGCCGACCTGGAACTGCGCGGCCGCGCCCAGGGTACCGCCACACTGGAGGTACTGGGCAAAATCAATCCGCTGGCCAAACCGCTGGCGCTCGACATCGTGGGCAAGGTGCGCGACCTGGAGCTGCCGCCGCTGTCGCCGTATTCGGCGCGCTATGCCGGTTACGGTATTGAGCGCGGCAAGCTCAGTGTGGACGTGGGTTACCAGGTGCAGCCAGATGGCCGGCTCACGGCCAACCACAAGATTGTGCTCAACCAGCTCAGGTTCGGTGATGCCGTGCCCAACGCCCGGGACACTTTGCCCGTCAAACTGGCGGTGGCTTTGCTGGCCGACCGCCAAGGCGTGATTGACATTGACCTGCCGGTGAGTGGCTCGCTCAGCGACCCGCAGTTTCGCATCGGACCGATCGTGTTCAAGCTGATTGTGAATTTGATCGTCAAAGCCGTGACCGCACCTTTTTCCTTGCTGGCCAATGTGCTGGGGGGCGGGGGTGAAGAACTGAGCACGGTCAGCTTTGCGCCCGGGTCCGCCACCTTGAGCCCCGAAGCCCGCAGCGGGCTCGACAAAGTGGCCAAGGCGCTGCTGGAGCGGCCGGCGCTGAACATGACGGTGGTGGGCAGTGCCAGTCTGGCGCATGAACGCGAGGCCTACAAGCGGGCACAGTTGCAGGCGCTGGTCTTGGCAGAAAAGCGGCGTGGTGGGGTATTGAACGGCGCGAGCGCAGACCAGGCTCAGGCGCTGGCCGTGTCAGACCAGGAGTATCCGGTGCTGCTCAAAGCCGTTTACAAGCGGGCTGACTTTCCCAAGCCGCGCAACCTGATTGGCTTGACCAAGGATATTCCGGTGCCTGAAATGGAAGCCTTGTTGCTGGCCAACCTGAACGTGACCGAATCCGCCATGCAGGCGCTGGCCGAGCAGCGCGGGGTGGTGGTACGCGACTATCTGGCCAATCTCAAGCTGCCCATGGAACGCCTGTTTCTGGGCGCAGCCAAAGCCGCGGCGGAGGATGGCAAATGGCAGCCCCGGGCTGAGCTCAATCTGGCGACCCAATAGGTCGGTGTGAGGTGATGGGCTTGATCATTCAATTCTGATCTCGACCACAGTGCGACCGGGAACACTGGTTAAATTCAATGTCACCCCAATGGCATGTGCCCGGTCATGCATCGATTGCAAGCCTCTGCGTTGGACGTGTGCGAGGTCGAAGCCAAGTCCGTTATCAATCATCTGAAGCAGTACACCTTTGCCTTGGGAACTCAATGGCGAGGCGGCGATCTGCAAGACACTGGCCTGCGCATGCTGTAACACATTGGACAGTGCTTCAAATAGCATGAATTGAAGCTGTCGCATGGCGCTGGCGTCCAGTCGAATGACCGGTTCCAGCACATGGACACTCCAATGCCAGGGGATGTTGCAGGCCAGAAAACGGGGCTCCAGTCGGTAGCGGATATTTGCCAGCAATGCATTGATGTCTCCCGCTGGCAGATTGATGGCATCGATGGAGAGCTTGAGTTGGTCCAGGGAATCGCGCAATGTCTGCAATACCTCTCCCGGTCGCGATTGACCTGATTCCAACTGCCGGATGGCGGTACTGATGTGAGAGCCAACACCATCGTGCAAGTCGCGCAGTATGCGGACTCGCTCAGCGGTGCTCGACTGTTCGCGGGCAAGTTGCTCCATCTCCCCGTAGCTGATTGCCAAATCTTTTTCTCGCTCGGCAACCCGCAAGGCCAGATGGTGGGTCAAGTCACGTGACTGTTCGCTTGCCGTGCGAAAACGGTTTGCCACGATGAAGACGAACGCCATGCCAAAAAGCAGAGACGTGTATTGGATGACACTGCTCTCGTCGTAAAAATTACTGCTCGGACTGACAACCAGTAACTCGCGTAAGCCAGCCATGACGGCCAGCATCATGGCACCACAAATCACCAATCGGTCAGCCTGACCGGCCGTGTTGCGCTCGACCCAGGTGCGCCGGATATACCACATCACATAAGCCACCGACCACAATGCCAGGGCTCCCAGCCATGTTGACAAAACCTGCCAACCCCATATTTCTCCTGACCGAAGTGCTAAATAGACTGACAGTATTCCGCTCGCCAAACACACTGCCGCCAACGCCCAACCCCGCTGAGGCACCGGCCTCAACACCTGGTGGCAAAACAAAAAAGTAAAAGTTGCCCAGGCCACATAAGCCCCCATCGAGAAAACCCCCCACCATGGCCAGGGAAGCAGCGGTGTTTCAATGATTGCTTCGCTGACACCGATGGCCCAGGCCAAGGCGTTCACACCCATCAGTAAATAAAGGGTGTCGCGTCGTGCGCCAGCCAGTTGCGCTGGCTGCGTTAACCATAACCAAAACGCCAATGCGCTAACGCACAGGCTGATAACGGCCATCACCAGTGTCTTGGCTATCCGAGTTCGGTAAAGCTTCAGGTTTGGTATTTCCAGTTCTGACTGTTGGCCCGCAAGAACGGGCGACAAGCCACTGCGTCGACGGGCATTCTCCCGAAGCTGCACGCGTAGCAGGTTGTGGGAGCGTAGCAATTGATAAGGAAGCGGTTTCAGTTGGGGAATTCTGGACCGATTCGCGCCGCTGGTGATCGAACCAATCATCATGACAGCATGCGCCTGATGCCGTTCAAGCGGCTCGGCTGCCTGGCTGGATGCAACACCCAGCCAGACTGAAATACCCAGGATGAACTTGCAAAGCGTCATGTCACCATCATAAATGGCACTTTTCCGGGGATATCCGCTAGCTCGATAAAAATCCCATGCGTGTTGCCTCAAAAACTGCCTCATTTTTTGAATGCACAGAAAGCTTGACATAAAGGTTTTTGATGTGCGTCTGCACCGTGCTCAGACTCATGGACTGCAAACGCGCAACTTCAGCGTAAGAAAAACCGCGGGCAATCAAAGCCAGCACATCCTGTTCTCGCGGCGTCAGGAGATCGTGCATGGACACGGCATGAAGTTCTTCAATGGCTTTTGAGGCAGGTTTGACAGGGTCAGATAACCGGTTTGACTGCCCGGTTCGATATTTGTCCAGTACCCGGCGCGCGATCATGGGAGAAATTGGGGAGGCGCCGGCGCACATGTCCAGAATCGTTTTGGCGATATCTTCCGGCGAGGAGTCTTTATGAATGTAGCCCAACGCCCCCGCTTCAATGCTGGCCAGCACATTGGATTCGTCGCCAAACATCGAAATCACCAAGGGTTCACAGGCTGGATTGAGTGTCTTGGCGTGAACGATGACCTCCAGACCACTCCCATCAGGCAAGCCCAGATCGGTTAGCAGCACATCGAACTCGTTAGCATTTGCATTGAGCCAGGCCATTGCCTCAGCCACAGTGCCTACGCTGGCAGCCAGCTGCAGTGCGTCACAGTGCGACACACTGTCCGCGAAGAATTCGCGCATTTGCTGATCGTCCTCGACTACCAATACTCGCCACACGTATCAACCTCGTTGTTTTTTGAGTGCGCAGAGCTTAACCGCAGCGGCCTGCTTCCGCTTGCGTGCATCCTCCCATAGATATGGGATGGCGTGACTTCTTCAGTCCGAAGACATTTGTGACCCAGGTCAAAAATCACCAGGGCGGGATATTGCTTGACCTGTTACCAAAACGTTTTACTGGGGGTTATATGAAATTTGGAATGAAAAGACTGGCATTAGGCATTGTCAGCGCAGGGCTGTTCTCGCTCTATGGCTGCGGTGGCGGGAGTTCCAGTGTCACCCCGGCGGTGACCACCACGAGCGTACCGATTACCGTCATTGACGGTGCCATCCAGAACGCCACGGTCTGTCTGGACAAAAACAGCAATGGTGCCTGCGACGTGGGCGAGCCCTCCGGCAAGACCGATGCTACGGGTCAAGTCAACCTCACGGTGGATACCGCCGATGTCGGCAAGTACCCGGTCATTGCCGTGGTCGGCACCGATGCCATCGATGCCGACACGGGAGTGGTACCCGTCCCGTTCACCCTGTCGGCCCCGGCCGATCAGGTCGCCGTGGTGAGTCCGCTGACGACATTGGTGCAACAAACCGTTGCCAGTACGGGCGTCAGTACCGAGGATGCGGCAGCAGCCGTACAAGCCGTCACCGGCATTACCGTTTCGCTGTTTCAGGACTACACGACCGTGGCGCCACCCACTGACGGCAGTATCAGCGCGGCTACGGTCGCGCGTATGGTGGTGGTGACCACGCAGCAGCAGTCCACCGCGATTGATGGTTCGGTGGGAACACTGGCACTGGATGGCAGCACCATCACGCAGGCCGATCTCGACCTGGCGGTCCAGAAGAAACTGCTGGAACTTTTGCCAGCGCTGGTCACGGCTTTGAGTGACCCTGCCGTTCTGGCCGCAACCACCCAGACAGAGATGGAGGCGGCGCTGCTGGCGGCAGCGACCACCCTGGTGACCGATTCGGGCCTGACCACCACCTCAATCGCGACGGCGGTGGCCATCAACAACCAGACCTCGTCCACCACAGATACCCCGAGTGCCGGATTCACCCTGAACAATCTGAATTTCACGGACAGCGCCAATTACTTCGCCCGCGTCAACACCGCCACACTGGCCCAGAACACGCCGGATGCCAACAACAACACCAGGTTCGTTGAGCGTCGTTACCGCAGCAACACCGGCAACCTGGCCAAGTGGGGTGCTGGTAGCGACCCCTGGCGCGGCGCCGACCTGCACTGGAGTGGCAGCGCCTGGGTCAATTGCCCCATCAACTTTGGGAACACCTCCAGCGTGCGTGATGCGCAGGGCAACAGCAGCTACAACTACTGCAACAACGCTGCGACCGGCAAGGCCAATCGCGCCATCTTTGATATCGCGGGCAAGACCCTGGCGAGTGTCATCACTGACGTGCGTGCGGCGGGCTACACCAACCTGTCGATTGGCGACAACTCGGCCAACACGTTGAACACGCTGCTGGGTAGTGTGACCTTTCCCGCAGGCGCATCTTTGCTCTACAACAGCACAACAGAGCTGACGACGGCCATCAGCTACTATCCCGGCAGCGGCAACCCGGCCGGCGTGAGCAGTGTAGTTAACCAGTACACCAAGGCCGTGTCTGATGGCGGTGACGCCACCACGCAAGGCGCCGGCGTGGGCTGCAATTCCACCGAATTCCAGGGCAACTCCAACGGCACCAGCAGCACCACGCTGGAGGGTATGATCAGCGCCATGACGGGCACCCCCTGCAGCTTCGCGGTGCCGGCCAGCTCTATCTACAACGGGGTCACGTACACCAGCCTCGACTCAGTCGAAGAGGCCTGGGGTCAAAGCACGGTGGATATCGGCACCCTCGGCACGTTTCCAGTGAATACAGGCTTGACGGCACCGGGCTACTTCAGCGGCAACGTCAAATTTCGCATCGCCTTCAAGGGCACCGGCATCAACCCGGTCACCTACTACACATGCAAGGAAAAATTTAAAACCGGCGGGATACGCAACTGCACGTTCATCGGCACCGGCTCGTACACCATTACCACCCTGGGAGATGCCCGTGTGCTGACGCTGAACAACCTGCCCGCACAGACATCACCCTTGACTTACACCCGGGTGCTTGTAGAGCGCGACGGGCTGGTCTACAAGGGCTTTCAAAACAAGCCTGTTGTGAGCAATAGTGCGCGCCTGAACACCACCGGCACTACCGCCCTTTTTAACCAGCTCGGCTTGACGCCGGAAGACCCGTCAGTGCCCGTCGCGCTGACGGCAGCTTCTTACCAGGGAACCTGGGACATCCGCGACCCGGCGGTAGTGGCAGATCCCGGCTTGACCGTGTTTCTCAGGGCCAATGGCAGCGTCTCCTGCCAAGACAACTCCACGATGCCACCAACTTTCTTCACCTGCACGGCGGCGATTTCAGACCCGGCCACGGGAGCGTTTACTTTCAGCGACGCGACGACAACGGCCAGTGGCATCTTTAATTTCTTCACCGGTAGTGCCAGCGGCACCTTTACCGAGGCGTTGGCTACCGGAAATTTTGTCGGCCACCGCCGATAAGGATTTGTCTGTTGAAAGCCCCGCGCGCTGCACCAGCGCGCGGGGCTTTTTATATGACTGACAAGCCCCGGACCTGGATGCTTGCAGGCTGGGAGCAATTTGACGGCTCAGATGAATGTTTTTGGCATCGTGCGGGTCGCAAATATCACAGCGCAGAGCACTGACCAAATAGTTTTTGTGGCAAGTGCCAAAACCCGGCGAAAATAGACGTTTATTCCCGCTGCCCTGCAGTGGGCACTTTGTCACTTTTGCGCGCGACGTCGATGTTCCCTTTTTCTACCCTAAGTAAAGCCAGCCCCACCCCTGACGCACCAGTCGTCAGCGCCAAAACCCCCGAAGTTCATCCGCTGGATGCACTCACGCATGGCGCGTTTTCGGCGCAAACCTCGGGTGAGCGCATGGCCTGCATCCGTGAATGGCTGGCAAGTAGCCCGAGCAACGAGCAGTTGCAGCAGGTGTTCAAGGAGCTCAGCGGCAAGGACAAGGGCGCCGCCAAATTGCTGCGCGAAAAGCTCGATGAGATCAAGCGCAGCAAGACGCAGGCCACCATCGCGCTGGAATGGGCCGACAAAGCGCAGGCGCTGCTGGCTTTGAGCAAGCTCAATCTGGCCGATGCCCTGGCCTGGCAGCGTGATGCCGCCAAGGCCGGTGCGCCGCTGAGCAAGGAGCCGCTGGCCGGTTTGAAAGCCCAACTGGTCGAGCGGGTGCGTGCCATTGAAGACCTGCAGCACCGGGTGCAGGTGCAGCGCGAGGCAGCGGTGCTGCTGGCGCAACGCATCGAGGTGCTGTCCACCAAGCCCTGGACCGATGCCCAGGCCGCCCAGGAGGCCCTGGCTGCAGATGTGGCCCACTGGCAAACCGAAGCCGATGCCCTGGTGGCTGATGCCAACTGGACCAGTGTGGACCTTCGATTTGTCACCCAGCTGCACGATGCGCAAGCCCAGTTGCAACTGGTGTGGCAGGCATTCCAGGAGGCCCTGGCACTCACCATCGCGGCCGCCCAGGATGCGACGGCACCGCTGCCCAAGGTGCCGGTGTGGGCCGATGAACTGCGTCTGGCGCGGGGTCTGCCGCTGGAGCCGGTCGTGACGCCGGTCAAGCCCAAGGTCGATCCCGAGATTCGCGCCAAAGCCACTGCTTACGTGGCGGAAGTGCTTGCCAAGCTGGAGCATGAAATGGCGCAAGGCCATGGCAAGGCCAGCGCCGGTGCGGCCAATGCCTTGCGCCAGGCGCTCAAGGACAACGGGCGTTTGATTGACGACAAGCTCGAAGCCCAGGCCCATGCGGCGCTGGTGGCTGCGGGCGAGCTGGAAGGTTGGCAGCGCTGGCGCGCCGACCAGTTGCGCGAAGAACTGGTGACCAAGGCCGAGGGCCTGCTCAAGCGCCCCGAGGGGCAGGCCATTGGCGGCCGCAAAATGCAGGACCAGTTGCGTCAGTTGCGCGAACAGTGGAAGCTGACCGACCAGGGCGGTGCGCCCAACCACGCACTGTGGAAACGCTTTGACGAAGCCTGCAACGAGGCCCACAAGGTGGTGGAGGTCTGGCTTGAAAAATTGAAGGCCGAGTCGGCCGAGCACCGCGCCCAGCGGCTGGCCCTGATTGAAGAAGTCAAGGCCTGGGCCGAAGCCAATCGGGTGGCGCTCGACGACGACTGGAAGGGCTTTAGCCGCGTGCTGCACCAGTTTGGCGACCGCTGGCGCGAGGCCGGCCATATCGGCGAAAAAATGTTTGCCGAGTTGCAGCCGCTCTGGAAAGCCGCCATTGACCATGCTGCCGAGCCGCTGGAAACCCTGCAAAAGCAGAGCCTGGAAGCGCGCCATGCCATGATTGACGAGGCCAGGGCGCTGGGCGCCGAGACCATGCTGCGCATCGATGCCGTCAAGGCGCTGCAGCAGCGCTGGCAGGCCGAAGCGCACCGTGTGCCGATCGACCGTCGCCACGAGCAAAAGCTGTGGGACGCTTTCCGCAAACCGATTGACGAGGCGTTTAATCGCAAGACGGCCGAGCGTGAGAAAGCCCAAAGCGCCTTGAGCGAGCGCGATCGTGTGGTGCTGGACGCATCCAAAGCGCTGCAGGCGGCCAATGCCTCGGGTGATGCGCAAGCCATCCGCAGCGCCATGAGCGCACTCGAAGCCGCGCTGAGTGGTCAGGCACTGGCGCAAGCTGCGGTTGTGGCGGCGGGTCCTGCTGAGACTGTCACCATGGATCAGCCTGAAACCGCGGCTGCCGAGGCCTCAGAAGCCGCTTCTGATGAAGCCGCAGTTGTTGCGCCTGAACCGGTCAAGCCGGTGGCACCGCCCAAGCGCGTGGTGGCCATGCGCGGCGACGATCGCCCGGGCATGAAAAAAGAAGAGCCCGCCGCCATGGGTCGCGGTGGCAAGTTTGGTGACCGCAAGGATGCCGGTCGACCCGGTGGCCGCGACGGCGGGCGTGATGCCCGCGGCCCTGGCCGCATGGACGAGCGTGGCGGCCCGCGTGGCGAGCGTTCAGATCGTCCGGCCTATGGTGAGCGCGCCGAGGCGCCGCGTTTGGGTGATGCCGCTTTCAGGGCCCAGCGTGACGCGCTGGAGCAGGCCCAGTTTGCCTTGCGCAAGCTGGCCGCCCAGGCCCATGGCGAAGCCTTGACGCATTTGCTGGCAGCCTGGGAAACGCGCGATGCCGCCCAGGTGCCCACGGTCCAGGAACTGGGCAGCCGGGTCAGCCCGGCGGCGCGCGGTGCCTGGGTCAAGGCGGTGTCGCAGCCCGCCTCAGGCGATGCCGCCACGGCGCTGTTGCGCCTTGAAATGGCCGCCGAAGTGCCCACGCCTGCCGAGCAGCTGAGCGCGCGGCGCATGTACCAGTTGCAGTTGCTGACCAGGCGCAACGACCCGACACCCGCGCAAACCTGGGTGCAGGATGCGGCCACTGTGTTGGCCTCTGCTTTTGATGCGGCGCAGGTGCGCCGTGTGCAAAATGTCCTGAAAGTGCTGCTGAAGCCTTAAAGCCCTGGCGCCAGAGCCACGCGCCGGGGTGCGTGGCCAGCTTGCAGGCGCAGCACTTCCAGTCGGGGCGACTGGGCTGTCGCATCCCAGTCGCTCAGCACCAGCCGGCGCAAAGCGGGTTGCGCGGCGGCATCCAGCACGTGGTCTCCGGGTCGATGGGTGTGACCGTGGATCAGGGTGCTGGCTTGATTGGCGCGCAGCCATGACATGGCCGTTTCTGCATCCACATCGGCATAGCTGACGCCACTGGTTTTGAGCGACTCGCTTTGGGCGCGCAGTCCGCGTGCGATGGCCTGGCGCTCGGCCAGGGGTTTGGTCAGAAAATTAGTCTGCCACGCCGGCTTGCGCACTTGCCGACGGAACTGCTGGTAATCGACATCGCCCAGGCACAAGGCGTCGCCATGTGACAGCAGCCAGCGTTGGCCATCAAAGTCGAGCAAGGTCGGGTCGGCCAACAGTGTCATGCCGCACGCCCTGGCAAAGTTCTCACCAAGCAAAAAATCCCGGTTGCCATGCATGAAATACACCGGCAGGCGTGCGGACGTTGCCTGCAGAACCTGTTGGCATTGGCGCGCAAACGCAGCTTCGGGGTCGTCGGCCGCCGTTGTGATGTCGTCACCCACCCAGACCTCGAACAAATCGCCCAGAATGAACAATGCATCGGCCGGCGTGCCGGCCATGTAGCGCTGCCAGGCGGCAAAAGTGGCTGGTTCACTGGCCTGCAGGTGCAGGTCGGAAATGAAGTCAAGGCTGCGCCAGTGGGCTTGGGCCGTCAGCATGGAGCCCGTGAGGGCTTGTCTGGCGGCGTCCGCTGGCGCATGTTGGGGCATTTGAATCCCCGGGCGTTTACAGCGCGACGGCTTTTTCGATCACCACGTCTTCCAGCGGCACGTCGTCATGGTAGCCCTTGCGGCCGGTTTTGACGGCCTTGATCTTGTCCACCACGTCGGTGCCTGCCACCACCTTGCCAAACACGGCGTAGCCCCAGCCCTGGGCGCTGGGTGCGGTGTGGTTCAAAAAGCCGTTGTCGGCCACATTGATGAAAAACTGGGCCGTGGCCGAGTGCGGGTCGCCGGTGCGCGCCATGGCCACGGTGTAGTTCAGGTTTTTCAGGCCGTTGTTGGCTTCGTTTTCAATCGGGGCGTCACACGGCTTTTGTGCCATGCCGGGCTCCATGCCGCCGCCTTGCACCATGAAGCCGGGAATCACGCGGTGAAAAATGGTGTTGTTGTAATGGCCCTTGTTGACATAGGCGAGAAAGTTGGCGGCGCACTTGGGCGCCTTGTCGGCGTCGAGCTCAAGCGTGATGGTGCCGTAGTTTTTGACGTGGAGTTCGACTTGGGGGTTGCTCATGATTTATTTCACCAGGGTTGCAGAGTTGATAAGAATCGGGGTTTTGGGCACGTCAGAGCCAAAGGGGCCGCCGGCGCCGGTTGGCGTGGACTTGATGGTGTTGACCACGTCCATGCCCGAAACGACTTTACCAAAAACCGTGTAACCAAACGCTTGTACGCTAGGGTCCAGGAAGGCATTGTCTTTGACGTTGATGAAAAACTGGGCGGAGGCAGACTGCGGGTCGTTGGTGCGTGCCATGGCCAGCGTGCCGCTTACATTGCGCAGGCCTTTTTCCATGGCCTGGCGACCTTCGTGCACCACCGGGGCGCGGGTGGGCTTTTGTTGGTAGCTGGCATCAAAGCCGCCGCCCTGGACCATGAAGTTGTTGATCACACGGTGGAAGATGGTGCCGTCATAGTGCTTGTCCTTGACGTACTGCAAAAAATTCTCGACGGTTTTTGGCGCTTTGTCGGGGTACACCTCGACCACAAAATCCCCCGCTGAAGTGGCGAATTTAATCTTTGGGGCGGCTTGCGCCAGCGCCAGATTGGCGGCAGCAAACAGCAAGGCTGCTGTCATCGTGATTCGGGCCACGGCGCCCATGGTCTTGATATTCATGTGTTTACTCTTTTTTGGGTGCCTTGAACACTTCGAGTGTCATGGTCAGCTTGGGCGGCACGGTTTTGTTACTGCTGTCGAGCAGCAAGGCCTTGTTGTAGGCCTGGCTGGCGAGTCGGACATAGACATCACCCAGGTTCTCGTGGGCGGTGGCGTAGTTGGGGTTGGTGCGAACGGCCATTTCCAGCGTGACGCGGGCTTTGTCATACTGGCCCTGGCCCGCGTAAAGCACGGCCAGGTTGTTGTAGGGTTCAGGCAGTTCGGGGTAGTCCTCGGTCAACTTGGTGAACGTGGCAGTGGCGGCCGCGGTCTGGCCCAGATTGCGCTGGATCACCCCCTTGAGAAAACGCATTTGGGGGTCGGCGGGTTTGCCGGCCAGGTAACTGTCCACCTTGGCCAGAGCCTCGGTAAACTTGTTGGCGCGCACCAATTGGTTGGTATCGGCGTACTCGTCGGCCTGGCTCGGCAGCGCCACCAGCGTGCCCAGCAGGGCGAGCCAACGCAAGGATTTGAAAATGACTGAACGGGCGTGCTTCATGGGTGGATAGGTCCGATAGAGGGGCTTGACCTGCCAGAAAGCGGGTGAAGACAGGGCCTTATACTGACGATCATTGTAGCTGAGGGTCGTTGTTTGGGGAGCCGGTTGGCCACTGCCTGCCGCGCCCCATGTCCACGCCGGCGCACCTTGACTGGCGCAGCTTTACCCTTCACATCCGATTTGAAAGACCCATGAGTTTGCGCATTTTCAACACGCTGTCGCGTGAAATTGAACCTTTTACCCCCCTGCAGC
>NZ_JAMPXE010000051.1 GCF_023701345.1 Rhodoferax sp. | reverse complement strand
TACTTTGACAGCCGCGAGCGCCTGGGTTTCCCGATGGCGCCGCGCGAGTGGGTTGCTGAAATGTCCAAGAAAGCCGCCTGACCATGACCCATCAAAATCTTCTCGTTGAACTGTTTGTTGAAGAGCTGCCGCCCAAGGCGCTGAAAAAGCTCGGCGACGTGTTTGCCAGCCAGTTGTGCGCGCAGCTGCGCCAGTTGGGCCTGGCCTCCAGCGATTCGGTGGCCACGCCGTTTGCGTCACCCCGTCGTCTGGCCGCGCACATTACCCATGTGGCGGCCAAGGCGGCTGACACGGCGGTGCGGCAAAAGCTGATGCCGGTGAGTGTTGGCCTCGATGCCAATGGCCTGGCGACCCCCGCCTTGCTCAAGAAACTGCAGGCATTGGGCGCCGACGTGTCCGACCCGGTGTTTGCCGTGGCCGCGCTGCGCAAAGCACCTGACGGCAAGGCCGAGGCGCTGTTTTACGACAGCCTGGTGACCGGCGCCACGCTCGACGTGGGTTTGCAGCAGGCCCTGCTGGCCGCGCTGGCGCAGTTGCCGATCCCCAAAATGATGAGTTACCAGCTGCAGGCCGATTGCGAACTGCCCGGCTGGAGCAGTGTCAATTTCGTGCGCCCGGCGCATGGCTTGCTGGCCTTGCACGGCAGCAGCGTGGTGCCGGTCAAGGTGCTGGGTCTGACTTCCGGCAAGCTGACGCAAGGCCATCGTTTTGAGGCCCTGATGTCGCCAGTGACAGTGGGCCATGCTGACGACTACGCCGCCACGCTGCTGCGCGACGGCGCCGTGATGGCCAGCTTCAGCGACCGGCGCTTTGCCATCGTGCAGCAACTCGCACAGGCCGCCGAACGCCTGGGCCCGGGCTTTGAGGTGCTGATGGACGACGCTTTGCTTGACGAAGTGACGGCGCTGGTGGAGCGCCCGAATGTGCTGACTTGCCAGTTTGAGGAGCAGTTCCTGGCGGTGCCGCAAGAGTGCCTGATCCTGACCATGAAGGCCAACCAGAAATACTTTCCGCTGCTCGACACCCTGGGCAAATTGACGAACCAGTTCCTGGTGGTGAGCAACATCAGCCCGGCAGACGCCAGCGCCGTGATTGGCGGCAACGAACGCGTGGTGCGCCCGCGCCTGAGCGACGCCAAGTTCTTTTTCGACCAGGACCGCAAGAAAACGCTCGAATCCCGGGTGGCGGGACTCGACAAGGTGGTCTACCACAACAAGCTGGGCACGCAGGGCGAGCGCATGGCACGCGTCTGCGCCATTGCCCGTGCGCTGGCGCTGCAACTCGGCGGCGAGGCGCTGGTCAAACGGGCCGAGTTGGCCGCGCGCCTGGCCAAGACCGACCTGCTGACCGACATGGTGGGCGAGTTCCCGGAGCTGCAAGGCATCATGGGTGGCTATTACGCCCGTCACGACGGGCTGGACGCCGACGTTGCCGAGGCCATCGAAGACCATTACAAACCCCGTTTTGCCGGCGATGCCCTGCCGCGCAACTCGGTGGGGGTGGTGGTGGCGTTGGCCGACAAGCTGGAAACCCTGGTTGGCATGTTTGGCATCGGCAACCTGCCCACCGGTGACAAAGACCCGTTTGCCCTGCGCCGCCATGCGCTGGGTGTGATCCGGATGCTGGTTGAAAAAGACCTGGCGCTTGATTTGAATGCGCTGGTGGCGGCTGCCGTGCCGGCTTTTGGCAGCAAGGTTACCGATGCTGGCTCGGCACTCTGCGACTTTGTCTATGACCGTCTGGCCGGTTCCCTGCGTGAACAGGGCTACAGCGCGCTGGAAGTCGACGCCGTGCTGGCATTGCGTCCGCAACGCCTCGGCGACGTGCCGCGCCGTCTGGCCGCCGTGCGCGCCTTTGCCGCGCTGGCCGAGGCGCCGGCGCTGGCAGCGGCCAACAAGCGCATCAGCAACATCCTGAAAAAAGCCGGTACTGCGGCCGCTGTCGATGCCCATGTCAGCGAACTGCTGCTGAAAGAAGACGCTGAAAAAGCGCTGTACGCGGCCATGCAGGACATCGCGCCGCGCGCCCAGGCGCAGCTCGATGCCGGCGATTACACCGCCTCGCTGCAAACCCTGGCGGCCTTGCGCGCGCCGGTCGATGCGTTTTTTGACGGCGTGATGGTCAATGCCGAGGCACTTGATTTGCGCCTGAACCGCCTGGGCCTGCTCAAGGCCCTGCACCTGGCCATGAACCAGGTCGCCGACTTGTCGCGACTGGCGGCATGAGCGGTTGCTGTAACGTTGACAAAGGCACATCATGACCCCGATCAAGCTGGTGATTCTGGACCGAGACGGCACCATCAACGAAGACAGTGACGACTTCATCAAGTCGGCCGACGAATGGAAACCACTGCCCGGCGCGCTGGAGGCCATTGCCCGCCTCAACCAGGCCGCCTGGCATGTGGTGGTGGCGAGCAACCAGTCGGGGCTGGGGCGCGGGTTGTTCGAGGTGGCTGACCTGAATGCCATTCACGCCAAGATGCACCAGATGCTGGCCGCGGTGGGGGGGCGGATTGACGCCGTGTTTTACTGTCCGCATACGCCGGCTGACGAATGCCATTGCCGCAAGCCCGCCTCCGGATTGTTCGAGCAAATTGCAGACCGTTACGGGCTGGATTTTAAAAACGTGCCGGTGGTGGGTGATTCGGCCCGTGATGTCATTGCCGGTGTCGCGGTTGGCTGTGAGCCGCATCTGGTGTTGACCGGCAAAGCCGCCATTTACAAGGGCCGGGCCCTGCCCGAGTCTTTCCCACCGCAGACCCGGGTGCACGACGACCTGTCTGCGTTCGTTGACTTTCTGCTCAGCCGCGAAGAGGCTCAGGTCTGAAAATGCTGGCGCTGATTCGATCCATGTTGCACATGGCCTGGATGGTCATCACCGTGGTCCCCTGGACTTTTGCCGTGTTGCTGGTGTCCCTGTTTTCACGCCGCGCCGCCTGGTGGACCGCCGTCAACTGGTTCAGTGTGGTGATGTGGGGCACCCGGGTGATTCTGGGGGTGCAGTTCAGGGTGCTGGGTTATGACCACCTGCCGCTCGGCAAAAGCAGCGCAGCGGTGCTCTTGTCCAAACACCAATCGACGCTGGAAACCCTGCTGCTGCCCACCCTGATGCCGCATCCGCTGGCCTTTGTGTTCAAGCGCGAGTTGCTCAAGGTGCCATTTTTTGGCTGGTCGATGGCGCGCCTGGACATGATTCACATTGACCGCGAGTCGCGCACCGAGGCCATGAAACACGTCATCGAGCAAGGCTGCCGCCTGCTCGCGCACGGCACCTGGGTCATCATGTTCCCGGAAGGCACGCGCATGCCGCGCGGTCACAAGGGCACGTATCAGACGGCTGGCTCCCGTCTCGCGGTGCAGTCCGGTGCGCCGGTGATCCCGATCGCGGTCGCCACGGCACGCTGCTGGCCGCGTCAAGGCTTCATCAAACATCCGGGCGTGGTCACGGTGTCGATCGGCCCGGCTATGCCCAGCGCGGGGCGCGACCCGAAGGGCTTGATGCGCGAGGCCGAGGCCTGGATCGAGGCCGAGATGCGCCGCATTGACCCCGAGGCTTACCCTCGGGTTTAGGTACCTCGTCACATGCACCCGCTGCTGCGCTTTACGCTGGATTTGTTCGAGCCCAACCCGGCTGTGCTGCCTGTCATCCAGACGCCAAAAGCAAAGTCCCAACCGAGGCCTGCAGCGCCTGCGGCCCAGTCCATCCCGGCGGCAGGGCAGACCGTGCATTTCCGCCATCCTCACGCCAGCCGTGAGGTGCGGCTGGGCCATGCGCTGGTGGCCTATGAATTCAAGCGGGGCCAGCGGCGCAGCATCGGTTTTAGTGTCGGCCCGCATGGGCTGGCCGTGCGCGCGCCCAAATGGGTGCCGCTGGTCGAGGTGGATGCCGCACTGCAGGAAAAATCGGCCTGGATCCTGCGCAAACTGCAGGAAGTGCGCGAGCGCCATGCGCGGCTGGCCGAGCACAGGGTGGATTGGCGCGACGGAGCCGGTTTGCCGTTCCTGGGTCAAACCATTCGGCTCAAGCTGGATCCGGGACATGGTTTTGCTGCCGCCGGTGCCGAGCTGGTGGTCGATACGCTCGCCCCTGACGCTGCCACGGCAGCCTTGCCAGGCACTCAAGCGCCCATGATCCTGCACCTGAGTTTGCCGCACCACGCCAGTCCGGAGCAGATTCGCGACGTGGTGCAGGCCTGGTTGATGCGCCAGGCCAAACAGGTGTTTCAGGAGCGGTTGGACCACTTTTCCCCGCTGTTGGGTGTGCAGTGGAAAAAACTGGCCCTCAGCAATGCTGGCACCCGTTGGGGCAGCGCCCGTGTGGATGGTTCGATCCGGCTGAACTGGCGCCTGATTCACTTCAGTCTGGCGGTAATTGACTACGTGGTGGCACACGAGCTCAGCCACTTGCGCGAGATGAACCACAGCCCGCGCTTCTGGGACACGGTGCAGTCGGTGCTGCCCAATTACGCAGCGCTGCGCCAGCAACTCAAGAACGAGACGGCGCCGCGCTGGACCTGAGGCGGGCCGGAGGCCGTTGCGCAGCAGCCGCAAATTTGGCCTGAATTTGCCTCATAATTGACGTTTACGTTAACGTCAATCTACCGCAATCCATTGTCATGGCACACACCTACAGCATCAGCGACCTGGCCAAAGAATTCGATTTGACCACCCGCGCCATGCGTTTTTACGAAGACATGGGCTTGCTGTGCCCCGAGCGCACCGGGCCCGCAGGGCGCAGCCGGGTTTACAGCAGCCGCGACCGCACGCGGCTCAAACTCACGCTGCGTGCCAAACGCCTGGGCTTTAGCCTGGTCGAGGCCAAAGAGATCATCGACATGTACGACAGCCCGCGCGATACCGCGGTGCAGTTGGAGAAGTTCTTGCTGGTGCTGGCCCAGCATCAGCAGCAGCTCGAAGCCCAGATGAAAGACCTGCAGGCCAACCTGGACGAGCTCAAGGTGCACCAGCGGGAAGCCAAAGCCCTGCTCGCCAAGAGCCAACCCTTGAAAGCCAAACCATGAACCACACCGAGTCACCGCTGCAGCGGGTGCAGCGCAGTTTTGAACGCCAGGGCCTGATGCGCCTGTTGGGCGCAGCGGTTGACAGCGTTGCGCCCGGTGTGTGCGTCCTGAGCTTGCCGTATTCGGACAAGGTCACGCAGCAGCAGGGCGGTTTTCACGGCGGTGCCATGGGGGCGCTGGCGGATATTGCGGCCGGTTATGCCGGTCTGACCCAGACCCCGGCGGGCATGGAGGTGGTGACGGTGGAGTACAAAATCAACTTTCTGACGTCCTGCCAGGGCGGCAAGTTGCGCGCCACCGGGCGCGTCATCAAGGCCGGCAAACGCGTGATCGTGAGCGCGGCCGATGTGGTGCATGTGGCCGATGACGGCCGCGAGACGGCCTGTGCGGTGTTGCAGCAAACGCTCATGGCCGTGCCAAAAACCTACTGAATTCCCATTCAACAAAACCAGTCTCAGGAGACAAAACCCATGAACAACCTGCCCGGACTCAACTTTCAACTTGGCGAAGACATTGATGCACTGCGCGATGCGGTGCGCGACTTTGCCCAGGCCGAGATCGCACCGCGTGCGGCCGAGATTGACCGCAGCGACCAGTTCCCGATGGATTTGTGGCGCAAGATGGGCGAGCTGGGTGTGCTCGGCATCACCGTGGGTGAAGAGTATGGTGGCGCCAACATGGGCTACCTGGCGCACATGATCGCGATGGAAGAAATCAGCCGCGCCAGCGCCTCGGTGGGGCTGTCCTACGGTGCGCACTCCAACCTGTGCGTGAACCAGATCAGGCGCAACGGCACGCCGGAACAACGCCAGAAATACCTGCCCAAGCTGATCAGCGGCGAACATGTCGGCGCACTCGCCATGAGCGAGCCGGGTGCCGGCAGCGACGTGCTGTCGATGAAGCTCAAGGCCGAAGACAAAGGCGGCTACTACCTGCTCAACGGCAACAAGATGTGGATCACCAACGGGCCCGACGCCGACACGCTGGTGGTTTATGCCAAAAGCGAACCTGAACTGGGTGCGCGTGGCGTCACGGCTTTCCTGATCGAAAAGGGCATGCCCGGTTTCAGCATCGCGCAAAAGCTCGACAAGCTGGGCATGCGCGGCAGCCACACCGGCGAGCTGGTGTTCAACAACGTCGAGGTGCCCGAGTCGCATATCCTGGGCGGCCTCAACATGGGCGCCAAGGTGCTCATGAGCGGCCTCGACTACGAGCGTGCCGTGCTCACCGGCGGGCCGCTGGGCATCATGCAGTCGGTGATGGACAACGTGATTCCCTACATCCACGACCGCAAGCAGTTTGGCCAGAGCATTGGCGAGTTCCAGCTCATTCAGGGCAAGGTGGCCGACATGTACACCGTGCTGCAGGCGGCGCGCTCCTTTGCCTACACCGTGGCCAAGAATCTGGACCTGCTAGGCGCGGAGCATGTGCGCCAGGTGCGCAAGGACTGCGCCTCGGTGATTTTGTGGACAGCCGAAAAAGCCACCTGGATGGCCGGCGAGGGCGTGCAGATTTTTGGCGGCAATGGCTACATCAACGAGTACCCGCTGGGTCGCCTGTGGCGCGATGCCAAGCTCTACGAGATTGGCGCCGGCACCTCGGAGATTCGGCGCATGCTGATTGGACGCGAGTTGTTTTCTGAAACCTGCTGAAGCGGCAGGACACCCGGTAACATTGGCACATGAACTCATCTCTTCAACACCTGCTCGACAACAACATCGTCTGGGCTGCGCGCATGGAAGCGCAGCGCCCGGGTTTCTTTAGCCAGCTGGCGCAGCAACAAACGCCCAAATACCTCTGGATTGGCTGCGCCGACAGCCGTGTCCCGGCCAACGAAATCACCGGGCTGGACCCGGGCGAGGTGTTTGTGCATCGCAACATTGCCAATGTGGTGGTGCATTCGGATCTGAACGCCTTGTCGGTGATCCAGTTTGCCGTGGACCACCTCAAGGTCGAGCACATCATGGTGGTGGGTCACTACGGTTGCGGCGGCGTGCTGGCGGCCCTGCGCGGCACCCGGGTCGGGCTGGCCGACAACTGGCTGCGCCATGTCCATGATGTCAAGTTGCGCCACCGCCGGCGTCTGGACCACTTGACGGTGGCCGAGCAGGAAGACACCTTGTGCGAGATGAACGTGATCGAGCAGGTGGGCAACGTGGCCCTCAGCAACGTGCTGCAGGATGCCTGGGCGCGCGGCCAGAAAGTGGCGGTGCACGGCTGGTGTTATGGCCTCAAGGATGGGTTGGTGAATGATCTGGGTGTCAGCATGACCGGAACGCACGAAGTGGTGAATGTCTTCCGCAATGCCTTCAAGCGCTATCCCCGTCCGCTGCTACAAAAATAGCCCTGTCGAGACGCGCCACAGGTAAAGGCTCTTCATGTTCCCCGCCCGTCTCGATTCCACGCTGGCCTACGACATCGCCAAAGCGATGATGGACGGTTTCAACCGCCATTACCGGCTGTTTCGGACCGAGTCGGCGCGCGCCAAGCACCGTTTTGAGACGGCGGACTGGCATGGCCAGCAGCGGGCGCAGCGTGAGCGCATCGAGTTTTATGATTTGCGCGTGCGGGAATGCTCGATGCGGCTGGAGCGCGAGTTCAAGGCGGGTGAGCAGCCCATGGCCATCTGGCACCAGGTCAAGCTGCATTACATCGGTTTGCTGGTGGATCACCATCAGCCTGAATTGGCCGAGACTTTTTTCAATTCAGTCACCACCAAGATTCTGCACCGCAGCTATTTCCAGAATGATTTCATTTTCATTCGCCCGGCGGTGAGTACCGAGTACATTGAAAACAGCGAGTCCGAGTCGCGCCCCACCTACCGCGCGTATTACCCGAGCACCGGCAACCTGCATGAGGTCCTGCTGCAGATGGTCGGGGACTTTGACCTGCGGCGCGAATTTGCAGACCTGCCGCGTGACGTAGGCCGGGTGGCCGAGGTGATGACCGGCCTGCTGGGCGATGCCACCTTGCGTGCCAATTTTCAGATTCAGGTGCTGACCGGTCTGTTTTTCCGCAACAAGGGCGCCTACATTGTGGGCCGGCTGATCAACGGCTTCACAGAGTTTGCCTTTGCCTTGCCGATCCTGTACGTCAAGGGCGAAGAAAAGCTTGCCATTGACGCGGTGCTGTTCGGCGAGGACGACCTGCACATGCTGTTCAGCTTTGCGCGCGCCTACTTCATGGTGGACATGGAGATCCCCAGTGCTTACGTGCAATTTTTGCGCGGCTTGATGCCGCGCAAGCCACGCAATGAGCTTTACAACGCGCTGGGCCTGGCCAAGCAGGGCAAGACCCTGTTTTACCGCGACTTTTTATACCACCTGCGCCACTCCACCGACCAGTTCCGCACCGCGCCGGGTATCAAGGGCATGGTCATGCTGGTGTTCGATCTGCCCAGCTTTCCCTACGTGTTCAAGGTCATCAAGGATTTTTATCCGCCGCCCAAGGAAACCAGTCGCGAGCAGATCAAGGGCAAGTACCTGCTGGTCAAGCAGCACGACCGCGTTGGCCGCATGGCGGACACGCTGGAGTACAGCGAGGTGGGTTTCCCGCGCCAGCGTTTCGCCGACGAACTGATTGCCGAAATCGAAAAATTCGCCCCCAGCCAGCTTGAGATCAGCGACCGCGATGGCGACGGCCAGACCGAAGTGATTCTGAAGCACGTCTACATCGAGCGGCGCATGATTCCGCTCAACATTTACCTGCAGGAAGCCTTTGATGCGGGCGGTGCCGACCCCGCCAACACCAGCCCGCAGGCACAGCGTGCCCATGAGCAGTTGGAGCGCGGCGTGATCGAGTACGGCAACGCCATCAAGGACCTGGTGGCCGCCAACATTTTTCCCGGTGACATGTTGTGGAAAAACTTTGGCATCACGCGCCACGGCAAGGTGGTGTTCTACGACTACGACGAGATCGAATACATCACCGACTGCGTCTTTCGCCGGGTGCCCCAGCCGCGCAACGAAGAAGACGAAATGTCGGGCGAGGTCTGGTACACCGTGGGCCCGAAAGACGTGTTCCCCGAGACCTTTGGCCCGTTCCTGCTGGGCAACCCGGCGGTGAAAGCGGTGTTCATGCAGCACCACGCCGACCTGCTCGATGTGACGTTCTGGCAGAGCCATAAGGAGCGCATCCAGGCGGGTTACGTGTACGACGTGTTCCCCTACGAGCAAGAAAAACGCTTTCACCCGGAGCGGACGCAGGGGTGATGCCGGTCAAGCTGTGTGCGCTGTCACCACAAATCGTGGACGCAGACCCGGTCCCCATACATGAAATCGGTTCTGCCGATCTGGGTTGAGTCTGGCGCGGGTTGGACTTGTCTATCCGCTTGCAGCGTGCAGGCCAATCGGCCCACTTCAGTCAGCGCGTCCTGTTCAACCGCGCCCCAGGCTCCGGCAAAGCTCAAGCGCAGGAAATGCCGGTACTGCTGGCTGGAACAAAACAGCTGGCCGGGGCCGATCAGAATGCCGTGCGCCTTGCACAGCGCGAACAAGACCATCGTGTCCACCTGAACCGGTAGTTCAACCCACAGGGTGTAGCCTGCGGGCGGGTCGTAGACCCGCGTGCCCCTTGGAAAACTGGTTTGGATCAGCCGACGCGCCTGCCCCAGGCGTTGTTTCATTTGCAGGCACAGCCGCCGCAGATGGGCTTCGTAGTTGCCTTGGGTGAGCAAATCGGCCAGGGCGTATTCCAGTACCGCGTTGGTGGACGCGCCTTGCACCTTTTTCAGGGTCGCCACGGCCTGGCTCCAGCGCCCCGCCTCGACCCAGCCCAGGCGGATGCCGGGCGAAACCGTTTTGGCAAATGAGCCGCAGGTCATGACCCAGCCTTGGGTGTCAAAGGCCTTGACGGCTTTGCGCCGCGCATCGCTGGCCAACAGGTCGTTGAACACCACGTCTTCAATCAAGGGTACCTGGTGTTGCGTCACCAACTGGGCCAGGGCGCGTTTTTGCGTCAACGGCATCACGGCACCTTGCGGGTTGGACAGGGTGGGCACCAGCAGAACGGCGCGGATCGGTTGGGTTTGCAGGGCCAACTGCAACGCGGGCAACGACACCCCGGTGCGCGAGTCGGTCGGGATGGCCAGCGCTTTCAGGTGCATGGATGCCAACACATCCAGAAACCCGAAGAAGGTAGGGCTTTCTATCGCCACCAGATCACCGGGCTGGGTCACTGCCTGCAGGCACAGTGTGATGGCCTGGATGCACCCGGCCGTGATGACGATGTCCTCCCCCCGCAGCGCACAGCCCAGGTGCAGTGCGCGCAATGCCACGGCATCACGCAGGGCAGCGGTACCGGCCGAACTGGTGTACTCGATCAAGGTGTCGCGTTTCAGGCGCGTGGCACGGCTCAAGGCCACGCGAATGCGATCGGTATCAAAAAAATCTTTGTCTTTGGGCGAATAGCCGGCAAAGCTGGCCACTGGTTTGGTTGCTGTTACGGCGGGTGCGGTCTCGGTCTGCGCATGGGCCACGGCGGGCTGACGCCGGATTTTGCGCACCAGGTTGGTGGCCAGGGTTTTGCTGGCGCTGGCCACGAAGTAGCCCGCCTTGGGCCGTGGCTGCACCAGACCGTGTTCTTCCAGGTAGTGAAACGCCTGCACCACGGTGGATACCGACACCCCGTTTTGCACCGCCGAGTCGCGTACCGAAGGCAGTCGCTGCCCCACCTTGAGTGCACCGCTGGCCACCATTTGCGCCATGCGCAGGGCGATTTGCAGGTACAGCGGTACCGTTGTTGACGCTGGCGATGGCGTGTCCGGGGAGGCAACAGGGTTGGGGCTCATGGTTCCCATGCTAAAGCAAACCAGGGCCTTTTTGCAGTTTGCGTCGTCTGAATCAGCAGTACAGATATTTCCCAGGCGGTGCAGCACAGATGCAGCCAAATCGGGCTGTGCTGTCCTTCACATGAGCGCACGTTGTGTCTGGGCAATGAGGCGGCAAGCGTGGACAGTAAGGCCCATGGGCTCGCCACGTAACGAACCCTCACTTTTAAGGAGTTGCACATGCATCACATCTCTCCCGCCCTCACGCTGTTGCACCAACAGTGCCGCCTGATCAATGCCTCAGAGGGCGTTCGCCTGGAGGTGTGCAGCGGCTGCCTGTGGCTGACCCGCCCTGGTGATGCCGTGGACCGGTTTTTGGTGGCTGGTAGCACGCTGGATTTACATGAAAACCATGTGCTGATTCAAAGCGACCGGCATCCCGGGGCTGCGGGTGGCGTGCCCGCACGTTATGTGTTGGTGCCCCTGTGTGCGTCTAGTGTGAACCGGTACCGCCAGTGGTTCAAGCGCTTGACCAACCAAGTGGGAAACTACGTGCAGGGTCTGGCTGAAGTGAGCACACGCGCCACCCTGAAATCTGCCCGGGGTGCGCATGGCTTGCGCTGAGATGGATTGCCAAACCCGAGCACCACTGAAAAGTCGTGTTGCATGAGATTGACGTTAACGTAAACGTCAACTATTACAATGGTGGCTTCCTTTCATTTTCAGGAGCCACCATGGCAGAGCAAATTGTGATCGTGGGCGCAGCCCGCACCCCCATGGGTTCTTTCCAGGGTGACTTTTCTTCTCTGGCGGCGCACGACCTGGGCGGCGTGGCCATTCGGGCTGCGGTGGCCCGTGCCGGCGTTAACCCGGAGCTGGTCAACGAGGTGCTGTTTGGCAACTGCCTGATGGCGGGCCAGGGCCAGGCGCCGGCGCGTCAGGCGGCGCTCAAAGGCGGCTTGCCCTTGAGCGCGGGTGCGGTCACGCTGTCCAAAATGTGCGGCTCGGCCATGCGCGCCGCCATGTTTGCCAACGACATGCTGGCCGCTGGCAGTGCCGACGTGCTGGTGGCCGGCGGCATGGAGAGCATGACCAACGCGCCCTACCTGCTGCCCAAGGCGCGTGGTGGTTACCGCATCGGCCACGACCGCATTTTTGACCACATGATGCTCGACGGCCTCGAAGACGCTTACGAGCCCGGCCGTTCGATGGGCACTTTTGGCGAAGACTGCGCCGCCAAATATGGTTTTACCCGTGAACAGCAGGACGCCTTTGCCACCACCAGCGTGCAGCGCGCGCAGGCGGCGACCAAATCGGGTGCCTTTGCGGCCGAGATTGCGCCGGTCACGGTCAAGACCCGTGCCGGTGAGGTGCTCGTGTCGATTGACGAAGGCCCAGGCAAGGTCAAGCTCGACAAGATCAGTTCGCTCAAACCCGCGTTCAAAAAAGACGGCACCATCACGGCGGCCAGCAGTTCCAGCATCAACGACGGTGCCGCCGCGCTGGTCATGATGCGTGCCTCCACCGCCGCCAGCCTCGGCCTCAAACCGCTGGCGCGCGTGGTGGCCCACGCCGTGCACGCGCAGGAGCCCAACTGGTTTGCCACCGCGCCGATCGGCTCGGTCAACAAGGTGCTGGCCAAGGCGGGCTGGAACGTCAAGGATGTGGAGCTGTGGGAAGTCAACGAGGCTTTTGCCGTGGTGCCGATGGCGCTGATGCACGAGCTCGGCTTGAGTCACGACATCGTCAATGTCAATGGCGGCGCCTGCGCCCTCGGCCACCCGATTGGCTGCAGCGGCGCCCGCATCATGGTCACGCTGATGTATGCGATGAAGGCCAGGGGCCTCAAAAAAGGCGTGGCCAGCCTGTGCATTGGCGGCGGCGAGGCGACCGCGATCGCGCTTGAAGTAGCCTGAGCGCGGCGCGGCATTCAGGCCTCCAAGCATCATGTCTGTTGTTCTGGTTATCGGCGCATCCCGGGGTATCGGCCTGGAATTCGTTCGCCAGTACACCGAAGCGGGCGAGCGCGTCATTGCCACCGTGCGGGACGCCGCCGGACGCGCGCGCGCTGAGGCGCTGGGCGCGGAAGTGCTGACTGTCGACGTGAGCCAGCCGGCCAGCGTGAGCGGCCTGGCCTGGCAGCTTGATGGCGAAAAGATCGACACCGCGCTGTATGTCGCCGGCGTCTACGCGTCCGGCACGGCGCTCTCGCCGCCCACGCGCGAGCTGTTTGACCAGACGCTGCACACCAATGTGCTGGGCGCCATGCAGGTGCTGCCGCAGGTGGCGCCGCTGGTCGAGGCCGCGCAGGGCCGCTTTGGCTTCATCAGCAGCGGCATGGGGCATATCGGCAGTGTGGAATCCAGCCAGGGCTGGACCTACCGCGTCAGCAAGGCCGCGCTCAACATGGCGGTGGCCTCGGCCCAGCATGACTACCCGGCCGCCATCCTGGTCGCGTTATGCCCCGGCTGGGTGCGCACCGACCTGGGCGGACCCAACGCACCCCTGAGCGCTGCAGACAGCGTGCGCGCCATGCTCGCCACGCTCGCCAACCTGACGCCGGCCCAGAAGGGCCAGTTTTTCCACCACGACGGCCGGCCGTTTGCCGGGTGGTAATTCCCTTCCTCACGATCTGGACACAACAACCATGCTGCTGACACAAGACCAGGAACAGGTGCGCGACGCGGTGCGCGCTTTCGCCCAGGCCGAACTCTGGCCGAACGCCGCACGCTGGGACAAGGAGCACCACTTTCCCAAGGCGGCGCACCAGGGTCTGGCGGCGCTGGGCGCCTACGGCATTTGCGTGCCCGAGGAATTTGGCGGCGCCAACTTCGACTACCTCACGCTGGCGCTGGTGCTGGAAGAAATTGCCGCCGGTGACGGCGGCACCAGCACCGTGATCAGCGTGACCAACTGCCCGGTCAACGCCATCCTGATGCGCTACGGCAACCCAGAGCAGAAAAAGCAGTGGCTGACACCCCTGGCGCAAGGGCAGATGCTGGGCGCCTTTTGTCTGACCGAGCCGCATGTGGGCTCGGACGCCTCCAGCCTGCGCACCACCGCGGTCAAGGACGGTGACGACTACGTCATCAATGGGGTCAAGCAGTTCATCACCAGCGGCAAACATGGCGACGTGGCCATCGTCATCGCGGTCACCGACAAGGGCGCCGGCAAGAAAGGCATGAGCGCCTTTCTGGTGCCCACCAATGCGCCCGGCTACGTGGTTGCGCGGCTCGAAGACAAGCTGGGCCAGCACAGCAGCGACACCGCGCAGATCAACTTTGACAACTGCCGCATTCCCGCAGAGAACCTGATCGGCACCGAGGGCCAGGGCTATGGCATTGCTTTGGGCGGGCTGGAGGGCGGGCGCATCGGCATCGCCGCGCAAAGCGTGGGCATGGCGCGCAGTGCGTTCGAGGTGGCGCTGGCCTATGCCAAAGAGCGTCAGAGCTTTGGCACCGCCATTTTCAACCACCAGGCGGTGGGCTTTAGGCTGGCCGAGTGCGCCACCCAACTGGAAGCGGCTCGGCAATTGATCTGGCATGCGGCGTCATTGCGCGATGCCGGCAAGCCCTGCCTCAAGGAAGCCGCCATGGCCAAGCTGTTTGCCAGCGAAATGGCCGAAAAAGTGTGCAGCGCCGCCATCCAGACCCTGGGTGGCTACGGTGTGGTCAGCGACTTCCCGGTGGAGCGCATCTACCGCGACGTGCGCGTCTGCCAGATTTACGAAGGCACCTCCGACGTGCAGAAAATCATCATTCAGAGAAACTTATAAGCTTGTGGGACAGACCGCAGCACGCCATGCGTGCCAGCTCTGTCCCCAACTGATCGTCGGATGTTGGCTGGCCAAGCTTGTGGGACAGGCCGCAGCATGCGAAGCGGCTATCCGCGCACAGTTATGATTCGCCCAACACAAGGCACCCTTTATGCGCATCATCATTCTGGGAGCCGGGCGCGTGGGCGAAAGCGTCGCCGAGAGCCTGGTTTCCGAGCAAAACGACATCACCCTGATCGACCCTGATCCCGAGTTGCTGCGCGACCTGGAAGACCGGCTGGATTTGCGCGGCGTGCCGGGCAATGGCATTCAACCCTCGGTGCTGCGCAGCGCCGGCGCCGAAGATGCCGACCTGTTTGTCGCCTGCGCCGCCCTCGATGAGACCAATCTGACCGCCTGCAAGGTGGCGCATGACGTGTTTGGCATCCCCGTCACCGTGGCGCGCCTGCGCTCGCCCGAGTTCATTGAGGGCGATGCCTTGTTGGGCAAGTCAGGCTTTGGTGTGACGCATGTGATTTGTCCCGAAGAGTCGGTGATGCACTACATCCACAAGCTCATCGACTACCCTGAAGCGCTGCAGGTGCTGGAGTTCTCGCGCAGCCGGGCGCATCTGGTTGCTATGCGCGCCGCCCAAGGCAGTCCCCTGGTCAACCACACCATTGGCGAATTTCGCGAACTCTTTCCCTGGGCCGAGATGCGCGTGGTGGCGCTCTACCGGCAGGACGCTGAAGTGCCGGTGGCGGCCGATACCCGCGTGCTGGCCGGTGACGAGGTCTTTGTGCTGGCCGACAAGCAAAAGATTCGGGACGTGCTGCGGGCCATTCACAACAACGACCAGCCGGTGCGCCGCGTCATGATTGCGGGCGGCGGCAAGGTGGGCCTGCGGCTGGCGCGCAGCCTGGTCGGGCAGTGTGAGGTCAAGATCATTGAGCGAGACCACAAGCGTTGCAAGTACCTGGCCGGGGAGCTGCCTTCGAGCATGCTGGTGCTCGAAGGCGACTCCGCCGATGAAACCCTGCTGCTCGAAGAGGGCGTGGGGCAGATGGATCTGTTCATCTCGCTGACCAACGACGATGAAGACAACATCCTGTCCGCCATGCTGGCCAAGCGGCTCGGGGCCAGGCGCGTCATAGCCTTGATCAACCGGCGCATTTATGCCGAAATGATGCAGGGCAGCACCATTGACATTGCCATCTCGCCGGCGCAAACCGTGATTGGCGAGCTGCTGGTGCATGTGCGCCGCGGTGCGCTGGCGGCGGTACACAGCCTGCGTCGCGGTGAGGCCGAGGCGCTGGAAGGGGTGGCGCGGGGCGATGCCAAGACATCCCAACTGGTGGGGCGGCGCATTGAGCAGGTCAAGCTGCCAGACGGCGCCCGTTTTGGCGTCATCGTGCGTGGCGAGGGGCGGGATTGCGAGGTGTTGATGCCGCACCACGACCTGGTGATCCAGGAGGCTGACCGCATCATCATCTTCATTCCCAACAAGCGTTTGCTCAAGCCGGTGGAAAAGTTGTTTCAGGTGAACGTCAGCTTCTTTTAGACCATGACCAGCCTGGCTCCGGCGCTCAACATTCTGGCCCGCATCATGGTGGGTTATGCCCTGCTGTTTTTGGTGCCCATGGCCTGGGCCTGGCAGCTGGATGCGCCGGCATTGCTTGACGTTTGGTTGCAAAGCATGGCGATCACGCTGGGCCTTGGGCTGTTGCTCTGGTTGCTCACCCATCGTTTTCACCGGGAGTTGATGCCGCGCGATGGTTTCCTGCTGGTCAATCTGGTGTGGACGGTGCTGCCCGCCTGCTCTGCGGTTCCGCTGGTGCTGGCCATTGACGGCCTGAGCTGGACCGATGCCTATTTTGAGGCCATGAGTGGCCTGACCGCCACCGGGGCCACGGCGTTCTCCGGGCTGGACAGCTTGCCGGTCTCGGTGAACGTGTGGCGCTGTTTTTTGCAGCTGATTGGCGGCCTGGGGGTGATGCTGCTGGTGGTGGCGGTGTTGCCCTTGCTGGGCCTGGGTGGCGTGCAGCTCTACAAGGCTGAAACGCCCGGTCCCATGAAAGATGCACGACTGACACCGCGCATCGCCGAGACGGCGCGCGGCCTGTGGGGCGTGTATTTTGTGTTTTCTGCGGCCTGCATGCTGGCTTATCAGCAGGCGGGCATGAGCTGGGCCGATGCCTTCATGCACATGTGCAGCACCATGGGCCTGGGCGGGTTTTCGTCGCACGATGCCAGTTTTGGCTTCTGGGATTCGCGCGACATCGAAGGGGTGGCCATCGTTTTCATGGCGCTCTCCGGTATCAGCTTTGCCCGGTATTTCATCGTCTGGCGAGCGCGCTCATTTCGGTCCATGTGGCTTGATACCGAAGTACGGACTTATGTGTTGGTTTTGCTAGCCTCGGCCCTGGGCATGGCGGCATTGCTGATGTTTCATGGCGCCTTTGACCAGTATGGTGAGGCGCTGCGCGCCGCCGCTTTTCATGTGGTGTCGGTAGCCACCACCACCGGCTATGCGTCGGCGGACTATGCCTTGTGGCCGGTGTTTGCGCCGGTCTGGTTGATGTTTCTGGGCACCTTTGTGTCGTGCGCGGGCTCCACCGGGGGCGGCATCAAGATGGTGCGCATGTTGCTGCTTATCAAACAGTCGCGCCGCGAGCTGGTGCGCGCCATCCACCCGCGCGTGGTGAACCCGGTCACCATGGGGCGCACCACCATTGCGGTCACGGTGATTGCGGCGGTGATGGCCTACATGCTGATTTATGGCGCCAGCACCATCGGCTTGACCATGCTGATGCTGCTCACCGGGCTTGACATCGTCACGGCGTTTTCTGCGGTGGTGGCCACCCTGAACAACATTGGCCCTGGTTTGGGACAGGTCGGACCGGCCTCCAATTTTGGTGTGCTCACTGATTTTCAGACCTGGATTTGCACCGTGGCCATGTTGCTCGGGCGGCTTGAGTTGCTGGCCGTGATGGTGCTGTTTGTGCCGCAGTTCTGGCGCAAGTAAAGTTAGCCCCTTATTTTTCAACAGGAGACTTCCCATGCCGATCACCAAAGGCTGCCAACAACTCGTGGCCGAGGCCATGGCCCAAGTCAGGACTTATTCTGTGGACGAGGTCAAGGCCCGCCTGAGCGATCCCCATGTGCAAGTGGTTGACATCCGTGACGTGCGGGAGCTGGAACGCGAAGGCACCGTGCCGGACTGCATCAACGCGCCGCGCGGCATGCTGGAGTTCTGGGTGGACCCGGCCTCGCCCTATTACAAGCCGGTGTTTGGCGATGAGTCCAGGGAATTCATTCTGTTTTGCGGTGCCGGCTGGCGCAGCGCGCTGGCCACCCAGGCGCTGCAAGCCATGGGCATGACCAACGTGGCGCACATCGATGGCGGTTTTACCGCGTGGGTCAGGCAGGGCGCCCCGGTGGAAACCTATGAACAACACAAGGCGCGCCGCCACGCCAAGGCTTAGGACGGAAGGGTACAAGACATGAAATTTGACGCAATTTTGTTTGACTGCGATGGTGTGCTGGTCGACAGCGAGCCCTTGACCAACCAGGTGCTGCGCGACATGCTGGATGAATCCGGCTGGTCCATGACGCTGGCCGAATGCATGAGTTACTTTGTCGGCAAAACCGTGCGTGAAGAACGCGCCGAGATCGAGGCGCGCACCGGCCAACCCTTGACGCAGGACTGGCTCAACAGCTTTTACCAACGGCGCAACCAGGCGCTCATTGCCGGGCTCGAAGTGATCCCGGGTGCCAAGGCAGCGGTGCAGGCGGCGCATGATGCCACCCAGGGGCGCATTGCCTGCGCGTCAGGCGCTGACCGCTTCAAAGTGGAAATGCAGTTGAGCAAGGTTGACTTGTTGGGCTTCTTTGAGGGCAGGGTTTTCAGCGGCCATGAAATGCCGCGCTCCAAGCCCGCGCCCGATGTGTATCTGGCGGCTGCCGAGCATCTGAATGTGCCGGGTCACCAGTGCCTGGTGATCGAAGACACCAGCGTGGGCATCACGGCGGGCGTGGCGGCCGGCGCCACGGTGTGGGCTTACAGTCCTCGGCCAGAGGGGGATGCCGCCTTGCTGCTGGCAGGTGCGAGCCAGGTATTTCGCCGCATGGCCGATGTGCCGGTGCTGCTAGCCGCCGGGTGATCCAGGCGCGTTGCCGCTGCTCTGCCTGAATTCCGCGGGTGACTTTCCGGTCCAATCCTTGAAGGCGCGCATGAAACTCTTTTCATTCTGAAACCCGCTGGCCTGCGCGACCTGTTTGATCGGACGGGTGGTACGCAGCAACAGTTCCTGTGCCCGCTGCCGGCGCACCTCGTCTTTCAGCGCCTGCAATGATGCGCCTTCTTCCTTGAGTTGGCGGTGCAGGGTGCGCGGCGACATCGCCAGCAGCGTGGCCAGGTCGTCGGCGCTGTGGGTGTTGGCGGGCTGGGTGCTCAAGGCCTGGCGCACCCGCTGCACCAGCAGGCGGTCGCGCCGGTATTGCAAAACGGTGAGGGGCAGTGCGTGCTTGAGCATCTGCTGCAAAGCGGCCTCGTCGCGCCTGAGCGGCAATTCCAGGTAACGTGCATCGAAACGGATCGCGGCTGATGCCGCCTCAAACACGGTGGGGCCGGAAAACAGCACGCTGTAAACGTCCTGATGCGCCGGCGCGGCAAACGGAAATTGTGCGCCCTGCAAGGCAATGCGTGAGTCAATCAGCCAACAGGCCAGGCCATGAAAATTGCGCAGCACCGAGACCAGGCAGAACTCGCGCAACGCTTTCAGGTCAGCGTGTTCGGTGATCGTCAACGTTGCTTGCTCACCCGTGGTGGCGAGCCTGAGGCGGATGTCGTCGGCTATCAGGCCATGGTGACGGCACCAGCGCTGCAAGGCCACGCCCAGCTTGGGCGCGCTGATGGAGGCGCGCGCCAGCATGCCGTAGCTGCCCCAGGGCAAGCGGCGGCTGAACCAGCCCAGTGCCTCGTCGTCAAGCTCCTGCATGGCGGCGCCCGAGATGCGCTCCATTTGCAAGGCGCTGATGCGATGGCCAGAATTGCACAAAAATTCTGGCTTGATTTGTGCTGAGCGCAGCGCTGCCGTGGGGTTTTTTCCGTATTTCTCATAGGCCTGCACAATGGCCTGGACAAAGGCGACCGGTGTGATAGCCAGCGATTTGGCATGGGCTCCCAGGACGCTCATGGCGGGTTTATCCTGGGTTGAATGGCTGGCATCTGGCATGGTGCAAAGTATCGCCAAAGATGGCACGATTTGCAACCTGCGTGACAACCCATCTCCCGCTTGTCGTTCTATGCTCGGCAGATCACAATCGCTTGCCAATGCAAGGTCCTCTCTGACTCACCGAAAGCATGCCATGTCCGTTCTGGAGACGAAACTCAACGCCCGCTCTGCTGATTTTTGTGCCAACGCCGCCGCCATGCGGATTTTGGTGGATGACCTGAATGCCAAAGTCACCCAGGTCGAGCTGGGTGGCGGCGACGCGGCCCGAGCCAAACACACGGCGCGCGGCAAGCTGCTGCCGCGCGACCGGGTGCAGATGCTGCTCGACCCCGGCACGCCGTTTCTGGAACTCTCGCCGCTCGCCGCTTTGGGCATGTACCCGGACCGCGACGGCAGCGACAGCGCGCCCGGTGCCGGTTTGATTGCCGGCATTGGCCGCATCGAAGGGGTGGACTGCATGATTGTCTGCAACGACGCTACCGTCAAAGGCGGCACCTACTACCCGATGACGGTCAAAAAGCACCTGCGCGCGCAGGAAGTTGCGCAGCAAAACCGGCTGCCCTGCATTTACCTGGTGGACTCGGGCGGGGCCAACTTGCCCAACCAGGACGAGGTGTTCCCGGACCGTGACCATTTTGGCCGCATCTTCTTCAATCAGGCCACCATGAGCGCGCAGGGTCTGGCGCAAATTGCCGTGGTCATGGGCAGCTGCACCGCCGGCGGCGCCTATGTGCCGGCCATGAGTGACGAGGCCATTATTGTCAAGAACCAGGGCACCATTTTTCTGGGTGGCCCGCCGCTGGTGAAAGCCGCCACCGGCGAGGTGGTCACCGCCGAAGATCTGGGTGGCGGCGACGTGCACACGCGCCTGTCTGGTGTGGCGGATCATCTGGCGCAAAACGACATGCACGCGCTGGCGCTGGCGAGATGCGCCGTGAAAAACCTGAACAAGGGCAAGCTCCAGGTCGCCACCGACCATGCACCCGCCGCGCCCAAATATGCGGCGCAAGAGCTTTACGGCGTGATCCCGGTGGACACCCGCAAGCCCTTCGATGTGCGCGAGATCATCGCCCGCATCGTCGATGACTCTGACTTTGACGAATTCAAGTCGCGCTTTGGTACCACGCTGGTCTGCGGTTTTTCCCGCATCGAGGGCATGCCGGTGGGCATCATCGCCAACAACGGCATTCTGTTCAGCGAATCGGCGCTCAAAGGCACACATTTCATCGAACTCTGCTGCCAGCGCAGGATTCCCTTGGTCTTCTTGCAGAACATCACCGGCTTCATGGTCGGGCGCAAATACGAGAACGAAGGTATCGCGCGCAACGGCGCCAAGATGGTGACTGCGGTGGCGACCGCCAGCGTTCCGAAATTCACCATCATCATCGGCGGCAGTTTTGGCGCCGGCAATTACGGCATGTGCGGCCGCGCCTTCGGGCCCCGATTTTTGTGGATGTGGCCCAACGCGCGCATTTCGGTGATGGGCGGCGAGCAGGCCGCGAGTGTGCTGGCCACGGTGCGTCGCGATGGCATCGAACTCAAGGGCGGGCAGTGGAGCGCGGCGGAAGAAGAAGCTTTCAAGGCGCCGATCCGCAGCCAGTACGAAACCCAGGGCCACCCCTATTTCGCCAGCGCGCGCCTGTGGGACGACGGCATCATCGACCCGGCCGACACCCGCCGCGTGCTGGCGCTGGGCCTGAGCGCGACGCGCAACGCGCCGATTGAAGACACGCGCTTTGGCCTGTTTCGGATGTGAGCGCGGACACCATGCCATCCATCTCGATTTCCACGACCGGCCACTGCGCCACGGTCACCCTGAACCGTCCCGAGGTGCGCAATGCTTTCAATGACGAGGTGATTGCCGAACTCACCCATGCCTTCACCCAGTTGGGTCAGGACCCGCAGGTGCGCGCCATTGTGCTGGCCGCAGAAGGCATGGCTTTCTGCGCTGGCGCCGACCTCAACTGGATGCGGCGCATGGCCGACTACAGCCAAGCCGAAAACCTGGCGGATGCCGGGCAACTGGCCGAGATGCTGCGCGTCATTTACATCTGCCCAAAACCCACGGTGGCGCGCATCCAGGGCGACGTGGTTGCCGGTGGCATGGGCCTGGTGGCCGCCTGCGACATGGCGGTGAGCGTGGACACCGCCAACTACTGCCTCAGTGAGGTCAAGCTGGGACTTTACCCGGCCACCATCAGCCCCTATGTGATTCGTGCCATGGGCGCGCGCGCCGCGCACCGCTACTTTTTGACCGCCGAGCGTTTTGATGCGGCCGAGGCCTTGCGCATCGGTTTTGTCCACTCAGTGGTGCTCGCCGCGCAACTCGATGAACAGGTGGCGGACATCACCAAGGCGTTGGTCAATGCCAGCCCCAACGCGGTCAAGGAATGCAAGACCCTGCTGCATGACGTGGCGGGCAAGGAGATCGACGCCGCCCTGATCGTCCACACCGTGCAAGGCATTGCCGGCATTCGCGCCAGCCCCGAGGGCAAGGAGGGCGTGCAGTCCTTCCTGCAAAAGCGCAAACCCAACTGGCTCACTTAATTGGGGTCAGATTCCAATTAATTTGCGCTTGAATTCATTCCGACGGAGACCAACATGTTCACAAAAATCCTGATCGCCAACCGCGGTGACCAGCCGCAAAGCGGCGCAGCAGCGAAGCTAAAACGCCAGGCACGCGCAGCGGGCCAAGGAAATTGCAGCGCGGAGGTCACCCATGTTTAATAAGATTCTGAGCGCCAATCGCGGTGAAATTGCCTGCCGGGTGGCGGCTACCGCACGCCGCATGGGCATCAAAACGGTGGCGGTGTACTCCGATGCCGATGCCCATGCCAAACACGTTGCCGCCTGTGATGAATCGGTCCACATTGGCGGCAGCGCGCCCAAAGACAGCTATTTGCGCTGGGAAAAGATCATCGAAGCCGCTCAGGCCACTGGCGCCCAGGCGGTGCATCCCGG
>NZ_JAMPXE010000050.1 GCF_023701345.1 Rhodoferax sp. | reverse complement strand
TTTGTGGTGCGCGAGAACACCGAGGGCGAATACACCGCGCTGGGCGGCATCATGTACGAGGGCACCGAGCGCGAAATCGTGATCCAGGAGTCGGTCTATTCGCGCCACGGCGCCGACCGGCTGCTGAAATACGCGTTTGAGCTGGCCCAAAGCCGCCCGCGCAAGCACCTGACGCTGGCCACCAAGTCCAACGGCATCGCCATCAGCATGCCCTGGTGGAACAGCCGGGCCGATGCGGTGGCCAGCGCCTACCCCGAGGTGACGCTGGACAAGCAGCACATCGACATCCTGTCCGCGCGCTTCGTGCTGCAGCCCGGCCGCTTTGACGTGGTGGCGGCCACCAACCTGTTTGGCGACATCCTGTCGGATCTGGGCCCGGCCACCACCGGCACCATCGGCCTGGCGCCTTCGGCCAACCTCAACCCGGAGCGTGTCTTTCCGTCGCTGTTCGAGCCGGTGCATGGCTCGGCGCCCGACATCTACGGCAAGAACATTGCCAACCCGGTGGCCATGATTTGGTCGGGTGCGCTGATGCTGGACTTTCTGGGTGATGGGCAAGGCGTGATGCGCCAGGCGCACGATGCCATCGTCGCGGCCATCGAGACTGTTTTGAAACAAGGCCCGCGCACGCCTGATCTGGGCGGCGATGCTTCGACGACAACAATGGGCGAGGCCCTGGCGGCGCAGATTGCCCGCTGACCGGCAACAGTGATCGGCACAAAAAAAACCACCCGAGGGTGGCTTACTTGAAGCTTGCGGGTCAGACCACTCGCGCAGCGACGTGCTCTGACCCCAACTGATTAGTGCCTTGGCAAGGTCTCAGGCAAAGTTGGCTTCAGCGAAGCGCCAGTTCACCAGGTTGCTCAAGAAGGTTTCCACATATTTGGGACGCAGGTTGCGGTAGTCGATGTAATAGGCGTGCTCCCAGACGTCAACCGTCAACAGCGCCTTGTCGGCGGTGGTCAGGGGCGTGCCGGCAGCACCCATGTTGACGATGTCCACCGAACCGTCGGCCTTTTTCACCAGCCAGGTCCAGCCGGAGCCGAAGTTGCCGACAGCACTCTTGACGAAGGCTTCCTTGAACGCGGCGTAAGAGCCCCACTTGGCGTTGATGGCAGCCGCCAGCGCGCCGCTGGGTTCACCGCCGCCGTTGGGGGTCATGCAATTCCAGAAGAAGGTGTGGTTCCAGATCTGGGCGGCATTGTTGTAGATGCCGGCGCTGGATTTCTTGACGATGGACTCGAGGTCCATGCTTTCAAACTCGGTGCCCTTTTGCAGGTTGTTGAGGTTGACCACATACGCGTTGTGGTGCTTGCCGTAGTGGTATTCCAGGGTTTCCTGTGAATAGTGGGGTGCCAGGGCATCCATCGCAAAAGGCAGGGCGGGCAAAGTATGTTCCATGTGATCCTCGGTGTTGAGTTGCAGAAATGAAATTGTAAAAACTTCCGGAGAGTAGCTTACACGACTCTCAAATCAACCGTGCCGTCAACAAGGGTAGCCTTGACCGCCTGGCCCGGCGCGGTCTGCCGGCAACTGGCAATGGTGTTGCCCTGCTCGTCGGACAGCATGGCGTAACCGCGCGCCAGCACCAGCTGCGGGTCGAGCAGGTTCAGGCGCAGGCCGGCCCGCTCCAGCCGCTGCGCCTGCTGCTGCCAGGCGCGCTGCAGGGCGGTGGGCAATTGGGCCGCCAGGCGCTGCTGATGCTGTTCCTTTTGCTGCAAAAAATGCCGGGCCGCGCTTTGCAGGCCATGGGCACTGGCCGCCAGCCGCAGGCGCTGGCTGGCCAGGCGCTCCGAGGGTCGCCCCAGGCGCGCAACGGCCCGGTCCAGCCGCTGGCCCTGGCGGTCAAGCTGGCGCAGCACGGCATCACCCAAGCGCCGCTGCGCCAGCTCCAGCGCGCCCAGCCAGGCCTCGCGCGGCTGCGCCACCAGCTCGGCGGCGGCGGTGGGCGTGGGCGCGCGCAGGTCGGCCACGAAGTCGGCAATGGTGAAGTCGGTCTCGTGGCCGACGCCACAAATGATCGGCACCGGGCTTTGCACCATCAGCCGTGCCAGTGCCTCGTCGTTGAAGGCCCACAGGTCTTCCAGCGCACCGCCGCCGCGCACCAGCAGAATCACGTCAATCGGCACGCTGTTCAATTGGTACAAAGCGCTCAGCGCGGCCATCAACTCGGCCGGCGCATTGGCGCCTTGCACCGAGGCCGGCGCCAGCACCACCGGAATGTGCGGCACGCGCCGCTGCAAGGCGCTGACCACATCGTGCAGGGCGGCCGCGCCGAGCGAGGTCACCAGCCCGATGGCACGCGGCATCACCGGCAGCGCGCGCTTGCGGGCGGCATCAAACAAGCCCTCGGCTTCCAGCCTGGCCTTGCGCTTGAGGAATTCCTCAAACAGACTGCCCTGGCCGGCGCGGCGCATGCCCTCCACGATCAGTTGCAGGTCGCCGCGCGGCTCATAAATGCCCAGACGCCCCTGCACTTCCACCAGCTCGCCATCACGCGGCGCAAAGTCCAGGCCGCCGGCGGCACGCTTGAACATGGCGCAACGCAGTTGCCCGGAGGCATCTTTCAGCGAGAAATAACAGTGACCGCTGGCAGCGCGTGAAAACCCGGACAACTCGCCGCGCACCGTCACCGGGTTGAAGCGTGCCTGCAGCGCATCGGCAATGGCGCGGCACAGCGCGCCGACCGACCAGACACTGCCGGAAACCGGCTCAAAAGACGCTGCCGGGCTCATGCCAAATCACCTGGCGCCAGCAACGCGATAGCCAATTGCCCACAGTTGTTCACGATGCTGCAAAACTTAAAAAAGCTAGCAGGCATTTGTGACTCCTCGTAATACATCATTGATTTCATTGAGTTTTTTACTGATTAATTTGTCATCAAAGTAACACAAACCAAGCGCAGAGCCATTTGGCGACGTTTATCAGGGTATTTACTCACAAAGTTATCCACAGAAATTGTGGGCAACTCACAAGGACATCAAAAAATTTTGACCTGGGTCATGTGAATCCTGAAAACCCGCCTCACTTTTCGCCACACAGGCGATTTGACCATGCAGCCAAAATCATCGCGGAATGCTCAAAGCTTGGGCAGCACCTCGGCCACGGCGCAGGTGGCGATGTCCATCAGTTTGGCATGGCGCGGCTCGTTGCTGGACAAGAGCGTGGTCACCTGGGCATAGGAGTTGTTGACAAACACCTTGCCCTCGGGGGTGTCACGCTCCACGCCGTAACGGATCTTGGCGCGTTCGTTGTTGGACAGCTTGCTGATCAGGCCCTTGGTGGCCCAGACTTTGCCAAAACGCGCCAGGTCGGACAATCTGCCGCAGATGTTGATGGTTTCACCCAGCACCACCAGTTCAAAATTGGTGTTGGTCTTGAAGGTGCCGAGCCATTCCTCGCCCTCGCTAAGCCCGATGTTCATGTACAACTGGTTGGTCCAGCCCTTGCGCACCTTCCAGTCATGGCTGATGCTTTGCATGGTTTCGCGCACCTTGTTGGCGCACAGCACGGCGTTCATCAGGTAATTGCGGTCGGGCTGCGGAAAGAAGTAATAGACCATGCCGTCACCCGTGTGCTTGCCATAGGCGCCGTAATATTCCCGGAAGATCGGGTCGAGCGTGGACCAGATCTGGTTGATCAGCGCGAAGTAATCCTCGGGCGGCAGCTCGGAACAAATGCGCACCGAGTTTTGCAGGTCGGCCACCATCACGGCCAGCGGCGTCAGCACCGGCAGACGCTGGCTCAGCAAATTGCGAATGAGCGTGTCGCGTCGCGATATAGAGTTCAACAGCTGATTCACATCCTGCTTGTCGGGCACATAGACAATCAACACGCCTTCGCGAAAGCTCAAGGCCACCACCTGGCAGGGACCGATGTCGGGGTCCGGGTGCATCAGGCCAACAATGTGCTGCAGGCGGTTGTCGGGCTCGGGGCATTGGTCGTAACAGGTCATCAGCCAGTGCCGCTGCGCATCAGGCAGGTCACCCAGATTCTGGCTGAAGGTCTGGCGCGGCAAACGGCTCTTGATCAGGCCCAGATGGGCATTGAACAGGTTGGACTGCTCCAGCGCGGGCAGGTCGGCCGCCCAGTCGAGCAGGGTCGGCACAATCGAGCGATCGACGGCGCGCTCCGGGATCTGGTTGCCGGCAAAGAATTCTTTCTGGGCCAGCGCGTTAAGCCAGATCAACTGAAACTCGAAATTGACCATGTAGGCCGCATAAGGAATGTTTTCCACCGAGACCTGGACCGATTCGCTGGCCTGGACCGTGGCCGTGGCGCTGCGTTTTTCAACCACCGGGGGCTTGTCAGCCGGCGCTCTGGCGGCTGGCAGTGGCGGTGCCGTCTGCGTGACGGGTTCTGCCGCATCGGCCAGCTGGTGCCTGATGTCGTCCATGCTGGCACCATCACGCTTGAGTTGCTGGATCTGCCGGATGCGCTCCAGCGCCCAATCCGGGAAATAGCCCAGCGTGGTGGGCGCCTCGCCCGGCACCGCCGCTTGCCGGCGCACCTCGGGCCGGGGCAGCAAGCCAACGGCAATGTAGTTGTTCAGGGTGGCACGCGAGATACCAGCCCCTTCAAGCAGCGCAACGCTAGTTAACATGAGATGACTCACTGTTTCTTTATTAGACAGTTGCAACTATATAGATAGCCAGCTGGAATGCAAGTGTCTAAATTAGACAGCTTGCATTTAGACAGTTACATGTGGCCTCAAAACATCAGATGCCCAAGTTAGTCAACTGTCTAACTATGTGAGCGATCATTTAGACAACTGTGCAAGTGCATAAACAAGCACGTCCGGCCGGTGCCGCTGGCTTCAGCTCTCGGCCAGCGCCGAATTGAAGCGGCGCAGCAAGGGCCGCAGCAAATACGCCGCCCCTCAGGCACGCGACCGGAACGCCCTGAGCTGGTCTTCAGGCATGGCGTCCAGCACCTCGCAGGCGTAGTCATAACCCTGCCTGGCGATGCTGTCAAAGCGCTGCCACTGCAACATGCCGACGCGCTCCAGCGGCGGGCTGAAGTAGAGGTCGGTCAGGCGGCGCGATTCGTCCTGGCGTGAGTTGCTGTACATGATGTTGACATTGAGCAGATAGGCCATGAACGAGGGCAGCTTGTAGCGGCGCTGCGGGCGCGCTCGCAGGCGGTCGCGCAACAGCGCCCAGGTGCCCGGCACTTCTTCAAACGCCACGGGCTTGGGCTTGCGCACGGCCAGGTCCATGCCGATCACCTGGCCAACGCCCCGGCGCTTGCGCATGATGCTGACCGGAAAGTTGTTGAAGGTGCCGCCGTCAAACAGCAGCTCACCCGCCAGCGGCACCGGCGGGAACGCGCCGGGGATGGCGGTGCTGGCCAGCAGCGACTGGGTCAGCGGCCCATGGCTGATGACCTGCTCGCAGGCCTTGGTGTAGTTGCTGGCCACGCAGAAGTAGTTTTTCCAGGTGTCTTCGATGTCGGCCGGGTGGCCGAAGATGTGCTCCAGCGCCACCTGCAGAATGCGGCGCATGCGGCGTCCGCGAATCAGCGAAATCAGCGGCAGCAGGTTGAAGTCACCGGTGGGTTTGTCGGCAAAGGCGGCGCGCGCAATCGGCAGCACGGTTGCCAGCGGCTGGTCCGAGGCGACCATGGCCGCCATGATGGCGCCAATGCTGGTGCCACCGACAAAGTCAACCACCAGGCCGCGCTCCTGCAGCGCCTGGTACAGCCCCAGGTGCGCCAGCCCCTTGGCGCCGCCACCGGCCAGCACCAGGCCCACCGCGGTGCGGCTCTGGATGCGCGCCAGCCGTGCCATGTCGCTGTCCAGCGCCGGGCGCACATGCACATGGTCGGTGACCGGGCGGCGCGCCAGCCATTGGCGGGTGCCTTTGGGGCAGCGCAGCGCAGCGTCGTGCAGCAGCACCAGAATCTGCGCCGCGTCGCTCTGCCCTTCCCGCTGCATCAGGCAGGTGGTTTCTGTTTCGTGCAGCACGGGGGGCTGGCTGGCATCGGCCAGCAGCAAAATCTCGTCGCTGTGGCGGCTGCAGCGTTGCGTCCAGGCGCTGGCATCGGCATCGCCCACCAGCAGCACGAAGTCGTGCGCCAGTTCCAGTTGGTCCAGGTGCAGGGCAATGCGGCGGTTGGCGGCGGCATCGATGACCGCGCTTTGCGCCAGGCCCGGCTGCTGCAGGGCGGCATCGAGACTGGCGGCATCGACCACGCAGACCTTGCCCATGTGGCCCAACTGGGCGGCCAGGCGGCGGGCGAAGTCGGCCGCGTCCACCCCCGCCGTGACGGGCAGCAGCGCCATGGCCACCGGCGGCGGCACCGCCGTGCGCGGGCTGGTGCTGGTGAGGCGCTTGATCATCTGGCGGGTCAGCGCAATCGACATTTGCGCGCTGCTGGCCAGCAGGCTGGCGAACTCGGACTTGGCCAGGCGCACCAGCACCGAGTTGCGAATGGCCACCACCGTGGCGCTGCGCGGCTCGTCGGTGTACAGGCTCATTTCACCAATCACCTCGCCGCGCCCCATCTCGCGCACCATGTGTTCAGCGCCGTCGTCGCCCAGCACCGAGGCCCGCAGGCGCCCGCTGATCGACAGGTACATGGCGTCGCCGGGATCGCCCTGGCGCATCAGGGTTGCGCCGGCGGCCAGTTCAAACCACGTCAGGTGACTTCGCAAAAGCTGCAGGGCCTCGGCGTCAACGTCACCAAGCATGCGTTGCAAATGGTGGGTGAGCACCTGCTCGGGGTAGTCGGTCGGCATGAGAATCCAGTCAAGGTTTGGCAAAACGCCTTAGAACAAGGTGGTCACGCGCACGGTGTCCAGGGTGGGCTCGGTACTGACCTGCAGCGAGCCATTGCGGGCCAGCCGGATCATCTTGTCGTTGTCGGGCAGGATTTCTGCCAGAAAGCCGCGCACACCGCGCGCCTTGGCATGGCGCACCATGCACGCCTGCAGGCTGGACCCCAGGCCGCAGCCCTGCCAGTCCGGGTGCACCATGAAAGCGGTTTCGGCCAGATTGGTGGAGGGGTCGACAAAATAACAAGCCTGGGCCACGATCTGTGCGTTTTCCCGGCTGCCGACGGCTGCGACAAAAGCCACCTCGGACTCAAAGTTAAGGTTGCACAGGCGTTGCACGTCCTTGTTGGACAGGCCGCGCACCTTGCGAAAAAACCGGGTGTACACGTCTTGTTGCGGCAAACAATGAAACAGCGCGCGAATGGCCTCGCCATCCGACGAGGTGGCCGGGCGCAGCAACACCTGCCTTTTGTCGCGCAGCACCACGCCCTGCTCTTCTTCCACCGGATAGGCGCGCATGTTGTGCAACGTTTGCCCGGGCGGCAAGTAGCCCAGCGCCTGGGCCTGCGCAAACAGTTCGGCCCGAAACTTGGGGTGCGCCACTTCAATCAGCGCCACCGCGCGCTCGCGGATGGACTTGCCAAACAGGTAGGCAATGCCGAATTCGGTGATGACGTAGTGCACCGCCGTGCGCGGCAGGCTGGCACCTTCCCCCGGCTGCAGCATGGCCCGGATGCGCGAGGTTTCGCCGTCGTCTTCGGTGGAGGTCAGGCAAATGATGGGCTTGCCGCCTTCGGACAAGGAGGCCCCTTCGAGAAACTCCATCTGCGCCGCCATGCCGCTGTAGTAGTCGCCCTGCAGCTGGTCCACACAGACCTGGCCCGTGAGGTCGATGGCAAAGGCCTGGGTGACCGACACCATGCGGTGCTGCGCGGCAATGGTGGCGCTGTGGCAAACCGTCTCGATCGGCTGAAACGAAAACAGCGGGTTGCGGTCGATCAGGTCATAGAGCCGGCGCGAGCCCATGGCAAAGCTGGTCACGATCTTGCCGACCTGGCTGCTTTTGCGCTTGCCGGTCAGAATGCCGCGCTCCAGCAGCGGAATGATGGCGTCGGTCACCACATCGGAGTGGATGCCGAGGTCTTTGCGGTCGGCCAGATGTTTGAGCGCTTCGTTGGTGATGCGGCCGAGCCCGATTTGCAGCGTGGAGCCGTCCTCGATGATGCCGCTGATGTAGCGCGCAATCTGCTCCATGGCCGGCCCGGACGTGGCCGGATGCACAAACTCGATGACCGGGGTGTCGACCAGCACCAGCTGGTGGATCTGGCTGATGTGCAGGGTGGAGTCGCCCATGGAGCGCGGCATGGCCGGGTTCACCTCGGCAATCACCAGCCGGGCCCTGGCCACGGCAGCCGGGATCACGTCCACCGAGATGCCCAGGCTGACATAACCGAACTCGTCGGGCAAGGACACCTGGATCAAGGCCACATCGACCGAAATGCGGCCAATCGCGATCAGTCCCGGCACCCTGGCAATCGACATCGGCACATACTCGGCCAGCCCCTGTTTCACGGCTGCGCGCATGTCCTGGCCGACAAAAAAAGTGCGGTGCCGGTAATGTGAGGTGCAGCGCCCCTGCTCGTCGTGAGGCACCGCATGGTCGGTCAGGAAGTGCACCAGTTCCACGTCGGAGGGGCGTGGTTTGCAGGCCTCCAGCGCCGCCACCAGCGCGCGCGGGGTGGCGCAGGCGGTGCCAACAAACACATGATCGCCATCACGCACCTGCAACAGCGCTTGCCCAGCGCTGGTGATTTTGTCAGCATGTGCTTGCAGTGCGGCCGGCAGAGCTGGTTCTGCCTCTGGCGACGACCCACCCAGACGGGCACGCAAACCATTGCCCAGGCGGGTCAAGAGACTGTCAGTAGCTTGGTCCATAAAAGCCGCCCTCGTCTTGAATTTTTGATCGTGAACCTGACTGCACACCAGACTTTCGTACCGGTTTCAGACGGCTTGAACTGAAGGAAGTCTCAGCTGCCTTGCCAGATCACCGGCTGACCCGATTCTTCCCAGCGGGCGTAATTGGCTGAATAGATGTCCTCGATACGGTTTCTCTTGACCTTGAAGGTGGGCGTCACGATGTCGTTCTCGACAGTCCACGCGGTGGTGGCGACAACCAGGCATTTGAGCTGCTCGTGCGGGTCGAGGCTGGCATTGATGGTTTTCAGGTGTTGCGCCAGCGCCGCTTCGACCAGGCCGCGCCTGGCCGGGTCTGCGGCACGCGCCACGGCTTCGGCGTTGAGCATCACGATGCCCAGCGGCTGACCCAGATTGGCCCCGGTCACCACGCAGGCCTCCACCAATTCGTGCATGACCAGCTTGTCTTCGATGGGCGCGGGCGCCACGTATTTGCCCTTGCTGGTTTTGAACAGGTCCTTGACGCGCCCGGTGATGTGCAGGTTGCCCTGCGCGTCGATGTGGCCCTTGTCCCCGGTGTGCAACCAACCGTCGGCGGTGAAAGAATCGCGGGTCGCTTCAGGTTCTTTGTAGTAGCCCTGCATCAACGCCGGGCTGCGCATCTGGATCTCGCCGCTGGTCGCTTCAATGCGGATATCAACCCCCGGGTAGGCAGGGCCAACCGAGCCCTCCATGTTTTGCCCTGGTAGCGTCAGGTTGGAGACCGCCAGGTTTTCGGTCATGCCATAACCTTCGTTGATGGGCAGACCGAGCTTGCGGTACCAGGCCAGCAGCGGCACCGGCATGGGCGCGGCGCCGCCGGCGGCAAAGCGGCATTGGTCCAGCCCCAGCGCTTTTTGTATCTTGCGCCGCACCAGGCCGCCAATGAGGGGAATGGAGAGCAGCCGGTTGAGCTTGGCGGGCGGCAATTTGTGGTGCACGCCGTGCTGGAACTTGACCCACAGCCTGGGCACCGAAAAGAAAATGGTGGGGCGCGCGCGCTGCAGGTCGGTGGCAAAGGTGTCGAGCGATTCGGCAAAAAACACGTGCATGCCGGTGAGCAGCCAGCCATGCTCCACCAGCACGCGCTCGACCACATGGGCCAGCGGCAGGTAGGACAGCATGCGGTCTTGCTGTGTCATGCCCACACTGGTAGCACCGGTGCCGATCGCCCAGGAGAAATTGGCAAAGCTGTGCATCACGCCCTTGGGCATGCCGGTGGTGCCGGAGGTGTAGATCAGCGTGGCGAGTTCATCGGCATCACGCACCACCTCGCCCTGAAGCGGCTCATTGCGGGCGTTGATGGCGTCCCAGCCCTCAAAACGCTTGACGGCATCTGCGGGTGAAAGTGGGTAACTGATGCAGGGCATGTCGGCTGGCACGCCGGGTTTCATCAATTCCCAGTCGTCAAGCTTGCCGACAAAACAGGCCCGCGCCTCGCTGTGCGACAAAATCTGCCGCACCGTGCCATGTGCCAACGTGGGGTACAGAGGTACCGACACGTAGCCGGCCATCCAGATCGCCAGGTCACTCATCAGCCACCAGGCACAGTTTTTGGACAAAATGGCCACTTTGGTGCCGGGCTCCCAGCCCTGGGCTTGAAGGTGGCTTGCCATGCGCCGAACTTCATCGCCCACTTGCGCCCAGGTGAAGTCCCGTGTGACACCGCCGCCCATCGGCTGGGTCAACGCAACCTGTTCGGGTGCCGTCTTTTCCCAAAAATACAGGCGCTGCAAAGCCAGCAAATCAGATGAAACAGGATGCATGGTGCTTGTCTCCGTCATGGTTGATATTGCACTCCCAGTGGAGTTCAAGGCGCTCAGTATAGGCAGACCACCCGCACTTGTGAACCCTCCCAAGCACCCTACCCGCGCAAAGTTTTCTCAAAAAATGCCAGCGTGCGCTGCCAGGCCAGTTTGGCACTGGCAGCATCAAAGCGCGGTGTGGTGTCATTGTTGAAACCATGCTGGGTGTCCGCATACACATGCGCCTTGTAGCGCACGCCGGCCGCCTTCAAAGCGGCCTCATAGGTCGGCCAGGCGGCATTGATGCGTTCATCGACAGCAGCAAAATGTATCAGCAGCGGGGCCTTGACCTTGGCAGCCTCGTCAGCAGGCGGGTGGTTGCCATAAAAAGGCACGGCAGCGCCAAGCTCGGGCAGGCGCGTGGCCAGCACATGCGCCACGCCGCCACCCCAGCAAAAGCCCACCACGCCGACTTTGCCGCTGCCGTCGGCGCGATGTTTCAGGTAACGTGCGCCAGCCACAAAGTCTTCCCGGGTTTTGGCCTGGTCAAGCTTGGCAAACAGTTCGCGCGCCTTGTCCTCGTCGCCCGGGTAACCCCCCAGCGGCGTCAGTGCATCCGGCGCAAAGGCCATGAAACCATCCAGCGCCAGGCGCCGCGCGATGTCTTCGATGTGCGGGTTCAAGCCCCGGTTTTCATGCGCCACCAGAATGGCGGGCAAGGGGCCGCTGGCGCTGGCCGGACGGACCAGGTAGCCGTTGACCGTGCCATGGCCGTCGCGAGACGGATACGACAACCGCTCGCTCCTGAGCCGCTGGTCATCCGGTTTCACTTGCTGTGCCTGCGCAAAATTGGGGCTCAGCGCGGCCAACAGCATGCTGGCGCTCATGCCGCCAACGGCAAATTTTTGCGCCCCCGCCAGAAAACCGCGCCGGTCAATGGTGCCGTGGACGTAGGCATCAAACAGGATCAACAGCTCCTGGTCAAAGTCTTGCGCAGTCAGTCGTTTCATGGGGTGCTCCTGAATTCACACGCCCCAGACGACATCTTTGCCCGCCTGCGCGCAGGTTCTGAGCAAATCGATGAAGGGCGCTGCGCGTTGACGCAACATGGTGCTGTCGCCTTCGACTTCAATTTGAAGGCCAGGGTTGGCACGACGACGGGCTTCAACTTCCTCGTGCAGCACAATGGCTGATTCCAGTGCGGCAATGGCGGCAGGAATTTGGGCCGCGGTGATGATGCCCTGCGCTGCGGGTTCTTTGCCAATAATGGCGAGCATCTGATCCCCATTGGACTTGAGCATGATGACATCTGCGGCAACTTGGGATTTGAATTTGTAGATCATGATGGTCGCTCCAGTGGTTAGTTGGTGTGAACTCTACTATGTTGTGCAGGTTAAGCCAAGCTGGCTGCCCCTTCAATGACAAAAATCAGTGCGACTGCCGCGCGCCGACTGGAAGTTTGTATATTCAGCAATGTGTCGCGCGGCATGGCCCGCACAGAGCAAACTACCAAAGAGATTCAGGACGATGCGTATGCAGGGAAAGTGGGTTTCATTTTTTTTCTGGTCCAAGATCGTATTGGCATCTTCCGTGCTGCTATTGCTGGTCGTCGTTGGGCTGCTGGTCGCCCGGGAGATGCGAACTTCGAATTACCAGGCGCGTTTTTTTGCTGGCCTGGCCAGCAAAGCGACCTATGCGCCAGGCGCGGGACCGAGTCCGTCCATCCGTTTCCCCCGGAGTGCGCCGTATGACGACAGGCTCGGTTATGCCGGGTTGCCGGTGTTTCTCGGCCAGCTCAGGAGCCGGGATTTCGAGATCGTCCAGCAGGCACGAATCTCGACCGGCATGGCGCAGATCGTGGACCAGGGTTATTTCGCCCCCTATCCTGAAAAGACCCAGAGCGGTCTGAGCATTCTCGATTGTCACAACGACAGCCTGTTTCAGGAGCGTTATCCGAAACGGGTTTTTGAACGCTTTGACGATATCGCGCCGATTCTGGTGCAGAGCCTGCTGTTCATCGAGAACCGTGAACTGCTCGACCCCAGCCATCCGAAGCGCAACCCGGCAGTGGAGTGGGACCGGCTGGCCAATGCGGTGCTGATCAAGGCCAGGAGTGCGATCACCGGCGATGGCAGAACGCCCGGCGGCAGCACACTGGCAACCCAGATCGAGAAATACCGCCATTCTTCCGAAGGACGCACGTCATCGATCCAGGAGAAACTGCAGCAGATGGTGTCGGCCGCCTTGCGCGCCTACCAGCAGGGCGAGGATACCGGCGCGGTGCGGCGCCAGATCGTGCTGGGCTACCTGAATACGATGCCGCTGTCAGCCAAGGCCGGCTTTGGCGAAGTGCATGGCCTGGGCGATGGTTTGTGGGTCTGGTACGGGCGCGATTTCAACGAAGTCAACCGCATCCTGAAAAACGCGGCCGCGCAGCATGGCGATCTCGACGAGCAGGCGCTTCTGTACAAGCAGTCGCTGAGCCTGCTGATCTCGCAGCGCCGCCCCTCGTATTATTTCGGCGCCGATGAGGCCGAACTGGAGCAACTCACCGACAGCCATCTGCGCCTGCTGGGCAGCGCCGGCGTGATCACCCCGGCGCTGCGCGATGCGGCGCTCAAGGCGAAGCTGAACCGGCGTGCCGACAAGGTGCCGGTGGCTACGGTTTCCTTCGTCACGCAGAAGGCGGCCAATGCGGTGCGCACCCATCTGGCCGGCCTGCTCGGCGGCAGCCGCCTGTACGATCTGGACCGCCTCGATCTGAGCGTGGCCAGCACGCTCGATGCGCCGGTGCAGACGGCGGTGACCACCCTGTTGCGGGAATTGCGCGAACCGGCCAGCGCCGCAACGGCCGGACTGTCAGCCAGGCAGCTGCTGGCGCGCGGCGACCCGGCCAAGGTGGTGTACAGCTTCACGCTGTATGAGCGCGGCGCCGATACCAATTACCTGCGGGTGCAAACCGATAACTTCGACCAGCCGCTCAATATCAACGAAGGCACCAAGCTCGACCTCGGCTCGACCGCCAAGCTGCGCACGCTGGTCACCTATCTCGACATCATGGACAAGCTGCACCAGCGGCTGTCGGCACTGGATGACAAGCAATTGCGCGCAGTCGAAATCGACCGCAAGGACGTGCTGACGCGCTGGGCGGCCGATTATTTTCTGACTGCGCAGGATAAGGGCCTGGGCGCGATGCTGGATGCGGCGCTGGAGCGGCGCTATTCGGCCAATAACGCCGAAGGCTTTTTCACCGGCGGCGGGCTGCACCACTTCGACAACTTCACGCGCGAGGACAACGGCAAAGTGATGTCGGTGCGTGACGGGCTGCGCAATTCGGTCAATCTGGTGTTCATCCGGCTGATGCGCGATATCGTTCACCACTACATGTTCCTGACCCCCGGCTCCTCGGCCAGGCTGCTGCAGGACGCCGACGACCCGCGCCGCGCCGCGTATCTGGCGCGTTTCGCCGACCGCGAGGGGCAGGTCTTCATGCGCCGCTTCCTGGTCAAGTACCAGGGCAAAACCGCGCAACAGGCGCAGGAGTTGCTATTGGAGGGCGTGCGTCCGACCGTGTCGCGACTGGCTGCCATCTTCCGCACCCTTTTGCCGGATGCGCCGCTCGAGCAGTTCACCGCTTTCGTAAAAGAGCATCTGCCCGACGGCATCGACCCGGCCGAGCCGAGGCTGGCCAAACTCTACGCGCAATACGCGCCAGAGCAGATGTCGCTGGCCGACCGCGGCTATCTGGCGAGCGTGCATCCGCTGGAGTTGTGGCTGGTCGGCTACCTGCGCAAGCATCCGGGGGCGAGCCAGACACAAGTGATGCAGGCCAGTGTCGCCGAGCGCCAGGCGGTGTATTCCTGGCTGTTTTCGACCCATCGCAAGCATGCGCAGGACAAGCGGATTCTGGGCTTGCTCGAAGGCGAAGGGTTTCTGGAAATCCACCGTCAATGGGCGGCTATGGGTTACCCCTTCGATTCTTTGGTGCCGTCGTATGCGAGCGCGCTCGGGGCCTCGGCCGACCGTCCCGCCGCGCTGGCGGAAATGATGGGGATCCTGGTCAACGACGGCGTGCGCAAACCGGCCACGCGCATCAAGTCGCTGCACTTCGCTGCCGCCACGCCCTATGAAACCGTGCTGCAATACAAGCCAGGCCAGGCGCAACGGGTGCTGGCGCCGGAAGTGGCGCAAGCGGTGCGCGGCGCGATCCGGCTGGTGGTGGAAGACGGCACCGCAAGACGCGTGAAGCAGGCCTTTGTGCGGCCTGACGGCAGCATCATTCCGGTCGGCGGCAAGACCGGCACCGGCGATCAGCGCTTCGATACCTACGGCGCGGGTGGCCGCCTGATTAAATCGCGCGTGGTGAACCGCTCGGCGACTTTCGTGTTCAACATCGACGAGCGCTTCTTCGGCACCATCATCGCCTACGTGCCGGGCGCGCAGGCCGCCGCCTACGACTTCACCAGCGGCCTGCCGGTGCAATTGCTGAAGGTGCTGGCGCCCAAGCTGATGCCGCTGATCAATGCAGGGGCGTGCGAAGCAACACACTGAGCCATGAGCGGATGTTCCGGCTATGGCGGCCGGCCCGACAGCGCCCGGCTGCTCAGGCTGCCGCCAGGTCAAAGAAATTTAGCGCCGGTTTGGCCCATATTTTCTTCCGGCGGTTTCAGCGTGCTAAAACTTCGATAGAGCGCCAGGTCATACACGAGTTTCAGGCCGCCACATAGAAAGAAAGGAACGCTGAGCAAGGCCGGGCTGGCCAGAAAAATTCCTGTCAACGCCGGCGAGAGCGATGCGCCGACCGAACGCGCAATGCCCGTCACGCCCGCCGCGGCCGAGCGCTCATCCGCCGAAACGACGGCCATCGTATACGACTGCCGCGTGGGTACATCCATCTGCGAAATGCTGAAACGCGCCAGCAGCAGGCCGATGGCCAGGGGCAGGTTCGGCATCAAGGGCACAAGCACCAACAACAGGTTGGAGGGAACATGGGTGAAGACCATGGTGTTGATCAAGCCAAAGCGCTTCGCCAGGGGCACCGCCAGCAATGCCGAAATCCCCGCCAGAATATTTGCGCCAAAAAAGAGGCTTCCCAGCACGCCTGTGTCCACGCCAAATTTGATATGGAACCAATACGCGATCATGCTCTGCAGAATGAGGCCGCCCGCGAATGCGTCTAGCGCGAACAATGCTGACAAGCGCAGCACCACGGGGCGCGAGCGGTGCAGTCCCAAAACAAGTTTTGTCTCGGCTGGAATCTTTTTCTGCACTTCGACGGCCGATGACACGGTCAGGAAAAGCAGCGTCAAAATCAGACCACCGGCGGCGTAAGCGCCCAGCACCACCCGGTACGCGTCCAGCGCCAGCCAGCCGCGGTCCTGCAGGATTTGCGCCACCCAGCCACCGCCAAGCGCGCCGGTGGCGGTCGCAAACGAACCCGCCAGGTTGTACCAGGCGAAGACCTGCGTGCGCTTTTCGTCGGGAATGATCTGGCTCAGACCGGCTTGTTCGACCGAAAGAAACGGTCCGATCTCGTTCCCGCTCGGGCTGATGACGCCAATGATTGCGGCGGCCATCAGCAAGACAATGTTATTCGTCAGAATGAACACGAGTCCCGCGCCCAGCATCAACAGCGCGCCAATCTGCAAAGTGCGCCGCCGGCCAAACCGGTCCGCAGACGTGGTCAACCACAATGAAACTGCGGCGTCGCCGGCCAGTGTCAGCGAGAACAGCAAACCGATTTGCTGCTCAGTCAGCCCGACTTGCGCAAGATAAAGAGCCAGGATGAGTGACAGGAATCCGTAGCAAAAAAGGCGGACGATGCGTGTCGCGAAGAGAATTTTCAAATCCATCTGGCGTCATTTCCCCGCCACATCCAGCCGGCACCACGCATACAGCGCGTCGTAAACTTCGAGCTGGTGCTGCAGGTTTTCCAGATCATCCGGAAAGCGCAGACCATAGCCGCTGGCAATTGCTTCCAGTCCGCGCGCAAGCGGATCCTGGTCGATATCCGCGCCGACGTCCGCGGCATGGACGATTTTTGCCAGCCGCAACAAACCCGGCTCTTTCAATTCATACTTCAAAATGATGGATTCAAAGGAGCAACGGCCATCATGATGTCCGAGTTCCACGCCGGGCGCGTCAAACGGGATCGCGCCTGTTTCCCTGGCAACTTTATCGATTTGATTCTTGGGCACAAATAAAAACTCCGCTTCGCTATCGATAAAGCGGGTGATGAGCCACGGACAAGCGACGCGATCAACGTGGACATGCGAGCGGGTAATCCATTTCATGGCAATCTCCTTCAGCATACTTTCATGGTAAACCAGTAATGTTCCACACGTTGTTACATCGGAACGTCGTAAGTTAATGAATTTTTTGTCAAATTTTCTGTTTGAGTCTGGTCTCGATTTGAACGTCGTCGAGCTTCAAACTGTTGGTTTTTTGCGAGTCCCCGCCCAAAACCGTCATGCACCAAGGCAAGCCCGTATTTGCGCAACTCATGCTCTGTCACATGGGCTTTCGCGGCCAGACGATTTCGCCCAGCACTTGATTGGCTTGGCTCGTCCCCTGTGCGCCACGGAGCCGTTCGGGCTGGAACTCGATGCTTCGGTCTACGCGTTCAACGCCAGCACCATCGTCCAGTTCTGCACCGTTGCCTCTTGCACATACCACTGCCGGGCGTCAGCGCCTGCCCCAACTGCGGCAACAAGCGTTGCCCATAGCCCGAACCGGTGAGGGCTCGGGCTATGCAGGGTAGCTTGGATGCTTGGTCTATTTGCGCACCGGCGGCAAATCGGTGCAACTGCCGTGCGCCACTTCGGCCGCCATGCCGATGCTCTCGCCCAGCGTCGGGTGCGGATGAATCGTCTTGCCGATATCGACCGCATCGGCGCCCATCTCGATCGCCAGCGCAATCTCACCGATCATGTCGCCGGCGTGGGTGCCGACCATGCCGCCGCCCAGAATCTTGCCGTGGCCGTGCGCCTCGGGTGAATCATCAAACAGCAGTTTGGTGACGCCTTCGTCGCGGCCATTGGCAATGGCGCGGCCGGAAGCGTTCCACGGGAACAAGCCTTTTTTGACCTTGATGCCCTGGGCTTTCGCCTGGTCTTCGGTCAGGCCGACCCAGGCCACTTCGGGGTCGGTGTAGGCCACGCTCGGGATGACGCGGGCGTTGAAGGCAGCTGCCGCCAGTTCCTTGTTGCCCTGCAGTTCCCCGGCGATCACTTCCGCCGCCACATGCGCCTCGTGCACCGCCTTGTGCGCCAGCATGGGCTGGCCGACGATGTCACCAATGGCAAAGATGTGGGGCACGTTGGTGCGCATCTGGATGTCAACATTGATGAAGCCACGGTCTGTCACGGCCACACCGGCCTTGTCAGCGGCAATCTTCTTGCCGTTGGGTGTGCGGCCGACCGCCTGCAGCACCAGGTCGTACACCTGCGGCGCGGGGGCGGTGCCGCCCTCCTCGGCTGGCGCGAACGTCACCTCGATGCCCTCGGGAGTGGCTTTGGCGCCCACGGTTTTGGTCTTGAGCATGATGTTGTCGAAACGCGGCGCGTTCATCTTCTGCCAGATCTTGACCAGGTCGCGGTCGGCGCCCTGCATCAGGCCGTCGAGCATTTCGACCACGTCCAGGCGCGCGCCCAGCGTGCTGTACACCGTGCCCATTTCCAGGCCGATGATGCCGCCGCCCAGAATCAGCATGCGCTTGGGCACTTCTTTCAGCGCCAGCGCGCCTGTCGAATCCACCACGCGCGGATCGTCGGGCATGAAAGGCAGGCGCACCGCCTGGCTGCCGGCGGCGATGATGCACTTCTTGAACGCAATGGTCTGGCTCTTGCCGGTTTTCTCCTGCGAAGTTCCGGTAGTTTCCTCGACCTGCACATGGTTGGCGCCGACAAAGGCGCCGTAGCCGCGCACCACGGTGACCTTGCGCATCTTGGCCATGGCGGCGAGGCCGCCGGTGAGCTTGCCGATAACCTTTTCCTTGTGGCCGCGCAGGGTATCGACATTGACCACCGGCTTGCCAAAGTCCACACCCAGGGCGCTGAGGTGGCTCACTTCGTCGATGACGGCGGCCACATGCAGCAGCGCCTTGCTCGGGATGCAGCCCACGTTCAGACAGACGCCACCGAGTTGGGCATAACGCTCGACCAGAATCACCTTGAGGCCAAGGTCGGCGGCGCGGAACGCGGCCGAATAGCCGCCCGGGCCGGCGCCGAGCACCAGCAGGTCGCAGTCGAGGTCGGCGCTGCCGGCAAAGCTGGCGGCGACGGGGGCGGGTGCAGCAGAGACGTCATTGCGAGGGCCATCGGCCCGTGGCAATCCATCCGTGGATTGCTTCGCTTCGCTCGCAATGACAGGGTTCGCGGGGGCGCTGGCCACGACTGCGTCAGCGGATTCCAGCACCAGCAAGAGCGAGCCTTCGGAAACCTTGTCGCCCAGGGCAATCTTGATCTCCTTGACCACGCCGGCGTGGCTGCAAGGGATTTCCATGGAGGCCTTGTCGGACTCCACGGTGATCAGGCTTTGCTCGGCCTTGACGCTGTCGCCGGGCTTGACCAGCAGTTCAATGACGGTGACTTCAGCGAAGTCGCCAATGTCGGGGACCTTGATGTCGATGAGTGCCATATTTCTCTTTCTAATTAGGAGAGGCTATTTGACTTCGTCATCGCGAGGAGCGAAGCGACGTGGCGATCCATGCATTGTGGGTTCATGGATTGCCGCGCTTCGCTCGCAATGACGAGAAAATCAGAGCAGGACCCTGCGGAAATCGCCGAGGATCTGGCCCAGATAGACGTTGAAGCGGGCCGCAGCGGCGCCGTCGATCACGCGGTGGTCCCAGGTCAAGCTGAGCGGCAGCATCAAACGCGGCTGGAACGCCTTGCCGTCCCAGATGGGCTCGATGGTCGAGCGGCAGACGCCCAGGATGGCAACCTCGGGCGCGTTGATGATGGGCGTGAAATAACGCCCGCCAATGCCGCCCAGGCTGCTGATGGTGAAGCTGGCGCCCGACATTTCGGCCGGGCTCAGTTTGCCGTCGCGCGCCTTCTTGGCGAGTTCGCCCATTTCGGTGCTGATCTGGAAGATGCCTTTTTTATCGGCATCCTTGATCACCGGCACCATCAGGCCATTGGGTGTGTCGGCGGCAAAACCGATGTGGAAATACTGCTTGTAGATCAGCGCATCGCCGTCCAGGCTGCTGTTGAACTCGGGGTATTTCTTGAGCGCGGCCACGCAGGCCTTGATCAGGAAGGCCAGCATCGTGACCTTGACGCCGCTTTTCTCGTTTTCCTTGTTGGTGGCGACACGGAAGGCTTCGAGGTCGGTGATGTCGCAGTCGTCATGGTTGGTCACCGCCGGAATCATGATGGCGTTGCGCAACAGGTTGGCGCCGCTGATCTTCTTGATGCGGCTCATCTCCTTGCGCTCGATCGGGCCGAACTTGGCAAAGTCGACCTTGGGCCAGGGGATCAGGCCCAGGCCGGCGCCGTCGTTGCCGCCAGTGCCAGCGCTCTTGCCTTGCGCCTGCGCCGCCACGGTTTGCACCGCGCCACTCATGACCGAGCGGGTGAAGGCTTGCACGTCGTGGTCGGTGATGCGGCCTTTCAAGCCGCTGCCCTTGACTTCTGCCAGTGGCACGCCGAGTTCGCGGGCAAACTTGCGCACCGAGGGCGAGGCGTGGGGCAGGCCCAGCGACGGGGTCGCCGTAGGGATGTGGGCCGGTGCAGCCAGCGCTGCTGCGGGCGCTGCTGCGGCTGCCACTGGCGCTGCAGCTGCCGGGACAGGCGCAGACGCGGGGGTTGGCGCTGCTGCAGCGGCCGTGGTCACACTGCCTTCCAGAATCGCCAGCAGGTCGCCAATGTTGACCTTGTCACCAAGCTTGACCTTGAGCTCCTTGATGACACCGGCGGCGCTCGACGGGATTTCCATCGAGGCCTTGTCCGACTCGACGGTGATCAGGCTTTGCTCCTGCTTGACGCTGTCACTTGCCTTGACCATGATCTCGATCACGGTCACGTCCTTGAAGTCGCCAATGTCGGGCACACGCACTTCGACCGGGCCACTCACCGCGACAGCGGGTGCCGATGCGGGGGCTGCGGCAGGCGCGGCAACTGGTGCCGCAGCAGCGGCTACCGGAGCCGGTGCTGGCGCAGCGGCATCGCCAGCCACTTCGAGCATCAGTATCAGTGAACCTTTTTTAACCTTGTCGCCCAGGGCGACCTTGAGTTCCTTGACCACGCCGGCGTGGCTCGACGGGATTTCCATCGAAGCCTTGTCCGATTCGACCGTGATCAGGCTTTGCTCGGCCTTGACGCTGTCGCCGGGTTTGACCATCAATTCAATGACGGTTACTTCATCAAAGTCCCCAATGTCCGGGACTGACACTTCTATGATTGCCATGTTGTTCTTCCTTATTTTGTTGTTGGCTCAAGCGTACAAAGGGTTCACTTTGTCGGTGTCGATGCCGTACTTGGCAATGGCCTCGGCCACTTTGCTGACCGGCACCTTGCCGTCTTCGCTGAGCGCCTTGAGGGCCGCGACCACGATGTAGTGGCGGTTGATCTCGAAGTGTTCGCGCAGCTTGGAGCGGAAGTCGCTGCGGCCATAGCCGTCGGTGCCCAGCACCTTGTAGGTACGGCCCTTCGGAATGAACGAACGGATCTGCTCGGCGTAGGCCTTCATGTAGTCGGTCGACGCCACCACCGGGCCGTCGTGGCCGGCGAGCTGTTGCGCCACAAACGACAGTTTCGGCTGGTCCGTGGGGTGCAGCAGGTTGTCACGTTCGCAGGCCTGGCCATCACGCGCCAGTTCGTTGAAGCTGGGGCAGCTCCAGACATCGGCGCTCACGCCCCAGTCCTGGGCCAGCAGGGTTTGGGCGACAAAGCTCTCGCGCAGGATGGTGCCCGAGCCCAGCAACTGCACGCGCGGTCCGGCCGCGCCAGCCGCACCCGGTTTGCACAGGTACATGCCCTTGATGATCTGCTCTTCGGTGCCCGGCGTCAGACCTGGCATGGCGTAGTTTTCATTGAGCAGGGTGATGTAGTAATAGACGTTTTCCTGTTTTTCGACCATGCGCTTGAGGCCGTGGTGCAGGATCACGCCGACTTCATGGGCGAAGGTCGGGTCGTAGCTGACGCAATTCGGAATCGTGCCGGCCAGAATGTGGCTGTGGCCGTCTTCGTGCTGCAGGCCCTCGCCATTGAGCGTGGTGCGCCCGCTGGTGCCGCCCAGCAAAAAGCCGCGCGCCTGCATGTCGCCGGCAGCCCAGGCCAGGTCGCCAATGCGCTGGAAGCCGAACATGGAGTAGTACACGTAGAACGGCACCATGATGCGGTTGCTGGTGGAGTAGCTGGTGGCCGCCGCGATCCAGCTGGCCATGCCACCGGCTTCGTTGATGCCCTCCTGCAACACCTGGCCCTTGACGTCTTCTTTGTAGTACATCACCTGGTCTTTATCAACCGGGGTGTATTGCTGGCCATCGGGGTTGTAGATGCCGATCTGGCGGAACAGGCCTTCCATGCCGAAGGTGCGGCCTTCATCGACCAGAATCGGCACCACGCGCGGACCCAGCGCCTGGTCACGCAGCAACTGCGTCAAAAAGCGCACATAGGCCTGCGTGGTGGAAATTTCGCGGCCTTCCGCCGTGGGCTCGATGACGCTCTTGAACACTTCGAGTGCCGGCACGGTAAAGTGCTCGTCGGCCTTGGTGCGGCGGTGCGGCAGATAGCCGCCCAGGGCCTTGCGGCGCTCGTGCAGGTATTTCATTTCCGGCGTGTCGTCGGCCGGTTTGTAGAACGGAATGTCGGCAATCTGGCTGTCGGGGATCGGGATGTTGAAACGGTCGCGGAAGATCTTGATGTCTTCGTCGGTGAGTTTCTTGGTCTGGTGCACATTGTTCTTGCCCTCGCCGCTTTTGCCCATGCCAAAACCCTTGACGGTCTTGATCAGCAGCACGGTCGGCTGGCCCTTGTGGTTGACCGCAGCGTGGTAGGCGGCGTACACCTTTTGCGGGTCGTGGCCACCGCGGCGCAGGTTCCAGATGTCGTCATCGCTCATCTTGGCCACCATCTCCAGCGTCTTCGGATCACGGCCAAAGAAATGCTTGCGCACATAGGCGCCGTCGTTGGACTTGAAGGTCTGGTAGTCGCCGTCGAGCGTGTCCATCATGAGCTTGCGCAGGGCGCCGTCCTTGTCGCGCGCCAGCAGCGGGTCCCAGTTGCTGCCCCAGAGCAGCTTGATCACGTTCCAGCCGGCACCGCGGAAAGTGCCTTCCAGCTCCTGAATGATCTTGCCGTTGCCGCGCACCGGGCCGTCCAGGCGCTGCAGGTTGCAGTTGATGACAAACACCAG
>NZ_JAMPXE010000049.1 GCF_023701345.1 Rhodoferax sp. | reverse complement strand
GCACCGCAAGCGGTGTTTGAATTGGGCGTGCCGGTGCTGGGGATTTGCTACGGCATGCAGACCATGGCGCACCAGTTGGGTGGCATGGTGACCAGCGGGCACCAGCGTGAGTTCGGGCATGCCAACGTGCGCGCGCATGGCCATACCGCCTTGCTCAACGGCATCCAGGACTTCACCACTCCCGAAGGCCATGGCATGTTGCAAGTGTGGATGAGCCACGGCGACAAGGTCACCGAGTTGCCGTCCGGCTTCAAGCGGATGGCCAGCACCGACAGCTGCCCGATTGCCGGCATGGCCGATGAAGAACGCCGCTTTTACGGCGTGCAGTTTCACCCCGAAGTCACCCACACCAAGCGCGGTGCGGCCATCCTTGAGCGCTTTGTGCTCGATATCTGCGGCACCCGAGCCGACTGGATCATGGGCGACTACATCAGCGAGGCGGTGGAAGCCATTCGCGCCCAGGTGGGTGATGAGGAAGTCATCCTGGGATTGTCGGGCGGCGTCGATTCATCGGTGGCGGCAGCCCTGATTCACCGCGCCATTGGCGACCAGCTCACCTGTGTCTTTGTCGACCACGGTTTGCTGCGCCTGAACGAAGGCGACATGGTGATGGACATGTTTGTCGGCAAACTGCATGCCAAGGTGATCCGCGTCGATGCGGTCGATCAGTTTTTGGGGCATCTGGCGGGCGTGAACGAGCCGGAGGCCAAGCGCAAGATCATTGGCCGGGAGTTCGTTGAGGTCTTTAAAGCGCAAGCCGCTGCACTCACGGCCTCTGATGCCACTAAAAAAGGTGCCAAGTGGCTGGCACAAGGCACGATTTATCCGGATGTCATCGAATCCGGCGGGGCCAAAAACAAAAAAGCGGTGGTCATCAAAAGCCACCATAACGTCGGCGGTCTGCCGGAGCAATTGGGCCTGAAATTGCTGGAACCCTTGCGCGAATTGTTCAAGGACGAGGTGCGTGAACTGGGCGTGGCACTGGGTTTGCCGTACCACATGGTTTATCGCCACCCGTTCCCGGGCCCCGGCCTGGGGGTGCGGATCTTGGGTGAAGTCAAAAAGGAATACGCCGACCTGCTGCGCCGTGCCGACGCCATCTTTATTGAAGAGCTGAACAATTTCATTGACGATGCCTCAGGCAAAAGCTGGTATGAATTGACCAGTCAGGCCTTTACCGTGTTTTTGCCGGTCAAAAGTGTCGGCGTCATGGGCGATGGCCGAACCTACGACTACGTGGTCGCGCTGCGTGCGGTGCAAACCAGTGACTTCATGACCGCCGACTGGGCGGAGCTGCCCTATGCCTTGCTGAAAAAAGTGTCCAGCCGCATCATCAACGAAGTCCGTGGCATCAACCGTGTTACCTATGACGTAAGCAGCAAACCACCTGCCACCATCGAATGGGAATAACGGCTGATCCCAATGACTGACGAGCAAGCCATGCAATTGGCGTTGACACAAGCCGCGCTGGCAGGGGCTGCAGGTGAAGTGCCCGTAGGTGCCGTGGTGGTCCGGGACGGTGTGGTCATTGCTTGCGGCCACAACGCCCCTATTGCCAGTCATGACCCCAGTGCCCACGCAGAAATGCAGGCGCTGCGCGCCGCAGCGCAGATTCTGGGTAACTACCGCTTGCCTGAATGCGAGCTTTTTGTGACCCTGGAGCCCTGCGCCATGTGCGCTGGCGCCATGCTGCATGCGCGTCTCAAGCGGGTGGTTTTTGGTGCCTCCGACCCCAAAACAGGTGCCGCTGGATCTGTGATCGATCTATTTGCGCAAGCCAAACTTAACCACCAAACAGCAGTGCAGGGCGGTGTTCTGGCGCCATCATGCGCTGCCGTTTTGCAGGCTTTCTTCAAACAGCGGCGCACACAAAAAATCACTTCCCAGGTGTCATGAAAAAGCACATTTATATTTATTCTCCTTCCGGTGCGGTGCGAGACAAGGCTGCCTTCAAACGCGGGGTTGCCCGGCTACAAGCCATGGGGCATGACGTGGAGCTTGACCCAGCGGCACTGGCCAGTCACCAGCGCTTTGCCGGTGATGATGAGACCCGCCTTGCCGCCATCCATCGCGCTGCCGCCAGCAAGGCCGATGTCGCGTTGATCTCTCGTGGTGGTTATGGTTTGACGCGCATCCTGCCCGGCATTCATTACAAAAAAATTGCCAAGGCCATTGATCAGGGCATGCTGTTTGTCGGCATCAGCGATTTCACCGCCTTTCAAAGTGCGGTGCTGGCGCGCACCGGGGCCATCACCTGGGCTGGCCCGGCGCTGTGTGAAGGATTCGGTGTTGCCGAAGTACCCGATGACATCATGACAGCCTGTTTTGAAGATTTGCTGCTGGGACAAGGGGAGGGTGCAGGCTGGCGCCAACACCGTGACACCTCTTTGAACATGGATCCGTTGTCTGCTAAAACGGTGGATGTTCAAGTCCAAGCCCTGAAAAATGTGACCAATGCCAAGTTATGGGGCGGCAACCTGGCTATTCTGAGCTGCCTTTTGGGCACCCCTTATTTTCCCGATATCAAGGGTGGTATCCTGTTTCTGGAAGATGTGGGCGAACATCCTTACCGCATTGAACGCATGCTCACACAACTCTTGTATGCTGGGGTTTTGGCGCGTCAAAAAGCCATTGTTTTAGGTCAATTTACCCAATTCAAACTGGTTTCACATGACCGGGGTTTCAAGTTGCAAAGCGTGGTGGATTGGTTAAGAGGACAAATCAAAGTTCCGGTATTGACCAATTTGCCCTATGGGCACGTTGCCACCAAAGTTTTGCTGCCAGTCGGAGCCAGTGTTGACTTGACAATTGAAGGACGTGATGCTCTTTTATTTTGGGGTCATCAATGATGGCAACACATGCAGATTCACCTAAACTCAAGCCATAGGATGAAGGATTAACCATTAATGGGCGTTCACACAACTGTTGTTTTTGCCGATCTGTTTGGAAGCACAGGAGTGTTCGAAACGCTTGGCAATGCGAAAGCCACAGATGCTGTGACACAGGCGACCAATTGGGTTGCTGACAAATTTACCGCAAAGGGTGGGAAGGTCGTCAAGCTGTTGGGAGACGGCGTTCTGGCCACCTTCAAAAAAAGCCCGGATGCAATCGCAGCGGTGGTCGACATTCAGCGTAATTACCAGCACCGTCTGGCAAGTTTGCCGCCGCAACTGTACATGCCCTTGCGAATCGGTGTGGTCCGGGGCAGCGTGGTAGTCGTGGATGATGATTGTTATGGCGATGCTGTCAACACCGCTTCCCGTTTAAGCGAGCTAACGGGCCCGCACCAGATATGGGTCAATGACAAGGCGATTGAAAACAGTCCGAAGTTAAATGATGTCCATTTTCGATTTTTGGGCCCGATTGCCATACGTGGTCGTTCTGAACCTTGTAACGTCTACCAGATTGAATGGCAAGAAGACCAAAATTCAGAGTACTTTACGGTTCAGGCACCTGTCAATGTGATCACCACAACGCCCTTTGTTGACGCATTGGGCGGCCAGATTGAATTGACCTATCACGAAAACCAGCAAAGCTTCCAGGCATTTGAATTACCGATCCACATCGGACGCTTTCGCAAAGTCGACTTTATTGTCAATGACCCGCGTGTTTCGCGCACGCATGCCAGGATTGAGTGGCGTAACGGAAGTTTCATGATGGTAGACGAAAGCTCTTATGGGAGCTGGGTCCGTTTTGCTGGCAGTGGTACGGATCTGATGCTCAGACGCGATGAATGTGTTTTGCATGGCCATGGCCAAATTGCCCTTGGCACATCTTTTATCGATCCGAGTGCACCTGTCATTTCCTTTGTAGTTCGCTAATTCGTTGAACATGTCGCAGATAAACTTAACATAATATACATCGTATCAAGTAGCATTCCAGTCTACCAGCTTCCTTTGGCTTGCTTACCGCGTACAAACGCAGAGATGATGTCAGCGGATTCGATACGTTGCGCGCGAACAGCAAAATCAATGGCATTCAAGCCCAAATCATTTTTAAGCATGGGGTCTGCGCCAGCTTCCAGCAGCAGCTTGACGGCGGCTGGCGTGCCGTAATGAGCCGCCATCATCAATGGCGTCGTGTTGTTGGGCGATGCAGCGTCAATGTAGGCGTGTTCTTCCAGGAGCAGGTTCAGCACCGCCAGGTGCCCATGGGTCGCGGCGTAATGCAAAGGTGCCCAACCGGGTTTGTTGACATCGCCACCTTTTTGGATCATCAACCGACACAATTGAAGTTCGCCCTTGAGCGCCGCCAGCATCAATGGACTTTCGTCGGCCGAATTGCGAACTTCAACCTTGATCTGGGGGTGACTGAGCAGGACACTCGCTACTTTGAAAGCGTCATTTTTCAAAGCCAGTAGCAACCCGGGGAGACCCGTGGCATCAAGGGTGTTGGGGTCAAAACCGCGATTCAGGAGCGCACTGATGTCAACCGCATTGTCTTGTTTGATAGCTTTGAAAAAATCCTCATAAGATCCTGCATTAACAACATTAAATCCAATTAAAACAATAATATAAACAAGTTTTTTAAAGTAATTTATTGAATTTGAAAATGGATATTTCATGCCCTTACTCCTTTGAAAATGGCGTCAAAGTTGTCACTGGTGATCCTGCCGATCTCTTCCACAGGCAATTGCTTGATCTCTGCCAACTGCCTGGCTACCCAGGGCACGTAGGATGGGTTATTGGTTTTTCCCCGGTACGGCATCGGGGCCAGATAGGGGCTGTCGGTCTCGATCAGGAGCCGGTCCAGCGGCACCATGGCAGCCACCTCGCGCAAACTCCTGGCACTCTTGAACGTCAGGATGCCGGAAAAAGAAATGTAGAACCCGAGGTCGAGCGCCTGGCGGGCCGTACCTTCGTCTTCGGTAAAGCAGTGAAATACGCCGCCGGCACTGCCTGAAGACCCATCCTCACCCTCCTCGCGCAACATCGTCAAGGTGTCTTCAGAGGCTTGCCGGGTGTGAATCACCAGCGGTTTTTGCAACTGTCGCGCGGCCCGAATGTGGGTACGAAAACGCGCGCGTTGCCAGGCCATGTCAGCCACTGAGCGGCCATTGAGCCGGTAGTAGTCCAGCCCGGTTTCGCCAATGCCGACCACCCGCGGCAACCTGCCCAAGCTCAGCAAATCATCGAGCGTGGGTTCCCTGACCCCTTCGTTATCAGGATGGACACCCACCGTGGCCCAAAAATTATCGTACTGCAGCGCAAGCTGGTGCACGGCACCAAATTCTTCCAGTGTGGTGCTGATGCACAGGGCTCGATCGACCTGCGCATCGGCCATCGCCTGACGTATCGCCGGCAATTCGCAGATCAACTCGGGAAAATTCAAATGGCAATGGGAATCTGTGAACATCATGTTTTTGCGTTAAGGGCCGACTGGGCCTCGCTGACCAAAGCCTCCTGCATCAAGCCTGGATTGAACGGATGCTCCACAGCGCGCATGGTGCCGGACAAACTTTTGGCCCATTGACTCAGGCTTTGCCAGCTTCCGGCTTTGGGCAAATCGGCCGGTTCAAAAAAGCGGGGCACTGCACCACTGTGAACAGCCAGCAAATCGTGACACAGCTTGTGCAAGGCGTCCACGGTTTGTGCCGGCGTCCAGTCCTTGAAAACGTTGACATCACCCGCCTGCACCGCGCGCGGCAAGCGCGGCCACAAGGTCGCAATCGGGGCAAACTGCAGCGCGTCCTGCGGTCGTCCCCCTGCGGCGCGCAGCATGACGCCGGCCTGATTGACGGGCACGCCCTGCCCTTGCAACCAGGCCATGGCGCTTGCCTGGTCGGGCCAGGTCATGGTATGACCCAGGCACCGGCTGCGAATGGTGGGCAGCAACTGGTGGGCGGCATCAGAAGCCAGCACAAACTTGACGTCGCCGGCGGGCTCCTCCAGGGTCTTGAGCAAGGCGTTCGCGGTGTAGACATTCATGCGTTCGGCCGGAAATACCAGTACCGCCTTGCCGCGGCCGCGGGCGCTGGTGCGCTGGGCAAACTCCACCGTGTCGCGCATCGCATCGACCCGGATTTCCTTGCTGGGCTTGCGCTTCTTGCTGTCAATCTCGTCTTGCGCTTTTTCACTCAGCGGCCAGTTCAGGGCCAGCATCACGGTCTCGGGCATGAGCACGCACAGGTCAGCATGGGCGCGCACGTCAATCGCATGGCAGCTGCCACAGGTACCACAGGCGCCGTGCGCCGTAGGATGCTCACACAGCCAGGCACGTACCAACGCCAGCGCCAGTTCGTACTGGCCCAGGCCGGAGGGCCCGGACAGCAGCCAGGCGTGACCGCGTTGTGCCAGCAAGGCCTGCGTTTGAGCGGCAATCCAGGGCGCGACCGGGGTGGCTGTGACGGTTGGATCGCTCATGCCAGCCAGCCCCGTTGCGTGACACTGGCCAGCACGTCCTGCCACACGGTCTCACGGTTGCGCTCAGCGGCAATGCGGGCGAAACGCTGCGGGGTGGCATCGAAACGTGCCTGGTAGCCAGCGCGCACACGCGCGAAAAACGTCACGGGCTGCGCTTCAAACTTGTCGGGCACGCGCACACCCGCCAGCCGAGCGGCGGCAATCTCGGGACCCAGGTCAAACCATATTGTCAGATCAGGCTGACGTAAAAATTCAGTCTGCGGCAGCTTCACCGTCTGAACAAGCTGCTCCAGAAATGTGAGTATGGTCAGATCAAAACCACGCCCGTCGCCCTGGTAGGCAAAGGTGGCATCGGTGAAGCGGTCACACAGCACCACCTCACCGCGTGCCAGCGCCGGCTCGATGACTTGCTGCAAATGGTCACGCCGTGCCGCAAAGACCAGCAAGGCTTCGGTCATGGCGTCCATCGCATCATTAAGCACCAGGGTGCGCAGCTTTTCAGCAAGCGGCGTGCCACCCGGCTCGCGGGTCAGCGTGACCGCCCTGCCATGCGCCTTGAAAGCTTGCGCCAGGCCGTCGATATGGGTCGATTTTCCGGCGCCGTCAATGCCTTCAAAACTGATGAAAAGTCCGCTTGTCATGCTTGTTATTGTCCACGTTGGTATTTGTTTACCGCACGATTGTGCGCGTCCAGACTGTCACTGAACTGGCTGCTGCCATCGCCCCGCGCCACAAAGTACAGCGCCCGGCTGCTTGCAGGTTGCGCTACGGCCATGAGCGAGGCTTTGCCGGGCATGGCAATGGGCGTCGGCGGCAAGCCGGCCCGGGTGTAGGTATTCCAGGGCGTGTCGGCGAGCAAATCCCGCCGTCGCAGATTGCCGTCAAAGCGCTCGCCCAGGCCGTAAATCACCGTGGGGTCGGTTTGCAGCAACATGCCCAGGCGCAAACGGTTGCTGAAAACCGAGGCAACCATGGCGCGGTCACTGGCCTGGCCGGTTTCCTTTTCGACAATGCTGGCCAGAATCAGCAACTCGTCAGGGTTTTTCAGGGGCGTATCAGCGGCACGTGCTTGCCATGCCATCAAGAGATGCTTGTCCATGGCGTGCATGGCACGCAACAGCAGCTTGAGATCGCTGCTGCCCTTGGCATAGGTGTAAGTGTCCGGGTAAAAGCGGCCTTCTGGGTGGCGTCCGGGCTGCCCCAGCTTTTCCATGATCACTGCGTCTTCGAGGCCTTTTGAATCCGGCTTCAAATGCTCTTCCTTCAGGAGTGCCGCCCGGAATTGCCTGAATGTCCAGCCTTCCACCAGCGTGACCGAACGCAGCGCTTCTTCACCGCGCGTCAGCTTGGCCAGCAGGCTGTAGGGCGTCAGGCCTGTTTCAAGCTCGTAACTTCCGGCCTTGATCACGCGGGCCTGACCCGACAGGCGGAACCACCAGTACAGCATATCAGCGGAGGTTTGCACCCCGCTGTCCACGGCAGCCTGCGCCACGCCGCGCGGCGTGGTGCCCGGTTCAACCGACAGGTCCAGCGTCGGCGCCGTCAGCGACAAGCTGTGGCTGACCCACCACAAGGCCCAGCCGCCCAAGGCCAGCGCCAACACCAGCAAAAATTTAATGATTACGCGCACAACCCTATTGCCTTCTACAAAATGGAGTGCGCATGATAATTCACGCCATGAACACACCACTTCAAGGCGTCGCCACGCTGACACATACAGGGCTGATCCGCGCACAGGGCACCGATGCCGCCAAATTTTTGCACAACCAACTGACCAACGACTTTTCGCTGCTGGGTCTGTCGGAGGCACGGCTGGCTGGTTTTTGCAATGCCAAAGGGCGCCTGCAAGCCAGTTTCATTGGCTTCAAGCGCAGCCACACCGATATTTTGTTGTTATGCAGCCCGGACCTGCTGGCCGCCACCCTGAAACGTCTGAGCATGTTTGTGCTGCGCTCCCAGGTCAAGCTGGTCGATGCCAGTGCTGACTTTGTTATTTACGGGCTGGCCGGTTCAACCGTTTCAGAGGCGACCAAAAGCATTGCTGATGACAAAGACAAGGTCTGGAGCAAAACCGATCTCGATGCCATTTCTGTGATCCATCTCTACCCTGCCGATGGTGTGCCCCGTGCGCTGTGGGTGGCCCCGGCTGGCACCTCTGCCCCTGCAGGTGCGGTCTTGACAACCGAACAATGGGCCTGGGGCGAGGTGCGCAGTGGCATTGCCACCGTCACGCAGCCCATTTTTGAAGCTTTTGTGCCGCAAATGCTCAATTACGAGTCAGTGGGTGGCGTCAATTTCAAAAAAGGCTGTTACCCGGGACAAGAGGTGGTGGCGCGCAGCCAGTTCCGCGGCACGCTCAAACGGCGTGCCTACCTGGCACATGCCGATGCTGCACTGAAAGCCGGGGACGAACTATTTGCGCCGGATGATGCCAGCCAGCCCTGCGGCCTGGTGGTGCAGGCGGCGGTGGCGCCAGAGGGTGGTTTTGATGCCATCGTGTCAATGCAGATCAGCGCGTTTGAGGCCGCTGGCGTGCGTGCGCTGGGTGCCGACGGCCCATTGTTAAGCCTGCAGCCAGCGCCCTACCCTTTGCTGGCGGATATTTGACAGGTCTCAGACCCGGCGCGCCCAAGGGCCCAGGGTCACTTTTTCGAGCAGGTCGAGTTGACGCTCAAACTTGGCCCAGCGCAGCATGGAGCGCTCGATCAGTCCCACCTGCACGGCTTTGGCATATTGCTCACGTGCCATGTCAAAAGGCAAGCCTTGCAACAGAGCCAGAGTGCGATTGAAGCTGGCGGCGGTAGCGCTCAGGTTGTGAGAGTTGTGCATTTCATGTACCTCAACGCATCATGGTGCCATAGACCAAACCACGAGCGCCATCGCGCGCAGCGTTGTCAATCAAACGCATGCGGCGCTCAAGGTCGCATACATCAGTGGACTCTGACAAAAATGCTTCTTCAATGTCATGTTGACTTTTGAAGTCCGGGAAAAAAGATTTGAAAATCTCCATCAGTTTGGACATGTGGTGTCCTTGTAAAGTTAACGTCAGCAAATTATAAGGGTTTACCCTTATATTGATTTGAATGTGGGATTTACCGACTGACCCGGCGATGGTGAAAACGGGTGGCTTCAGGCCTGATCGTTGTCCTGTCGATGTTCAGGAAAATGCATGTTTCAAAGCCCGCGCTGCATCCAGATGCGCCCTGCTCGCCTCGGGAATGGCGCGGCCCATCTTGATGAATTCATGGGTTACACCGCGGTAAATATCGAGGTCAACCATGACAGCCGAGGCGCGCAGCTTGTCGGCGTATTGCAGACCTTCATCCACCAGGGGATCGCACTCGGCCAGGCCCAGCCAGGCCGGCGCCACGCCTTCCACATCGTCGGCCAGCAAGGGGGCAAAACGCCAATCTTCACGGTCTGTGAGATTGGGTATGTAAAGGTCAAAGAAATAGGCGATATGGGCGGCTTCCAGCACAAAACCATGGCCAAAAGTCTTGTGAGAAGGCGTGTCCTGATGCGCGCAACAACCCGGGTAGAACAGCAGTTGCAGCTTCAGGGCCAAACCTGTATCACGCGCCTGCAGGGCACAGGCGGCGGCCAGTGTGCCGCCCGCACTGTCACCACCCACCGCGATCCGCGTGGCGTCCAGGCCTTTTTCTGCACCCTGTTCCGCCACCCAACTCACGGCATCCCAGGCATCCTCGAAGGCCACCGGAAAACGGTGCTCGGGAGCCAGCCGGTAGCCAACTGACAGCACGGCACAATGGGCCAGCTGACTCAAGTGACGGCACAGCACGTCGTGGGTGGCGATGCTGCCAATCGTGAAGCCGCCGCCGTGCAGGTACACCAGCACCGGCAACGGTTCATCGCTGGGCGCAACCAGGCGCACCGGCAACTCAAAACCGTCGCGCGCGGGAAGGGTGAAATTTTCAACCCGGTGCAGCTTTACCGGTGCCAGGTCCAGCACCCCGGCGTTGACCTCATAGGCCGCACGCGCCTGTTGCGGCGTCAAGGCGTGCAGCGGCACCTGGCCGGCGCGTGCCATGCGTTCCAGCACAGCGTGCATGGCGGGGGTGAGCAAGGCGCGCGGGTTGCGGTGACTCATGGTGGGTTAGATCTTGTTACAGTGCAGGCTCTGATGCTAACAACCCGGAGTCAGCCACCCGCCCCACTGTCTAGATTCATTTGGCACCAACATTGCTTGTTTGTGTGCATTCACGCACCACCCCATTTTTAAATTTCAGAGACCCCGCATGTCCATTCACGCTGCACTGAACCACATCACCCACTACACCTACGATCGGCTGGTTGCCCTGGGTCCGCAGGTGGTGCGCCTGCGCCCTGCCCCGCATTGCCGCAGCAAAATCATTTCGTATTCCCTCAAGATCGAGCCCGAGGGCCATTTCATCAATTGGCAGCAGGACCCGTTTGCCAATTACCAGGCGCGCCTGGTTTTTCCGGACAAGACCAAAGAGTTCAAGGTCACGGTGGATGTCGTGATGGACATGGCGGTGTACAACCCGTTTGATTTCTTCCTTGAGCCCGAGGCTGAAGAATTTCCGTTTAGCTACCAGCCCGATTTAAAGCAGGAACTGGCGCCCTACCTGACCCCCGATCCAATGACGCCGTTGGTGCAGATCTACCTGGACAAGATCGACCGCACCAAACGCCGCAGTGTGCTTTTTCTGGTGGATTTAAACCAGTCGGTACACCACGCCATCAATTACACCATCCGCATGGAGCCCGGCGTGCAAACGCCCGAGGAAACCTTGACACTGGCCTCCGGCTCGTGTCGCGACTCGGCCTGGCTGATGGTCCAGCTGCTGCGTAACTGCGGCCTGGCGGCGCGCTTTGTGTCGGGTTACCTGATCCAGTTGAAGCCCGACGTGAAAGCACTCGACGGCCCCAGTGGCACCGAAGTCGACTTTACCGACCTACACGCCTGGTGCGAGGTTTATCTGCCCGGCGCCGGTTGGGTCGGGCTTGATGCCACCTCGGGCCTGCTGGCGGGTGAAGGTCACATTCCGCTGGCCTGCACACCGCAGCCTTCGGGCGCCGCGCCGATCGAGGGCGGTGTTGACGAATCTGAAGTCACCTTTGCCCATCACATGGCAGTGACCCGCATTTACGAGTCACCCCGCGTTACCAAGCCTTATACCGAAGACCAATGGGCCGACATCATGGCGCTGGGCGATGCCGTGGACGCCGAACTGGTGGCGGGTGATGTGCGCCTGACCATGGGTGGGGAGCCCACTTTTGTGGCCAATAGCGACCGTGATGCACCAGAGTGGAACACCGATGCCCTGGGCCCAACCAAACGTGGTTTTGCCACCGAATTGGTGCATAAACTGAGCCATGAATATGGTCAGGGCGGCTTTTTGCACTTTGGCCAAGGCAAGTGGTACCCAGGTGAGCAACTGCCGCGCTGGGCGCTCAACATCTATTGGCGCGCTGACCACGAACCGGTTTGGGCCAACCCGGCCCTGTTCACCGATGAGCGCACACCCACACACTACACCAGTGCGGATGCCAGGCGCTTCACTGCACTGCTGGCCACCAAGTTGGGGGTGACGGGCAAACACATTCAGACCGCGTTTGAGGACAGTTGGTACTACCTGTGGCGTGAACGTCGCCTGCCGGTCAATGTCGACCCGTTCAACTCCAAGCTGGACGACGAAATGGAGCGCGCCCGCTTGCGCCGGGTGTTCGAGCAAAAGCTCGACAGCCCGGTCGGTTTCGTGCTGCCGATCAAGGTGGCGGGTTACGACCCACAGTTTGGCGCGGCCTGGACCACCGGGCCCTGGTTTTTGCGCGACGAGCGCATGTACCTGATGCCGGGCGACTCGCCCATGGGCTTGCGCCTGCCGCTGGACTCGCTGCCCTGGGTCAGCGAAGCCGATTTTCCTTACCTGATCGAGCAGGACCCGTCAGTGTTGGTCGGTCCCCTGCCCAGTTACGGCACGGTGGCTGCCAAATATGCGCCAGGTACATCCGGATATGCGCCAGGCACTGCGGGTCTGGCCCTGGGTGCCGCGGCGCGCGCGGCAGCTGCGCGCATCAATTACCTGGCCGGTGCAGGCCCGCAAGCGGAAGCACCGCGTAAATTTCAGAGCGCTACGGGCAAGGGCTCCGTCATTGCGAGCGAAGCGCGGCAATCCATGCCAACCGGGGACCTGGATCGCCACGGTCTGCAGCCTCGCGATGACGATTCAGCAAAGGGAGAGGAAGCCGTCATTGCGAGCGAAGCGCGGCAATCCATACAGCAAGAACCCGCCGACTTTTCTCGTGTGCCGCAAGCACACGAGTCCGCCCACTGGATCACCCGCACCGCGCTGTGCGTGGAGGTGCGCGATCCGCGTCGCGCCAGTGGCCCCAAGGCCGAGGCCGTGGGGGAGAAATCGGGGGTGCTGTATGTGTTCATGCCGCCACTGGAAAAGCTCGAACACTACCTCGACTTGCTGGCCGCTATCGAAGCCAGTGCCGAAGAACTCGGCATGCAACTGGTGCTGGAAGGCTACCCGCCACCGCGCGACCCACGTCTGAAACTGCTGAGCGTGACGCCCGATCCGGGTGTTATCGAGGTCAACATCCACCCGGCGAGCCACTGGAAAGAGCTGGTTGCCAATACCGAATTCTTGTACAACGCGGCCTTCGAGTCGCGCCTGTCAGCCGAGAAATTCATGACCGACGGACGCCACACCGGCACCGGGGGTGGCAACCACTTTGTCATGGGCGGTGCGACACCGGCCGACAGCCCGTTTTTGCGCAAGCCCGAGCTGCTGGCCAGCCTGCTGCTGTACTGGCACAACCACCCGTCTTTGAGCTATTTGTTCAGTGGCATGTTTGTCGGCCCGACCAGCCAGGCACCGCGCGTCGATGAGGCGCGCAACGATCAGCTCTACGAACTTGAGATTGCCATCGAGCAAATCTACAAGAACCGCGAAATTTATGGCCAGGCCATGCCGCCCTGGCTGGTTGACCGCACGCTGCGCAACATCCTGATCGACGCCACCGGCAACACCCACCGCAGCGAAATCTCGATCGACAAGATGTACTCGCCGGATTCGGCCACGGGCCGCCTGGGCTTGCTGGAATTACGCGCATTCGAGATGCCGCCGCACCCACACATGAGCAGCGTGCAGCAATTGCTGCTGCGCGCGCTGATTGCCCGCTTCTGGAAAACACCTTACCGGGCGCCGGCCACGCGCTGGGGCACCGAGTTGCACGACCGCTTCATGCTGCCCAAGTTCATCGAGATGGATTTCCATGATGTGATGGCCGAAATGCGTGCCTCAGGTTTTGCCTTTGACGACAGCTGGTTCGCGCCGCATGTCGAGTTCCGTTTCCCGCTGATCGGTACGGTCTGCTCAGCCGGGATTGAGCTCACGCTGCGCAACGCGCTGGAGCCCTGGCATGTGATGGGTGAAGAAGGTGCCCCGGGTGGCACCGCCCGTTACGTGGATTCGTCGCTGGAGCGCATCGAGGTGCGCGTCACCGGCATGAACGAAAGCCGTTATGTGGTCACCTGCAACGGCCGCGCCATGAGCCTGCAGCCCACCGGCGTGGTCGGCGAATATGTGGCCGGCGTGCGCTACAAAGCCTGGAACCCGCCGAGCAGCCTGCACCCCAGCATCGGCGTGCATGCACCACTGGTCTTTGACATTGTGGACACCTGGATGAAACGCTCAGTAGGCGGCTGTCAGTACCACGTCGCACACCCGGGGGGCTTGAGCTACGAGTCCCTACCTGTCAACGCCAACGAGGCCGAAAGCCGCCGTTTGTCGCGCTTTACCGCCATGGGCCACACGCCGGGTCTGATGCAGGTGCCGCCAGCCACCATCAACGTGCCAGCCAGCCGCGAGTTTCCGTTTACCCTGGACTTGCGGCGCGGCTAATCGCGGCTTGTGTGCAGACCGCGTTATTTGAGCGCCGTCTGCACGTCATTCACACGCATGCCCAGCGCATCGGCAAACGCTTCGATGCTTTGGCCACTCGCTTCATAGGCTTTCTTCAACGCAGCGCGGCGGGCGCGTTGCTGCTCCACCTCGGACAACACCTCGTCAAGCAGCGCTTGAATGGCCTCGGCCGGGGTGCCGATGCGCGCCAGGTAGTCCTGTCTTGTCAGGCCGGACTTCTCGAACGCGGCCAACATTTGGGCCCGTAATTTGGGGCGCAGGTCTTCGGTGCTGCGCGCCTGACGGCGTTGAAACAGCTCAACCATGGACAGGAATACGTGCTCAGGGGCCACGTCCTCGACCGGTTTTCCCTGCAGGTCGTGGCGCTTCTGGCCCGCCGCCACGCTCTGCAGGTAACGGGTGGAGCGGGTGTGCACGCCCAAAGCGGCCTTGAGCGATTCGCGCTGGAAATCTTCCGGGTGAGCCGCCAACAGCTCCTGGAAAATACCCAGCTTGAGCGGCAGGAAGCGCTCGCCAAACAAGTGCGGGTACAGCTCGAACAATTTTTCCAGCACCGGCTGCACCGAGGCAAACCGGTTTTTGGATTTGGCGGGCTTGGCTGGCGCGTCAACGGCAGCGGGCGCCTGCGGGCTTTCGGGTGCGACAGACACATGCGCATCCTGCGGCAGTTGGGTGGTGGGCTCGGCTGGCTCTTGAAGGATATCGGTCATGGCATGAATCAAATTGAACAACCCGTGATTGTCAACCAAAGTGCCGCTTCGCTGGCATACTCTGATAAATGAACGAAGCTATGCCAGTGCATCTCCCTCCCGTCAAACCCGAGTCACCCGGCGTGGCCGCACTGGCGCGGTCGGCGCAAGCGGCGCCAGGACATTTTGATGAGCTGCGCGCTGCAGCCACTGGCAGTGGCAAACTGACCGAGGTTTGGCGGCAATTTTTTTCCACCCTTGAGAATGACACGGCAATCGACATGGACCAGCGTGCCGCCAATCTGGCACGCCAGGTGCGCGACAACGGCATCACCTATAACGTTTATGCCGATGAAAACGGGCCGCAACGTCCGTGGTCGCTCGACCTGTTTCCGCTGATTGTTGATCCGGCAAGCTGGCAGCGCATCGAGGCCGGGGTGTTGCAGCGCATGCGCCTGCTCGAGCGTGTAATGGCCGATGTCTACGGGCCGCAAACCCTGTTGCATGATGGATTGTTACCACCGGCGCTGGTCCACGCGCACCCCGGCTACCTGCGGGCCATGCATGGCGTGGAACCGGTGGGCGGGCGTTATCTGCACATTGCCGCCTTCGACCTGGCACGAGGACCCGACGGCAATTGGTGGCTGGAGGCACAGCGCAGCCAGGCCCCCTCGGGCCTGGGTTATCTGCTGGAAAACCGGTTGGCCATTCTGGCGCAATTTCCACAAGCCTTCCAAATCCTTGGCGTGCAGCGCCTGGCCAGTACCTACCGTGCCCTGATGGACAGCCTCAAGGCCATGAGTCCGGCCGGCCCCGACGCGCATCTGGCGCTGCTGACCCCCGGCCCCTACAACGAAACCTATTTCGAACACGCTTATCTGGCGCGCTACCTCGGCCTCACGCTGGTCGAAGGCAGTGACCTGCTGGTGCGCGACGAATGCCTGTTTCTGAAAACGCTCAAGGGTCTGGTACCGGTGCATGGCTTGCTTAAACGGGTTGACGACGAATATCTGGACCCGCTGGAGCTGCGCTCCGACTCCACGCTGGGGGTGCCCGGCCTGTTGCAAGCCATTCGTGCCGGCAACGTGCTGGTGGCCAACGCGCCGGGTTCGGCATTTCTGGAGTCACCGGCGCTGCTGGGCTTTTTGCCCGCCTTGTCGCGCCATTTGCTGGGCGAGCAGCTCAGCCTGCCGGCCCTGCCCACCTGGTGGTGTGGTGAGCGCAGCGCCATGGAAGAAGCCCTGCCACGCCTGGCTGAATGCGCCATCAAACCGACTTACCCCGGTTCTCTCGACCATGGCAGTTTCGAGACGGTGCTGGGCGGCAAACTCAATGCGCGCGCGCTCGATGAGTGGGCCGGACGCATTGTGCGGCAAGCCGAAGAGCACACGGTGCAAGGCTACACCCCGCTGTCGCAAATGCCGACCTGGCAAGCCTCGGGTGCTGGCGATCCAGCCGAAGCAGGCCGGCTGTTGGCGCGCTCGGTGATGCTGCGGGTGTTCGTGGTGTCTGACGGCGTCCAGGGCTGGCGTGTGTTGCCCGGCGGTCTGGCGCGTGTGGCCAGCGCCGGCCAGGAGATCACCTCCATGCAACGCGGCGGCAGCAGCGCTGACGTGTGGGCATTGACCCGCGGCGAGGTTGATCACCACACCCTGCTGGCGCCGCACATGACCCCCGAGTCTCTGATGCAGCGCAAACGTCTCATCACCAGCCGGGCCGCAGAAAACCTGTTCTGGCTGGGACGTTACACCGAACGTGCCGAAAACGCCATCCGGCTGGCTCGCCTGACGCTGGAGTGTTTGCACGGCGAAGAGCAATCCTCCGCCCCGCTGCTGACCTGGCTCAGCCAAATGGCGGTGGCCAACACCCTGGTGCTGCCCGGCGTGCCGTCGGCACTGCAGGCACCGCGCGTGTTCGAGCGCAGCCTGATCGACAGTCTGGGCAGCAGCACCGGCGCCACCAGCGTGGGCTACTACCTGCGCGCTCTCAAAATGGTCGGCTCCAGCGTGCGCGAGCGGCTTTCGCAAGAGCACTGGCGCATCATCATCCGCTGCGAGGAGGAATTGTTTGAGCGCTGCGCGACCCAGCGTCGGCGGGCCGATTTTTCGGCGCTGCAGGCGCTGCAGATCCTCAAGGACACGAGCGACCACATGGCGGCCATCACCGGCGCCCAGACCGACCGCATGACGCGCGACGACGGCTGGCGCCTGCTCAGCATTGGCCGCCACATTGAGCGGCTGGCCTTTTTGTCGTCTGCCCTGATGCGCGGCATCAACACCGGCAGCCTCCAAACAGATGACGGCTTCGATGCCATGGTGGAGCTGTTTGACAGCGCCATCACTTTCCATGCCCAGTTCCAGCAAAGCCGCGACATGGCCGCGCTGGTCGACTTGCTGGTCATTGACCGCGACAACCCGCGCTCGATTTCCTGGATCGCCCACACCCTGCGCGGACGCCTGGCCCGGTTGGCGGGCAGCGACCCCAACCGCCTCTGCGCCTTGTCATTCAAGGTGCCCGACCCAGGCACCTGGGACCTGGCCCAACTGTGTGATGAAGCGCCCGACCTGGTCACACCGGCGCAAACGCTGGGCGACACGTCGGATGCTGGCGAGCCATCATTGCAATACGTCCTGCTCAAGGACGTTTTGTACCAATGCACCGAAGCCAGCTTTGTCGTGTCAGATGACATCAGTGCCACCTATTTCACCCACAGCGGTCTGGCTAATCAGAGTCTGGGGGCGGGATGAGACTACAAATCACCCACGAGACGGTGTACAACTACCGGCCCGCCGTCGAGACGGCGCAGCACATGGCCTATCTGACGCCGCTGGACTGCGCCACACAGACCCTGCTGGGCCACGGACTGCAGGTGACCCCCGAACCGGCACAGATCAACACCACCCAGGACGTCTTTGGCAACAGCCGCAGCTTTTTCTCGCTGCAGGTGCCGCACACCCAGCTGCAGGTGCTGGCTAGCAGCCAGGTGCTCACCCAGCCAGTGCACTTGCCGCGCAGCGAGCTTAGCTGGGAGTCCGTTCGTGAGCACTTCCGATACCAGGCCCATGCCGGTTTTGAGGCCGCCAACGAATTCGTCTTTGCCTCCCCCATGGTGCCGCGCCACGCCGAATTTACCGCCTACGCCCGACCCAGCTTCAGCGCCGGTACGGGTCTGCTGGCGGCGGCGGTCGACCTGATGCACCGCATTTATCGCGACTTCACCTATGAGAGCCAGAGCACCGAGGTCAGCACTCCGGCGCTTGAAGCGCTGGCGCAACGCAAGGGCGTGTGCCAGGACTTTGCCCACATCCTAATCGCCTGCCTGCGCAGCATGGGGCTGCCAGCGCGTTATGTAAGCGGCTACTTGCTCACCCAGGCGGCACCGGGTACTGTCAAGCTCAAAGGCAGCGATGCCTCGCACGCCTGGGTCGCGGTGTACGTCCCCGATTTGCCCAAGGGGGAACGCTGGGTCGACCTCGACCCTACCAACGACCGCGCGGGCTGGCCATCGCCCGGCGAAGACTATGTGACGCTGGCCGTTGGCCGTGACTTCTCGGACGTGTCACCGATCCGCGGCGTCATCCACGGTGGCGCCAGCCACACCCTGCGGGTCGGCGTGACCGTGGAGCAGGTGACCGATCCCAGGGTTTTGCCGAGTCCAGGTCTGAGCCAGACGCAAAGCCAGGCTCAGGGTTCTGGACCAATCCAAAGCCAAAACCAAAGCCAAAATTCAAGTTTCAACAAACCCTAACAACACAGGAAAAACCCATGAGCATTTACGCCAAACTCAGCCAGCTTGGTATCACCCTGCCCCCGGTGGCCGCCCCCGCCGCCGCCTACGTGCCTTTTGTCCAGACCGGCAACCTGGTATTTTTAAGCGGCCACCTGGCCAAGAAGGACGGCAAGGTCTGGGTCGGTCAATTCGGCAAGAACATGAACGCCGAAGAAGGCAAAGCCGCGGCCCGTGCCGTCGCCATTGACCTGATGGGCACGCTGCACGCCGCGGTGGGCGACCTGAATCGCGTCAAACGCATTGTCAAGTTGATGTCACTGGTCAATTCCACGGGCGACTTCACCGAACAGCATCTGGTCACCAACGGCGCCAGCGAGTTGCTTGGCGAGGTCTTTGGCGCACAAGGCGCCCACGCCCGCAGCGCCTTTGGCGTGGCGCAAATCCCGCTGGGCGCCTGCGTCGAAATTGAGCTGATTGCCGAACTGGCTTAAGCCACAGTTCAGGGCGATGGTGCAGCCAGGCGTTCAATCGCCTGGAAAGCCAGCGCGCTGAGCTGGTCCGGACTCACTTTTTCTGCTGCAATCTCGGCCAGAGGCACCAGCACAAACGCCCGCTCATGCATGCGCGGATGTGGTAACTGCAGCGCGGGGCTGTTCATGCGGGCATCGCCGTACAGCAAGATGTCAAGATCCAGCGTGCGCGGTGCGTTGCGGTAGGGACGCAAGCGCCCGGCCTGGTTTTCAATAGCCTGCAGGCATTGCAGCAGTTCAGGCGCAGAGAGCCGGGTTGCCACAGCGACCACGGCATTGATGAAGTCTGGCCCGGTGGCTTTGAGCGGCGCCGTGCGGTACAGGCTCGAAGAACAGATGAATCGGGTGTCAGGCAGGCTGGCAACGCGCTGCACCGCCACCTGCACACTGGCTTGCGCATCGCCCAGATTGGCACCCAGGGCGATGTAGGCCAGTACCTCAGGCCGTTCCGAATGGCTCACAACAGTGTTCAGACCTGCGGCTCTTGCGCCGGCGCATCACCCGCGCCGCGACCCGACGGGCGCCGGCGACGGCGGCGTTTTTTGGGGGCCTCGGTGCCATCGCCCGATACCGCATCAGGGGGCAATTCCGACTGAGCCGGTGCCGCCTCATTGACAACACGACCCGGTGTTTTGTGCGGCCGGGGTGCACGCGGGGTTTTGGCGCGCTGCTGCTGTTGCTCCAGCTTGACCTCGTCGACCATGTCACTGCGCCGGTCGTCATTGGCCAGGCTGAACGTTTCCCACCAGTCCGACAGCACCATGTCGAGCTCACCGTTTTCGGCGCGCAAGCGCATGAAGTCAAAGGCCGCCCGAAAACGTGGTCGCTCAACCAGGCCAAACGGGGCACTGCCCACGCGCTTCTCGAAACGCGGCTGCATCAGCCAGATTTCACGCATATCACCGGCCAGCTTGCCGCGGCCCGACACATCGCCAATGCGGGCGCTGAACACGTCCTCGATGGCATCCTGCAAGGCCGGGTGGGAATGCTGCCCGCCTTTGATGCGAGCGGCCCAGCCATCGCGCACATCGGCCCACAGCACGCAGGCCAGCAAGAAGCTCGGCGCCACCGGTTTGCCTTCGCCGACCCGGCGATCGGTGTCCTGCAGGGCAGACTTGACAAAGGGCGTCTCGCCGCGCTCCACCACCACGTCGAGCAGCGGGTAAATGCCTTGCGCCATGCCGAGCAGCTTGAGCTGCTCGATGGAGGCCAGCGCGTGGCCGGTTTGCAGCAACTTGAGCATTTCGTCGAACAAACGGCTTTGCGGCACCTCGGCCAGCAGCGCCCTGGACTTGACCAGCGGTGACGCCGTTTTGGTTTCCAGCTTGAAGCCCAGCCCGTTGAGCTTGGCGGCAAAGCGAATGGCGCGGATGATGCGCACCGGGTCTTCGCGGTAGCGCGCTGCCGGGTCGCCAATCATGCGGATGACACGGTTCTTGGCGTCCTTGATGCCGTGGTGGTAGTCGACCACGATCTGTGTCTCGGGGTCGTAGTACATGGCGTTGATGGTGAAGTCGCGGCGCACCGCGTCTTCTTCCTGCGGACCCCAGACGTTGTCGCGCAGCACCCGGCCGGTGCTGTCCACGGCATGGGTCATGCCGGCCAGCTCGCTCTTGCTGGTTTTTTCGTTGCCCGCCACCTGCTCGGCGGCCACATTGTCAAGGTAGGCCCGGAAGGTGGAGACCTCGATCACCTCATGCTCGCGACCCCGGCCGTACACCACATGCACGATGCGAAAGCGCCGGCCGATGATGAAGGCGCGCCGGAACAGGCCCTTGACCTGTTCCGGCGTGGCGTTGGTGGCCACGTCGAAGTCTTTCGGCGCCAGGCCCAGCATCAGGTCGCGCACCGCGCCACCGACGATGTAGGCCTCGAAGCCCGCCTGTTTGAGCGTGCGCACCACGTTCAGCGCGCGCTCATCGACCAGCTTGGGGTTGATGCCGTGCTCTTGCGGACCGATTTCCAGGCGTTTGCCAAACGGGTGTTTGCTTTCCGGGGCAGATTTGCCTAAAAGTCGGTTGATGAGTTTTTTAATCATTGTTGTTGGTGTTTTTAACTAAGCGTACTGTCATTTGAAAAAAGCTCAAGTATGCGCCAGCCGCGCTCCAGTGCAAGCGCACGCAGCCGCTCTTCGGGATTGGTGGCTACCGGATGCGTTACTTTCTCCAGCAATGACAGGTCGTTCATGGAGTCGCTGTAAAAGGTGCTTTCCACCTGATCCCAGCGCAAGCCGCGTTCTGTCAGCCACTGTTCCACCCGCGTCACCTTGCCTTCGCGAAACGACGGCGTGCCGGCAATCTCGCCGTTAAACCAGCCACTCTGCGGGTCGCGCGCCAGTTGAATGGCAATCAGCTCGGGCACGCCAAAGGCCTTCGCAATGGGTCGTGTGACAAACTCGTTGGTGGCGGTCACGATCAGCACCGCGTCGCCGGCGGCCTGGTGTTGCTGCACCAGCGCCCGGGCCTGGGGCTGAATGGCTTGTTGCACCACCGACGCCATGAACTTGGCATGCGCAGCTTCTGCCTTGACCGCGCCTTGAGCGCACAGGGCTTGCGTGGCAAAGTGCACATACTCAAAAATATCGAGCGTGCCGGCCTTGTACTGCTCGTAAAAATCGTCGTTGCGCCGGTTGAACTCAACCGGGTCGTGCCAACCCAGCGTGGTGGTAAAGGCATTCCACTCGTAGTCGGAATCCATCGGAATCAGGGTGTGATCCAGGTCGAACAGGGTTAACTTGCTTGTCATGTGTTGTCCATCATGGCTTTGATCAGGGGAATGGTGATGGCGCGCTGGGTTTGCAGGGCGTAGCCGTCCATCAGGTCGAGCAACGCCATTAGTGACCCCAGGTCGCGGGAAAACCGCGTCAGCATGAAGTCCATCACCTCGTTGCTCAGCACAATACCGCGTTCATCGGCGGCCTGACGCAGCACGGCGCGCCGTTCGGGTTCGCTCAAGGCGTGCAGCGCAAAGACGTGGCCGCCCCCCAGGCGGGTGCGCAGGTCGTCGCGCAGCTTGAGGTCGGCGGGCGGCAGGCTGCCGCTGGCCAGCACCGCAATTTGCAGGGTCTGGGCGTGGACAAACCAGTTGAAGGCCAGCTGTTGCTGCGCCGTGCTGAAGGCATGCACGTCATCCATCAGCACGCAGGCCCAGGATTCGTCAAATTCCGGGGCCATCTGGCTGCCGGCATCGAGCCAGCCGACGTTGGCGCCCTGCGCTTGCAGCGCCACGCGCATGGCTTGCAGCAAATGGGTTTTGCCACAGGCGTCACCGCCCCACAGGTAAGTCGGAACGGGTGAACGCCGGGTGGTGCCGTCATGACCCAGCCAGAGCTTGAGATGCGCCACGGCGGCTTCATTCGAGCCAACGCAAAAATTTTTCAGGCTCGGCCCCGTGGGCAGGCCCATGTCCAGCACCAGTTGTTGCATCATGCGTCGTGACGGTCCTGGTAAAGCGCGCTGTCCAGATAAGCCAGGCGCAGCCGGCGCACGGCGACCAGCATCACCGCGCTCAGCGGCAGGGCAATCAACACGCCGACAAAGCCCAGCAAATGGCCAAACGCCAGCAAGGCAAAAATAACGGCCAGTGGATGCAGCCCGACGCGCTCACCCACCAG
>NZ_JAMPXE010000048.1 GCF_023701345.1 Rhodoferax sp. | reverse complement strand
ATCAGCACCGGCGTGCCTTTGTCGGCCTTGACCACCAGCATTTCGATGTCGCTTATGCCGCGCAGGTAGCCCATGCCGCGCACCATGTACTCGGTCTCGGCCATTTCCACCGCGCGACCGCCCACGTCACGGTTTGAATCGCGGATCACCTGGGCCACTTTCATCAGGGGGATGTTGTAAGCGCGCAGCTTCACCGGGTCCACCGTCACCTGGTAGGTTTGCACAAAACCGCCCACCGAAGCCACTTCGGCCACGCCGTGGGCCTTGGTCAACTGGTAGCGCACATACCAGTCCTGGATGCTGCGCAACTCGGCCAGTGTTTTGTCCTTGGCCAGCAGCGCGTACTGGTAGACCCAGCCCACGCCCGTGGCATCGGGACCGATCTGTGGCGAGATGCCCTTGGGCATGCGCCCGGAGGCAAAGTTCAGGTATTCCAGCACGCGCGAGCGAGCCCAGTAGATGTCGGTGCCGTCCTCGAAAATGATGTAGACGAAGGACGCGCCGAAGAACGAGAAACCGCGCACCACTTTTGATTTTGGCACCGACAGCATGGCCGTGGTGAGCGGGTAGGTGACCTGGTCTTCCACCACCTGCGGTGCCTGGCCGGGGACCTCGGTGTAAACGATGACCTGCACGTCCGACAGGTCGGGCAGCGCGTCGATGGGCGTGCGCAGCACGGCAAAGATGCCGCCGAGCACGATGAACAGGGTGGCCAGCAGCACCAGAAAACGGTTGCGGCCAGACCAGTCGATGATTTTTGAAAGCATGATCAGGGCTTGACGCTGGTGATGACCCATTCGCCGGGCTGGCGCTCGATGAACTCGACGGTGACTTTTGTACCGGGTTTAAGGCTTTGCAGAAGTGCCGCATTGGCGGTCTTGAATTCCATCGTCATGGCCGGCCACTTGAGGCTGGCCACCGGGCCGTGATTCAAGCTGACGGTGCCTTCTTTCAAATCAACGCCGTCCACCGTGCCGCTGGCCTGGTGGCCCACCGTTTTGGCTGCCGATGCCGCGGGGGCCGCGGCCGGTGCCGTGCTCCCCAGGCCGCCCAGTGCCGCTTTCAGATTGCTTTCGGCGTCGATCAAAAAGTTGGCGGCCACCACCACGGGTTCGCCGTCGTCCACGCCGTCGAGCACTTCCACATGGGTGTCGCTGCGTGCGCCCAGCTTGACTTCACGCGACTCATATCGGCCAGCGCCTTGTTCGATCAAAACAATCTGCCGGGTGCCGCTGTCAATTACTGCCGACACCGGTACTGTGATGACCTGACCTTTGGCGGTGACGGGCAATTCCACCTGGGCAAACATGCCAGGTTTGAGCAGCCCGCCGGGGTTGGCCAGCTCCACCCGTACCGGCACGGTACGGGTCTCGGCGCTGAGGGTGGGGTAGACATAAGTGACCCGGCCGGCGAAGGCTTTGCCGGGATAGGCATTGATGTTGACCGTGGCTTTGCTGCCGTTTTTGACCAGTCCGATGTCCTGCTCGAAGACATCGGCAATGACCCACACGCTCGACAAATCGGCGATCTGGTACAGCGCCTCGCCGGGCATGAAGCGCATGCCTTGCAAGGCTTTCTTGTCCATCACGATGCCGCTCACGGGTGAGCGGAAGGTGAGTGTGCGGGTGGTGGCACCCGAGTCGGCCAGGGCCTTGATCTGCGCCTCGGAAATGTCCCAGTTGCGCAGCCGCTGCAAGCTGGCATCGGCCAGTTGTTGCATGCCTGCCTGCGCCTGGCCGCCGGCGTCCTTGAGGGTGTTCACGCCCTGCATGGCAATCGCGTATTCGCGCTGGGCCGAGACCAGCTCCGGGCTGTAAACCTCAAACAGCGCCTGGCCCCTGCCCACCGCCTGACCGGTGACGTTGACATGCAGGCGCTCGACATAGCCTTCAAACTTGGGTGCGATGGTGTACACACGGCGCTCGTCGGGCTCAATGCGACCGGAGGCGCGCACCAGCTTGTCGAGCGTGCGCAGTTGCGCGGCCTCGGTGCGAACCCCGAGTTTCTGCACTTTGTCGGTGCTGATCTTGACTTGGTTGGCGGGGGTTTCTTCTTCATCGGCGCCACCGGCATAGACGGCGATGTAGTCCATGCCCATCGGGTCTTTCTTGGGGGTGGGCGAGGTGTCGGGCAAGCCCATCGGGTTGCGGTAATAGAGCAGTTTTTTCCCGGGCTTGGCCGCTGTATCGCCGGTGCCGGACGCTGCCGCCGTTGGCGCCCCCGCCGGGTCGGTGCTGCTGCCGGCATGGCCACGTGTGCCCGCGTAATAACCGCCTGCGCCAGCCAGCGCGGCAAGCAGCGCGCCAATCATCCATCCGGTACCTGATTTCATAACTCTTCTCCGATTAATTTCTCAATTTCAGCGAGTCTCATTTGCGCTTCCAGTTGCGCCTTGAGTTGCGCTTGCTTGGCCTGGCGCACCTGGCGCTGGGCGTCGAGCAGCGTGGCAAAGTCGAGCTTGCCGTTTTCATAACCTGCCAGCGCTGCCTGGAACGTCAGCTCGGCTTGCGGCAACTGGCTGCTCTTGGCGAGTTGCTCGGTGCGTTGCGCAGCGTCGAGCCCGGCCAGGTTTTCAGCCAGCTCGGACAGCACCTGATTGGCGGTGGCGGCGCGGCGCGATTGGGCGGCAGACAGCATGGCCTGCGCTTCGCGCTCTTCGGCGCGGCGCGATGCCTGTTGCAGCGGGATGTTGACCGTCAGCATCAAGCTCCATTCGCTGATGCGGCTCTGCATTTGTGTCGGCGAGATCGATAGCGTGAAGTCCGGGTAGCGGTTCTTCAGGCTCAGGTCGCGGCCCAGTTCGGCTGACTTGATGCGAGAGTCTTCGGCAAATAACTGGGGGTTGCCTTGTTGCACGCGCGCCATCAGTGCCTCGGCGTCGAGCTTGGCGGCAACAGGCACGGGGCGCAGGCGTTCGGGCGCAGCCAGCGGTGTGTTGCTGGCCCGTGCCAGCAAGGCGTTGAGTCTGGCATCGACCTGGCGTGACTCGCTTTGCAACGCGACCAGTTCGGTCTGCATGGTGGTCTGCTCCAGCTGCGCGCGAATGGCATCCTGCTGCATCGCCAGGCCGCCGGCATAGCGTACTTGCGCCACGTTGGCCAGCCGCGTGCTCAGGTCGAGCAACTCCAGCGTGAGTTTTTGTGTGTTGTGCAGGTAGTAGCGTTGCGCATGCGTGGTTTTGACTTTGGCTGCCAGTTCAGCCCAGGTGCCCTGCGCCTTGCCCTGGCTGGCCTGTGCCTCTTGGGTGGCGATGTTTTTCTTCAGGTCGCGTTTGCCAAACCAGGGCAGGTCCTGCATCAGCGTGTATTTGGTGCTGCCAACATCGCTGGGCCACAGCGTGGCCGATTGGGATCCGTCTTTGGTCACGTCCATCCACTCGACGCTGAACTTGGGGTCCATCAGCGCCCCCGCCGGCGCGATCCGCTCGGTGGCCGCCTGCGCTTCGAAACGCATGCTGGCGTAGTCGGGGTTGTGTTCCCTGGCCAGGGTCAGCAAACTCTCGACACTGGCGCCGGGCAAGGACTCTTCAGCCAAAGCGCGCATGGGCGCAGCCAGAACCAACAGCGTGGCCAGCGCTGTGGTTTGCAAAGCGTATTTCATGGTGTGCCTACTTGGCGTTGGCGAGGGCGTCGTCCACCAGTTGCTTCAGCTCGGCAAAGCCGAACTGGGGCAGCGGCTTGCCATTGACAAAGTACTCGGGCGTCATGGTCACGTTCAGGGTTTTGGCGTCAGCCAGATCACGCGTAATCATGGTGGCGACCTGAGGCGCACTGGCATCGTTTTGCAGTTGAACCAGATCCATCCCCAGGGGCGCCAGCAACGGGCCGATCAACTGGACGTTGGCGGTATGGTTTTGTACCCAGGCGTCCTGGCGGGCGAACAGGGCTTCGAGTGTGGCCTCGAACTTGCCTTGTTTGCGCGAAGCTTCCAGCACCTTGACCACCGCGTCAGAGCCGGTGTGAAACGGTGCGTAGCGCATGGTCAGCCGGATTTTGCCAGGGTGTGTATCCATCAAGGACTTGACCAGGGGGTAAAACTCGCGGCAGGTGCCGCATGCAGGGTCAAAAAACTCGACGATGTGCACCGGTGCGTTGGCGTCGCCAAAACTTGGCGAGTCGGCGCGTACCAGCGAGGCCATGTTCTGCGCAGCCAGCTTGGCTGCCTGTTCGTTTTGCTGCTTTTGATAGATGAACGTGCCACCGGCAAAAGCCAAAATCAGCAAGGCGGCAACGGCGAGAAAAATATTTTTTTGTTTCATTTGGAAGACCTGATAGTGCTTGCCAGCAGCAAGACGTTGATGGTAAGAAAAGCCAGAAATGAGAGCAGGGGAATCGTCACAAAACCAAACCATTCAACCTGGATGGTTTTGCAGGGAATGCCCTGGCGACAGGGCGCCAGGGTTTCAGGAATGATGCCCATCATGAGCAAGACATGAAACCCGGCCACCAGCAGACCGCCGATCGCCAGCGGCAAGGCGTAGCGCAGCACTTTCGGATCCAGCGGAAACAGCCCGGCCGCCAGCACGAACACCAGCGGGAACATGAAGATGCGCTGGTACCAGCACAGGACGCAAGGCGCAAAGCCCATGATCTCGCTCATGAACAAGGCGCCCAGCGTGGCCATGGCGGCGATCAGCCAGGCGCCAAAAACCAGCGCCCAGGGTGTGTTGTTTTTATTGGTCATGGAAAGAAACGTCAGCAACGTGGCAATCCAGGCGCTTTATTTCACCAGCTCATAACGCAACACTGTCATGCCGCCATCCTTGGGGTCGGTGGCAAAACGAATTTTCTGACCCGCTTGCAGTTGCTCGAGCCAGGCGGTGTCTTTCACCTTGTAGGCCATGGTCATGGGTGGCATGCCATTGGGCAAAGCCCCGTGCTGCAGGGTGACCGTGCCCTTGGTTTTGTCCACTTTTTTCACCAGGCCATCACCCATGGCGCTGGCATCCACTGATGCCGCGGCAGGTTTTGTGGTTTGGGCCGTGTGCATGTTGTGATCCATTTGTGCCATGGCAGAGGCTGAAAAAGCCAAACCAAGCGCCATGACGGTAGGTGCAAGAAAAATTTTCACGTGATTTCCTTTAACGAAAAGTAGATAAAAACGAATGGGGGTCAGTATGCCGAAAAGGGCCTCACTGCCAGCTGACGTCCAGATTACTTTTTTGTCATTTAACGTGAAAGAACAGCGTCATTGCGAACGCAAGTGAAGCAATCCATGACTTCCGACGGCATGGACTGCCGCGCTGCAGTGGCGTTCTTCTTGCATGATTCGGGGCGAACTGGCGATCATGACCGTTCGGTGATCTGGCGCTTAGCCAAGACGGTGATCAGGGCATGCCGCGCCGATGCATGTCAAAACCGGCGAGAACTTACTTGATGGGCTGTATGTCTGTGACGATCATCTGGCCATTTTCGTGAGTGGCCATGAAGCGTACCTTGTCGCCAGTTTTGACCTTGTCGAGCATGGACTTGTCCCTGGCCACGAAAATCATGGTCATTGGTGGCATTTCCAGGTGTTTGATCTCGCCATGCCTGATGGTGAGCTTGCCGGCTTCTTTGTCGATTTTTCGAACTTCCCCATCGGTCAGGCTGGGCTCGGCAGCCTTCTCTGTTTGATTTTGGTCCGGAGCTGTTTGCGCCAAAACGGGTATGGAGAACAGCGATGTCAGGGTGATGGCTGTTGCAGCCAGCAAAAGCTTGGTTTGTTTCATGAGGTATGTCTCTTGAGAAAAGTACTAGCCACGGAACTTGTAGCGGGTTGAACCTACTTTGCGGCTACGATGACCTGGCTCTTCGTACCGGCTACGATGACTTGGCCCTTCATGCCGGCTTCCAAGTGCCCTGGGTGCAAACAGGCAAAGTCGACAGCGACTGTTTTTGTAAATTGCCAGATCACTTCTCCCCGCTTGCCCGGCGCCAGACTGATCTTGTTCGGCTCGTCGTGTTCCATGTCGGGGTACTTCTTCATGACTTCGTAGTGTTCCAGTAACTCCTGTTGTGTTCCCAGGCTGAATTCATGTTTGACGCTATCGGTGTTTTTCAGGACAAATCGGATCGTTTCACCCTTTTTGACCTGAATGTCAGAGGGCTTGAAGCGCATGCCGTTCGCCATCTCCACATGGATCGTGCGACTGACCTTGGAGGCAACGCCGGGCTTGCCAATGGGCGAGTCACCATGTCCGCCACCATGAGCACCGGCGGCCGATGCGGCAACTGATGCGCCAAGCAAGGCGATAAAAATCAGTGCGGAAGAATGGGACGGGATGAGCTTTGCAAATTTCATGTTTAATTTTTGAGAGAAGGTTGATAACGCTAACGGGATTGGGTAAATGGCGGTTATGGAGGTGTTTTACAGTCAGTGCGACATGCCTCCTTTGCCATTGGGCTTGATGGCGCTTGCTGCGGCTGGCGCCGTCTCGGCGCTGCCGGTTGGGCGAGTGGTCTGTGGTGTGGCGCCATGCCACTCATAGGCCACGGTGCCGGCTGGAAACTGATAGGGTCCGGGGTCGCTGTAGTTCCCCGGTTTCTGCTCCTTGCGCACCTTGAAGACCGTGAACATGCCGCCCATTTCCAGCGGGCCGAACTGGCCGGTGCCGGTCATCATGGGCGCGGTGTTGTCGGGGATGGGCATCTGCATGTCGCCCATGTCGGCCATGCCGCGCTCGCCCATCAGCATGTAGTCGGGGGCGACCTTCTGGATCTTCCCGACCAGTCCGCGGTGATCCACGCCGATCATGGTTGGTACATCGTGCCCCATGGCGTTCATGGTGTGGTGACTCTTGTGGCAGTGCATGGCCCAGTCGCCTTCTTCATCGGCAACCAGTTCAATTTGTCGCATCTGCCCCACCGCCACATCGGTCGTGACCTCGTGCCAACGGGTGCTGGGCGGCGTCGGACCACCGTCGGTGCCGGTGACGAGAAATTCGTGCCCGTGCAGATGAATCGGATGGTTGGTCATGGTGAGATTGCCAATCCGAATGCGAACGCGGTCATTCAGACGCACGTTCAAGCTGTCGATGGCCGGAAAGACACGGCTGTTCCAGCACCAGATGTTGAAGTCCGTCATGGTGTTGATCTTGGGCGTTTTGCTGCCGGGTTCGACGTCAAAAGCGTTGAGTAAAAAGCAGAAATCCCGGTCCACGTCGCTGATGTGGGGGTGCCTGGCCTTGGGGTGGGTCACCCACATGCCCATCATGCCCATCGCCATTTGCACCATTTCATCGGCGTGCGGGTGGTACATGAAGGTGCCCGGGCGGCGCGCCTCGAACTCGTAGACGTAGGTCTTGCCCACCGGTATGGCACGTTGCGTGAGGCCGCCGACGCCGTCCATGCCGCTGGGCAGGCGCTGGCCATGCCAGTGGATGGTGGTGTGCTCGGGCAGCTTGTTGGTGACGAAGATGCGCACGCGGTCGCCTTCGACCACTTCGATCGTCGGGCCAGGGCTTTGCCCGTTGTAGCCCCACATGTTGACCTTGAAGCCGGGCGACACTTCGCGCACCACCGGCTCGGCCACCAGGTGGAATTCCTTGACGCCGTTGTTCATGCGCCAGGGCAGGGTCCAGCCATTCAGCGTGACGACCGGGTTATAGGGCCTGCCCGTGGTCGGGATCAACGGCGGTGCCGTTGCCACCGAGGTCTGGATGACGGGCTCGGGCAAGCCCGCCAGCGCCGAACGCGCCACGGCCAAGCCCGCCACCGATGCGGCAGCACCGGCAAAAAAATGTCGACGTGAGTTGAGATTCATGTTCATGCCTTCTTATTATTAGTGCGCAGCAGATGCGGCCGCTTCACTGCCACCACCCAGCGATACAAAACTGTCGGGTTCACCGCCTTGCAACACCCATTGCAGGTCGGCCTCGGAGATCCAGAGGTCACGCTGAGCACCGATGGCATCGATCACGGCCTGTGACTGATTACGCGATTGATCCAGCAGATCCCAAACACTGCTCAACATGCCGTTGTAGTGCAGGAGTGTTTCCTCGCTGATGAATTCACGCAGCTTGAGCACCTCATCGCGCGTGCCCTTGACCAGCGCGTGGCTGGCCTGATAAGCCGCCAGCGCCATGTCGAAGTTGGCTTGATGGCGCATGCCCTCAACCTCTGGCAGCTGCGCCTGTATGGCCAAAGCCTGTTGCTGCCATGCCGTGATGGGGGGGAGTTGTTGGGGCACATCTGGCAGCGCATCGGGTAGCGTCACGTGGGCATATTGACCTTTTAAGCCAAGCGTCTTGATGAGGCTGGCCTGCGCCTGGTCTGCCGCGTACTGCGCGCGCACCAGGTTCATTTGTGCGGATGACTGCACCAGCTGCACCTGGGCTTGCTTCAGTTTGCTCCAATTGCCCACGTTCACCATACGTTGACCCAACTCGCGCGCAGCTTCGGCCGCGTCCAAAGCTGCGCGGTACTGCGCCAGTGCCTGGCGCGTGGCAACCGCTTGCAACCAGGCTTTTCGCGCTAGCACGGCCACCTCCAGCAGCTCGTCCATGCCCTCCACCCGGCGCTGCAAGCCTGGATCAACTTCTGTCCAACGACCCTCCGCGATCAGTGCCACATTGGCCGTGCCGAGGCGGGACAAGGGATGAACCAACTCACGGTGCGCACGCCAGGCCTGACGGGTCACATCCTCAATCGTCAGCAGTTTGAGCCCGACTGGCACCGGGCTCTGCGGCAGCGAGGGCGACACGTTGGCCTGTTCCCATTTGAGCGCGTCGGCATGGCCTCGTTTGAGTTGTCCCACCGCATCGTTGGCGCTTCGCCAGTCCGCCTCGGCACCGGGAGGTGTCGTCTGTGCAGCCAATGCCAAGGACATCGAGACGAGGCCACATGCAATGACCGGCCACACGTTTCTTGGTTTAAATTTGAGAGTCACTATTTCGCATCCTTTTGATATAAATCAAACAAGTTTTATTTTGCTGGTGTTTGCGTATCAGCCGGATGTCGCGCAAATTACAAAAAAGTAATGCTGCGGTCATGTCGCAGTCGACACCCCGGTCACACACTCCATTTGTTGTTTCATCAAAGACAAAGGAACCAGAAAATGCATGAAAGCACAATGACAAGCCGTCGCTTTTGGCTCATGGGGGCACTGATGCTGCCACTGGCGGGCATGGCCGCCGCACCGAAAAGCATTCCCATGGAAGTCTGGAAAGATCCCAGTTGTGGCTGCTGCAAAGACTGGATTGCGGTGATGGAAAAAGCGGGGTTTTCCGTGCGGGTGTCTGATACCGGCAACAAGGGCGTGCGCGCCCAAATGGGTCTTCCGGCCCAACTGGGGTCATGCCACACCGCCCGCGTGGCCGGCTACGTGCTTGAAGGCCATGTCCCGGTGCGCGAAATCAAACGCCTGCTGCGCGAGAAGCCTGATGCCCTTGGCCTGACCGTGCCTGGAATGAAAGTGGGTTCGCCGGGCATGGATGGCCCGATCTACAAAGGCCGTAAAGATCCTTATCAAGTGCTTCTGGTGCGGAAAGACGGCAGCACATCCGTCTATCAAAACTATGCCTGACAGACTGGCCGGAACCGCCGCTTTGGTCGGCGATCAGGACACGATGGACCAACACACGGAGAAGATGCAAATGATGAAAAATAGACTGCCCGGCGGGGTAAGGAAATGAGATTTCCTGCCACCAACACGACCCCTGTGGAGCCCGCCATAGCACCCGGTTTCTGGCGTTCGCGCTACGCCATAGGCTTGGTCGTCATGGCTGCCGTTGCCAGCTACTTTTTGTTGACCGAGCACTTGGCGCACACCTTGGGTGCGTTGCCTTATCTGCTGCTGGCTGCTTGCCCCCTGATGCATTTGTTCATGCACCACGGCCATGATGGACATAAGCACGCGCCGGGCAATGGCGCAGCGCCAACACCGCCAGCCAAGCCAGGAGAGCCGCCATGAACGATGGCCAGCCTGCCTATGGTCTGTGGGTGCTGGTGGTGCTGAACTCGACCATTTTCATCATGTTCGCCTACAGCTTTTTCAAACCTGCCACCGCGCGGGACTGGCGGACGTTCGGGGCGTTTTCCGCCTTTATCGTGGCGCTGTTTGTGGAGATGTACGGCTTCCCCCTCACCATTTACCTGCTGTCGGGATGGCTGCAAACCAACTATCCCGGACTCGATATCCTGAGTCATGAATCGGGGCACTTGTGGTCCACCCTGTTCGGTGAGCAAGGCGACCCGCACTTTGGTTTTCTGCACATCGCCAGCTACATCTTGCTGGCCGCTGGGTTCATTTTGTTGTCCAGCGCGTGGCGGGTTTTGTACCACGCGCAACGCAGCAAAACGCTGGCCACGAGCGGGCCGTATGCGCGGATTCGCCACCCGCAGTACGTGGCTTTTGTGATGATTCTGCTGGGCTTCTTGCTGCAATGGCCAACCCTGCTGACGCTGCTCATGTTCCCGATCCTGCTGGTCATGTACGGTCGATTGGCATTGACCGAAGAAGCCGACATGCGCGCCCTGTTTGGTCAGGCGTATGAGCGTTATGCCAGCGTGACACCCCGTTTTATACCCAGGTTGTCGCGTCCGGATGAAACACTGAATTGAACCAAGGATTGCCATGAACCGCACCACGCCCCTGCCATTGCTTGATCCGGTATGCGGCATGACCGTCTCCGAATCGTCCGGGCACACGCTGCAGCATGAGGGCCGAGCGTACTATTTTTGCAGTGCCAGGTGCCAAGGCAAATTTGCCGCCAATCCGGGGCAATACCTGGCCCCTGCAGCGCCTCCGGCACCGCCCGAAGCGCAGTTGGCCGATACGCCCGGCACCATGTACACCTGCCCGATGCACCCCGAGGTGCGCCAGGATCACCCGGGGAACTGTCCCAAGTGCGGCATGACGCTGGAGCCGGTGTTGCCAAGTCTTGATGAGGACGACAACACAGAGTTACGCGATTTTCAGCGGCGTTTCTGGTGGTCACTGCCGCTGACTGCAGTGGTTTTTGTCCTGGCCATGGCCGGCCATCGCCAGCCATGGCTGAGCATGACGCAACAGAGTTGGCTGGAACTGGTGTTGGCAACCCCCATTGTGTTGTGGGCGGGTTGGCCGTTCTTTGTGCGCGGCTGGCAGTCGGTGTTGAACCGCAGCCCCAACATGTGGACCCTGATTGGGCTGGGCACGGGCGCCGCTTATGGCTACAGCGTGGTGGCGGCTGTGGCACCCCAGGTATTTCCGGACTCTTTTATCACGATGGGGCGCGTCGCGGTGTACTTCGAGGCGGCGGCCGTCATTATTTCACTCACCCTGATGGGCCAGATGCTCGAACTCAAGGCGCGCTCGCAAACCTCTGCCGCGATCAAATCCCTGCTCGGTCTGGCACCCAAGACCGCCCGGCGCATCCGGGCCGACGGTGCTGAAGAAGATGTGCCCTTGTCCAGCGTGCATGTGGGCGACAGTTTGCGCGTGCGCCCCGGTGAAAAGGTGCCGGTGGACGGCGAGGTCATTGAAGGCAGCAGTGCCGTCGACGAGTCCATGCTCACGGGGGAGCCGATGCCGGTGACCAAGCGCGTGGGCGACAAGGTGATTGGCGCCACCATGAACACCAGCGGCGCCCTGGTGATGCGCTCGGAGCGCGTTGGCGCAGCCACCATGTTGTCGCAGATCGTGCAAATGGTGGCGCAGGCGCAGCGCTCCCGCGCCCCCATGCAGCGCATGGCCGACGTGGTGGCGGGCTACTTTGTCGTCGCCGTGGTGGCGATCGCGGTGGCGACCTTTCTGGTGTGGGGCTGGTTTGGCCCTGAGCCCAGTTGGGTTTTCGGCCTGATCAATGCGGTGGCGGTGCTAATCATTGCCTGCCCCTGCGCCCTGGGGCTGGCCACCCCGATGTCGATCATGGTCGCCACCGGCAAGGGCGCAGCGCAAGGGGTGTTGTTCCGCGATGCCGCAGCCATCGAGAACCTGCGCAAGGTGGACACGCTGATTGTCGACAAGACCGGCACCCTCACTGAAGGCAGACCCGCCTTTAACCGCGCTGTTGCCGCGCCCGGCGGCGATGCCGACGAGGTGCTGCGCCTGGCTGCCAGCCTGGACCAGGGCAGTGAACATCCGCTGGCCCAAGCCCTGGTAAGTGCCGCCCGGGAGCGCGGACTGGCCCTGGAGAAAGCCGAGGCGTTCGAGTCGGGCTCCGGCATCGGCGTGCGCGGTCAAATTGGGGCACAGTCTTTGGCCTTGGGCAACACCACGCTGATGCAGCAAATGGGTGTGGTGTTGGCACCCTTGGTGAGCCAGGCTGAAGCCTTGCGCGCCGAGGGTGCCAGCGTGATGTACCTGGCCAGCGGCGCGCAATTGCTCGGCTTGTTGGCCGTCTCTGATCCCGTCAAGAGCAGCACACCCGAGGCTTTGGCGGCCTTGCAAAAAGCGGGTTTGCGCATCATCATGGCAACCGGCGACGGCTTGACCACGGCCAAGGCCGTGGCCCAGCAATTGGGCATCAACGAAGTGCGCGGTGAAGTCAAACCCGCCGACAAACTGGCGCTGGTCACGCGTCTGCAAAACGAGGGCCGCGTCGTCGCCATGGCGGGTGACGGCATCAACGACGCCCCGGCGCTGGCCAAAGCCGATGTCGGCATCGCCATGGGGACCGGCACCGATGTGGCCATGAACAGCGCCCAGGTGACGCTGATCAAGGGTGATTTGCGCGGCATCAGCGCGGCGATCCTGCTGTCGCACGCGACGGTCAGGAACATGAAGCAGAACCTGGTTTTTGCCTTTTTGTACAACGCCCTGGGGATTCCGATTGCCGCCGGTGTCTTGTACCCGCTCACGGGCTGGCTGCTGTCGCCGTTGATTGCCGCCCTGGCCATGAGTTTTAGCTCGGCGTCGGTCATTGGCAACGCGCTGCGGCTGCGCTGAATGCCCAGGCTGCAAATGCTGATCCTGGCGCCGCTTATTTTTTCCGTCCTGGCGAAATCTGCCCGCATCAAGGCAGAATAGCCAAGGCTTGACCCAGAAAGAAAAACTGTCATGAAAATCCTCATCGTCGAGGACGAACTCAAAACCGGGGACTACCTGAAACAAGGCCTGACCGAGGCCGGGTTCATGGTTGATCTGGCCCGCGATGGCGTTGACGGGCTCCATCTTGCTTTGACTGAAAACTACGATCTGGCGATTCTGGACGTGATGCTGCCCGGCATCGATGGCTGGGGGGTGCTGGCCGGCATTCGCCGCTCCGGCAAGGACATGCCAGTCATGTTTTTGACCGCCCGTGATGCGGTGGACGACCGCGTCAAGGGGCTGGAGCTGGGTGCCGATGACTATTTACTCAAACCCTTTGCGTTTTCCGAGTTACTGGCACGGGTGCGCACGCTGTTGCGCCGTGGTGGCAAGGCGCCGACCGACCCCTTTTTGCGCGCGGCCAATCTGGAGCTGGACTTGCTGCGCAGGCGTGTCAGCCGCGCCGGACAACGCATCGACCTGACCGCCAAGGAATTTGCCCTGCTCGAATTGCTGCTGCGCCGCCAGGGCGAGGTGCTGCCGCGCTCACTGATTGCCTCGCAGGTGTGGGACATGAACTTTGACTCTGACACCAACGTCATTGAAGTCGCCATGCGCAGGCTGCGCGCCAAGGTGGACGACATGTTCGAGCCCAAACTGATCCGCACGGTGCGCGGCATGGGCTACGTGCTGGAGGATCCGACTTGCGCAGCGTGAGCCGGATTTCCCTGACGCAGCGCCTGACGCTGATGTTTGTCTCGGCGGCATCGTCGGTGCTGCTGGCGCTTGGTTTCGTCATTGCCGCCTCGGTGGAGCAACACTTTGAAGAGCTCGACATGGAAGTGCTCTCCGGCAAGATGGAGTTGACCCGGCAAGCCTTCCTTGCTGTGACTTCCCATGAGGGGCTAACGCAATTTACCCACCAATTGGCACAGTCATTGGTCGGTCACCAAGGGCTGGAGGTGATGGTGATCGATGCGGATCAATCGGTTATTTTTGCGACAGGCAATGCCGACTTCAGCCCTGAGGTGGTGATCTCTCAGGCCGCGCGAACACCTGGCCGGTCGGGTTTATGGACGCAGGGCAGTCAGACTTACCGAGGTTTGGCGGCGCAAATTCCCACGGCTACGTTGGACAGCAACGGCCTTGCGGTCAATGTGTATGTCGCTGTGGCAACTGACATCGCGCAGCACACCGCTTACTTGAGCGCGTTCCTTAAAACACTGTGGTTGTTTGTGGCCGCGGCCGTGGCACTGACTGGTGTGCTGGGCTGGGCTGCGGTGCGCCGGGGACTCATGCCCTTGCGCACGATGCGCGAGCAGGCCCAGGTGGTGACGGCGCAGCAGCTCAGTCATCGTCTGCAGGTGCAGCATATGCCGGTGGAGTTGGCTGAGCTGGCGCAGTCGCTCAACGACATGCTGGCGCGACTTGATGAGGCTTTCACGCGCCTGTCTGATTTTTCAAGCGACATCGCGCACGAGTTGCGCACCCCTGTGAGCAATCTGATGACGCAGACCCAGGTGGTCTTGTCGCGCCCGCGTGATGTCGCTGAATACCGCAGTGTGCTCGAATCCAATGCTGAAGAACTGGAACGCATGGCGCGCATGATTTCTGACATGTTGCTGCTTGCCAAGGCAGAAAATGGTCTGGTGGTACCGAGCCGGGAGGCCGTTGACCTGACCAAGGAGGTTCGCGCCTTGTTTGATTATTACGAAGCCGTGGCCGATGAAAAACATTTGCAGCTCAGCCTGAGCGGCCCGAGCGCTGTGCCGCTGCTGGCCGACCGCCTGATGTTGCGCCGGGCTCTGGGCAACCTGCTGTCCAATGCGATACGCCATGCCAACCCGGACAGCTGCGTGCGGGTGACACTGGGGCAGGCATCTGACGCGTTAACGGTGACGGTGGAAAATGTGGGCGATACCATTGCCCCTGAATTTCTGGAGCGCATTTTTGACCGCTTCTTCCGGTTGGACCCAGCACGTCAGCACGGTGATGGCACGGGCTTGGGCTTGGCCATTACCAAGTCCATCATCGTGGGGCATGGGGGCACCATTGTGGCAACTTCTTCTGGTGCGGTCACAAAATTTACCATCAGACTGCCTCATTCCCCCATGCTGGCGTAGACCGCATCATTCAGATGCTCAAGGCCTGTTGGCTTGGTACTTTTCCAGGAACAAGCGCGCGACCTCGTTGCCCGACATGGTGATGGTTTTGCCGTCAGTGGCCTCCATTTTCACGCCCTCTTTCATATAGACAATTTTGCCGTTTTTGTCCTCCATGGACATCTTGCCGTCTTTGTAGTGGTGCATCGTGGTGCCGTCCTTCAATTGGATGGACTGCACTTTGTCGGCGTCGCCGGCGGCGACCGCAGATAGCGCGGTGGCAACAAGACTCAAAGCGATCAGGGATTTGCGAATGGACATGATAAAACTCCTTGGTGTGGTTGACAGCCCCAGCGGATACTTTCCAAGGGGCGGTGACACAAATGCTGCGTCACTGGTGTTAATGTAGAAACCACAAGGCGTCATTCACATGACCACGCAATTACAAGCACGACAGGTGCAAATTCCATTAACGCGAAGAAGTCGGTCACCAGGCGGGAAGGGTGCGCATCCTGTTACAGAACTTGCATTTTCAGTGGCGACTTTGAGCGCCGCGGCGCATAGCATGAGGTTTTTTTCAAAGGAAACCAATGGCAATGTCACCGAACTTCTTCAATAAACGCGAAACCGAGCTTGCTGCGGCCAGGCATGTGGTTCCCCTGCCGGCGCAAGGCGCTGGTTATGGCGCATCCAGCGGCACGGCGACCCAGCAGGGGACGAGTCCTGCCAACGTGGCTGCCAGCGCCAGCGCAGCTGCGCCTGCACCGGTTGGCGGCAGCAAGCTCATCGTAGGGCCCAACATCAAGCTCAAAGGCGTGGAGATCACGGACTGCGACACGTTGGTGGTCGAGGGGCTGGTCGAGGCAACCATGGATTCGCGGCTGATGGAAATTGCGGAGCAAGGCTCTTTCAAGGGTTCAGCCGAGATCGACATCGCCGAGATTCATGGCCAGTTTGACGGCAATTTGACGGTCCGCCAGAAGCTGGTGATCTATGCCACTGGCAAGGTGACGGGCAAGATTCGTTATGGCAAATTGGTTATTGAAGAGGGTGGTCAACTGTCTGGCGATATTCAGTTTGGCGCCTCGCCCGGCCCGCGCGCCGGCAACGCGGAAAAGCCGACCCTGACCGTGGCAGGCAGATAAGAAAAGGGGCGCGGGTGAACGTCACCCGGCGATGGGCCTAAACCAGCGTCGCCGCAATTTGGCGCAGCGCTTGTTCGAACACGGCAACCGGCTGGCCACCCGAGATCAGATGACGGTCGTTGATGATGACGGCGGGCACCGAGTGGATGCCCTGGCGGGCGTAGAATGCCTGGGCTTCACGCACCTCCCGTGTGAACTCATCACTGGCCAAAATGTTCTTTGCGCGCATCACGTCCAGCCCGGCTTGCGCCACGGCTGCCAGCAACACCTCGGGTGATTCCATGGCCTGGCTGTCGCTGTGGCAGGCCACCAGCAAGGCTTTCTTCAGAGCCAGTTGCCGCTCCGGTGATGCCAGCCCGGCCCAGTGCAACAGGCGGTGTGCGGCAAAGGTGTTGTAGATGCGGCCGCGCCCCGATGGATTGAAGGCAAAACCCACATCGGCCCCGCGCTGGCGGATGGTGTCACGGATCTGCGCCTGCTGCTGCGCGGTCGAGCCGTATTTTTGCGTCAAATGCTCGCTGATGTCCTGACCGCCGGCCGGCATCTGCGGGTTGAGCTCAAAAGGTTGCAGGTGCAGCTGCACGTCCACTTCGCCCTGCAGGTTGGTGAGGGCCTGCTCCAATGCGGCCAGACCGATGGCGCACCAGGGGCAGGAGATGTCGGATACAAAATCGATTTTGAGCGTAGCGGTCATGGGTGGGCTGGTCAATGGCTTTAAAAAGCCGAATTGTCCAGCAAGCCCAAAAACCGCGTTAACCGGACTTATTTGACCGGCGTGATGGTCACACCCTGGCGCAGGATGCCGCCTTCTGCGACGCTGCCTTGCGCCGTGCCGTCGGCGCTCATGCGTGTTTCACAGGCCAGACGGTCATCACCCTGATGCAGGTTGCAGCGCAGCAGCGCATTTTGTTGGTATTGTCCCGGCGCGTCGTTCAGGCGGCCGCGTCTGGCCTCCGACAGGGCGCTGCCCGCCTCGCGGCGGCAAGTGGCAAGGTCCTGGTTGCTTTGGCCGCTGTTGCACGCAGCCATATCTTCGCGGTACCTTGCCTGCGCCTCGCTCGCCGCAGTTGGCGGCGCTGCCAGTGCCGCAGCAGCGCACGACAAAGCGGCTGCTGCCACCATGGTGCGATGGTGAAATGGAATAAAGAAAATAGTCATGATCGCGCTTCCTGAAGTGATGCTTCAAGACTAAATCTGCCATTGATTCCTGTCTGTGTGTTCGCGTACCAAGTGCTGTTGTGTCAAGTTTGTTTTTGATCGTCAAGGCAATCTATGCGGGTGCATTGGCATTGAGTAAAAAGCGGCTCTGGTTGACGATGCCGGCGGCAATGCCTTGCAGTCGCTCAAAGGGAATGGGTTTTGCCAGGACCTGAATGTCGGGCGGCAGGCCGCCACGCGCGGCTATGGCTGCCCCATCAAGGCCGGTCACCACCACGATGGTGGTATGGACCAGTTCGGGTGCGTGGTGCAGGATGCGCAGCATGCTAAAACCATCCACCTCCGGCATGTTCAGGTCGGTGATCAACAGGTCTGGGCCGCCCCGGCCGATCGCCAGCAGGGCGGTGACGGCGTTGTACATGCCGATGACCTTAGTGGGCATAGGCCAGCTTGACAGCTTGGCCTGGTACAGGTGCAACAGTTCGGCATCGTCTTCCAATACCATGATCTTGAGCGGACGTTGCTGGTTGGGCAAGGGATCGGCAAGCGCTGGCGTGAAGGGGGGAGCCGGTTCCTTGCGCAGCAATTGGTCCACCGAATCGCGCATCACACGGCGGTGACCCCCCGCAGTTTTCCAGGCCCGCAGCAGACCACTTTCAACCCAAAGCTGCACGGTGCCCACCGACACGCCCAGCAATTTGGCGGCCTCCCGGGTGGTGCAAAACGATTTTTCAATGATGACGGATGCCATAAGGAGGCTCCTGTTGAACTTAATGTTCTACATTAATTTTTTAGTTTTGTTAAATTTTAGCGAATATTAAACATTGCAACAGGCATTATTGCAATGGCGTGCCATTGCCGGGTATGACACGAACAATACTGGTGTTTTCCTGAATAGCTGGATGGGTGCTGACCCGTTAAGCTTCCTGCATGAGTGATTTTCCGCCAGAAGTACCGCCTCCGCTGTATGTGCCACCGCCGTCCGAGACGCCCCCCAGGGAGGTCATTGCCCTGGCATGGTCGGCGCCGCCTGGCTGGCTGCTGCAGGGCTGGCGTGATCTGGCCGCACATCCGGGTATCAGTCTGTTTTACGGCCTGTCGTTCTGGTGCATGGCGCTCATTCTGGGCGCTGTGTTCCGTTCCCGCCCCGAGTACACCATGACGATTGCCTCGGGTTGCCTGCTGGTCGGGCCGTTCCTGGCCATGGGACTCTATGAGGTGAGTCGTCGTCGTGAACTTGGTCTGGTGCCCGGGTTTGCCAGTTCCATGACGTGCTGGAAAACCCACCTGCGCAGCATGGGCCTGCTGGTGGGGGTGTTGATTGTGCTGGAGTTGTTGTGGGGTCGGGCCTCGCTGGTGGTGATTGCGGTGTTTTTCAACACCGGCATGCCGTCTTCGGTGGGTGTGGTGCAAGCCGTTTTCAATCCGGACAACTGGGAGTTTGTGCTGGCCTACACGCTGGTGGGCGGCGCCTTTGCCGCACTGGTGTTTGCCATCACCGTGGTCTCGATCCCGATGATTCTGGACCGCGACACCGATGCCATCACGGCGGCCATCAGCAGCATCGAAGTGGTGGTGACGCAGCCCGGCGTCATGTTGCTGTGGGGCGCGCTGATTGTGGCCCTGGTGACGGGCGCCTTGCTGCTGCCCTGGGCGTTGGGTCTGGTGCTGGTGGGGCCGCTGCTCGGGCATGCCACCTGGCATGCCTATCGGGGTTCGGTGCGCTGGCTGTAAGCCTTTGAGTCAGGCGTCAGGCTACAGCCCCAGCGTCTGCCAAAGCTGGTCTATTTTGGCGGTGACATCGGCGCTCATGGTCAAGGGCCGGCCCCATTCGCGGGATGTCTCGCCGGGCCACTTGCTGGTGGCGTCGATGCCCATCTTGCTGCCCAGCCCGCTTACCGGTGAGGCAAAGTCGAGGTAGTCAATTGGCGTGTTGTCGGCCAGCAAGGTGTCCCGCGTCGGATCGACCCGGGTGGTGATGGCCCAGATCACGTCTTTCCAGTCGCGCGGGTTGATATCGTCGTCGACCACCACGATGAACTTGGTGTACATGAACTGGCGCAAAAAGCTCCAGATGCCAAACATCACCCGGCGGGCGTGGCCGGGGTAGGCCTTCTTGATGCTGACCACCGCCATGCGGTAACTGCAGCCTTCGGGCGGCAGGTAAAAGTCGGTGATCTCGGGGTACTGGCGCTGCAGCAGCGGCACAAACAGCTCGTTTAGTGCCAGCGCCAGCATGGCGGGCTCGTCGGGCGGCTTGCCGGTGTAGGTCGAGTGGTAGATGGGGTCCACGCGCTGGGTGATGCGGTCGATGGTGAAGACCGGAAATTCGGCCTGCTCGTTGTAGTAGCCGGTGTGGTCGCCATACGGGCCTTCCAGGGCGTGTTCAAAGCCGCTTTTGTGCGTGGCGTCCGGGTTGATGTGGCCTTCCAGCACGATCTCGGCAAAGGCCGGCACGCGCAGTTCGCTGCCCAAAGCCTTGACCAGTTCGGTGCGGCTGCCGCGCAACAGCCCGGCAAACTGGTATTCACTCAAACTGTCGGGCACTGGCGTCACCGCGCCCAGAATGGTGGCCGGGTCGGCGCCCAGGGCGACGCATACCGGGTAGGGTTGGCCCGGGTTCTGCTGGGTGTGATCGCGGAAGTCGAGCGCGCCGCCGCGGTGCGGCAGCCAGCGCATGATGACTTTGTTGCGGGCCAGCACCTGCTGGCGGTAGATGCCGAGGTTTTGCCGCGCCTTGTGCGGCCCTTTGGTGATCACCAGGCCCCAGGTGATGAGCGGCGCCACGTCGCCGGGCCAGCAATGCTGGATCGGCAGCCGCGCCAGGTCGACGTCAGCGCCTTCCCACACGATTTCCTGGCAGGGTGCGCTGCGCATTTCCCTGGGCGCCATGGCCCACAGGGTCTTGACCAGGCTGCCCATGCCGATCAGTTCCTTGAATCCTTTAGGTGCCTCGGGTTCCTTGAGCGTGGCCAGCACATGGCCAAACTGGCGCAGCTCGCCCACATCATTGACACCCATGCCCAGGGCGACGCGACGCGTCGTTCCAAACAGGTTGCCCAGCACTGGGATGCTGTGGCCGGTGGGACGCTCGAACAGCAAGGCCGGGCCACCGGCGCGCAGCGTGCGGTCACACAGGGCGGTCATTTCCAGGTGCGGCGAGACCGCTGGCTGGACGCGTTTGAGCTCGCCCAATTGTTCGAGTTGGTTGATGAAGTCTCGGAGGTCGCGGTAGGCCATGGTGATGAAATTAATGGGGGTCAGATTCCAATTAAATTGGGAGTGGCGCTGTGGACGTGCGCTGCGCAGCAGCCGGATGGGGCGTCCCCCTCATACTGGAGTACCAGAAATCGGGGGCCACCCCATCCGGCTGCTGCGCCGACAGGTGTGCTTGATTTTGCATTCTTGAATACCAAGAAATAAAAAATTGTGTGATTTCGCACGGCGTCCAGCAAGGTTGGCAGTCTGGGCGGCTGATGAATTCTGGTACCCCAGTATGAAGAAGCCGCCCAGACTGCCTGCCTTGCGGGTTTCATGACGGGGTTTACAGCCCGTTCCAGCGCGCTGCATCGGCCTGCGGCAAGTCCAGCAAGTCCAGCACCCGGCTCACGGTGTGACCGACCAACTCGTCAATCGTTTGCGGCCGCTGGTAAAAGCCCGGCACCGGCGGAAAGACGATGCCGCCCATCTCGGTCACGCTGGTCATGTTGCGCAGATGCGCCAGACTCAAAGGCGTTTCGCGCACCATCAGAATCAGCCGGCGGCGCTCCTTGAGCATGACATCGGCGGCGCGCGTGATCAGGTTGTCAGACAGGCCCAAGGCCACAGCCGCCAGGGTGCGCATGGAGCAGGGTGCGATCACCATGCCGTCGCAGCGGAAGGAGCCGCTGGCAATGGCGCTGCCAATGTCGCGCACCGGGTAGACCACATCGGCCAGCGCTTCAACCTCGGTACGCGGCAGATCCAGCTCCTGCTGCACATTGAGCCAGCCCGCCTCCGACACCACCAGATGCGTTTGCACATGGCCCAGCTCACGCAAACTCTGCAACAGCCGTACACCATAGACGGCACCGCTGGCGCCCGAAATGGCGACGATGATGCGTTTGCCTGGCGCGGTGGGCTCGGTCATGATGGCCTAGCGTGGTTTCAGGTTTGACAACATCGACTTGAAATGCGCCCGGGCCTGCGCCATGACGTGCTGCGGCCGGAACGGTTCCAGGTTCATGACCGGCAGCTCAATCGCATCAATGGTGTTTTTCACCAGCAGGCCCAGTTCGGTGTCGCCTTCCATGGTCAGCCGGCGGTTGAAAAACAGCGTGTCGGGGTCTTCCTGGCGGCGTGCCAGTTTGACGAAATCATGCGCGCTGGCGCTGATGGTGAGATCGGCCGCGCCGGCGTTCTGGCAGGCCACGAAGCGGCTGTTGCGCCACGCAAAATCAAATGTCCATTGCGCGTCAAGCACACACAGGCGCAGCTTTTTACCGATCAGCATCTGCGTGACGTCGGCGTTGAGTTGTTTGGCCAGCGCCAGATTCAGCGCCGTGACAAACATCATCGACCCGGGGAAACCGGGCAGACGCCCCAGCACTTGCCCGACGGGTTTGGGGATCAGCCATGTTTTTTCACTCATAGGGGGTCTCCTTCAGGCCGGCACGGACAAGGCACTAGCGCTCACCTGCTCCAGTCCGGGTTTGCCGTACCAGTAACCGTTGCAGGGTTTCTCGGGCATCAGTCCCAGCAGTTCGGTATTGGCCGCAGCCGCGTCGGTGCGCCCCTGGATCACGTTTTGAAACAGGTCGACGATGCGCAGCGTGTGCTGCGACTGCGGGCTGATGCGCACCACATCGACGCCCATGGCGCGCAGGGCGGGCAACTCGGGCAGCAGGTTGTGCACGCGGGCCGATTGGGTCTGGATGCCGTTGAGGACCAGGAATTCCTCATTCTCACGGGTGCGCATCAGCAGGCCATCGGGGTGCTCGATGCACTTGAACTGGCAGTCGTCTTTGGGCAGATTGCAGTGCCGCGCGGTAAAGCAGCGCGCCGAAAACGCCAGCGGCATACGGCCATAGGCGAACACCTCGGTCTGCACCCCTGGCGGGCAGTCTGCCAGCAGCAAGGTCAGATCGTCGCGCCCCATTTCCAGCGGCATCACCCAGCGATGCACCCCCAGCGCCGCCATCCATTGCAACGTCGGCAGGTTGTAGATGTTGAGATGCGGCCCGGCGACAAAGGGCACTTTGCCCTCCAGACAATGCACCGCGCCCATGTCGTTGGCTTCGACCATGAACGTCCCGTTGGCGCAGATCTTGTGCAGCACCGTGACATCGGCACCCGATTCGATCAGCACCTGGGTCGACAGCACGACTTCCTTGCCGGCCTCGCGCAGCACCGCCGCAATGTCGAGCCAGTCGCTCAAGCGCACCTCGTGGCGGCGCGAACAAACGGCTTCGCCCAGATAAACAATGTCCACCGGCGACTGCGCCACGGCTTCATAAAAAGCCAGCACCTCGTCGCGCGGCCAGTAGTATTGGATGGGACCTAGAGCTAATTTCATATTAATTTTCAACTTTTAAAGGACGCACGCAACGACGCTGGGGTGGCTTTTCGTGTGTCCTTCATTTCCAGGGCCGGTGGTAGGCGCCCAGCGTGTGCTGCTGGCCTTCGGCGACCTTGTCGAGGTCGCTGAACCATTCGGTTTTAGCCTTGTAGTGGAGCGGATTGGCACGGCAGCTGTCGATGGCCGCACGCAACACTTTGGTCACTTGCGCCACATAGGCCGGGCTGCGCTGGCGGCCTTCGACCTTGATGGCGCGCACGCCGATCTTCATCAGGTCGGGCAGCAGCGAGAGTGTGTTCAGGCTGGTGGGCTCTTCGATGGCGTAGTAGTTTTTTTCGTCGCCGACGTCAAAGCGGCCCT
>NZ_JAMPXE010000185.1 GCF_023701345.1 Rhodoferax sp. | reverse complement strand
TTGTACCTTTGTGGCCGGGGTTGGCCAGTGGCTGGCAACAAAGCCTAAAATTACCATCTTTTGCTTCCGGGAGAGTTGCGTTTTATGGTTACTGCCGCCAAACACGGAGCCACCGCGCCCGCGCATTACGAGGCCGCGTTGCAGGAGCTTGAGCAACTGGTGGCCAGGCTGGAATCTGGCGACATGCCACTGGAGCAGCTTCTCACGCAATACCAGCGGGGTGCAGAATTGTTGAAGTTTTGTCGCGATCGGCTGGCCGCTGTCGAGCATCAAATCAAGGTGCTGGACCAGGGCACGCTCAAGACATGGGCCAGCGAAGCAGCATGAGCGACCACTTTGATTTGAATCAATGGTGTAACCAATACCTTGAGCGCGTGGAACAGGCGCTGGACAACTTGGTGAGTGTGGATGCCTCCGCTGATCTGGAGCATGCCGCGCCAGCCGAGCTGATGGGGGCCATGCGTTATGCTGTGCTGGATGGCGGCAAACGCTTGCGGCCCTTGCTGGTGTTTGCTGCTTTTGAGGCCGTCAGTAGCGACTTGATCCTGGCCAGCGTTCCCGTTCAGGCGTGTGATGCTGAAGCGGCCTTGCGTGCTGCTTGCGCCGTCGAACTGATCCATGCCTATTCCCTGGTGCACGATGACATGCCGTGTATGGACAACGACGTGTTGCGCCGCGGCAAACCTACCGTGCATGTGCAGTTTGGCTCAGCCAGCGCCTTGCTGGCAGGCGATGCGCTGCAGGCCCTGGCGTTTGAGTTGCTGACTCCCGATGCTTCTGTGGTGCCAGTCGGCCGTCAGGCCCGCTTGTGCCGCTTGCTGGCGCGCGCGGCGGGTTGTGCCGGCATGGCCGGCGGCCAGGCCATTGACCTCGCCAGTGTCGGGCGGGCCCTGACCGAGGACCAGTTGCGCGAAATGCACCAGCTTAAAACCGGCGCCCTGTTGCAGGCCAGCGTCATGATGGGCGTGGCTTGTGCTGACGCCACCGCGCAGGTTGTGCAAGCCCTGCAGGCCTATGGCGCGGCCATGGGCCTGGCGTTTCAGGTGGTTGACGACATTCTGGATGTCACCGCGGATTCAGCCACGCTGGGTAAAACGGCGGGCAAGGATCAGGCCCAGGACAAGCCTACTTATGTCTCGCTGATGGGGCTGGAGCCCGCCCGCCTGTATGCGCAGACCTTGTACGACCAGGCCATGGCGGCGTTGGCGTCCAGTGGTTTGCCGGATACGCGTGCGCTGCAGGGGCTGGCAAGCTTGATCGTGCAGCGTTCCAACTGATGCCAGCCCGTTGACAAAATTAGAGCCTATGTTGATGAATAACCCTTACCCCTTGTTGCAGACCATCCAGGCCCCGGCCGACCTGCGGCATTTGCAGCGCGAACAGCTCGACACCCTGGCCACCGAGCTGCGCGCCTTTTTGCTGGAAAGCGTGTCCAAAACCGGCGGCCACCTGAGCTCCAACCTGGGCACGGTCGAACTGACGGTGGCCTTGCATTACGTTTTCAACACGCCGTATGACCGGGTGGTCTGGGACGTGGGGCACCAGACCTATCCGCACAAAATCCTGACCGGGAGGCGTGAGCGCATGGCCACGTTGCGCCAGTTGGGTGGCTTGAGCGGCTTTCCGCAGCGTGCCGAGAGCGAATACGATGCCTTTGGCACGGCGCACTCCAGCACCTCGATCTCGGCTGCCCTGGGCATGGCCATGGCATCGCGCCTCAAGGGCGAAGACCGGCACGCGATAGCCGTCATCGGCGACGGCGCCATGACCGCCGGCATGGCCTTTGAGGCCATGAACAATGCCGGTGTCTCGGATTGCAATCTGCTGGTGATCCTGAACGACAACGACATGTCGATCAGTCCGCCGGTGGGCGCGCTCAACCGTTACCTGGCCAAGCTGCTCAGTGGCCAGTTTTATGCCGCCGCCAAAAGTGCCAGCAAAAACGTGCTGCGTGGCGCGCCACCGCTGCTGGAACTGGCGCGCCGTATTGAAGAGTCGGCCAAAGGCATCGTGAGCCGGGTTACCTTGTTCGAGAAATTTGGCTTCAACTACGTGGGACCGATTGATGGCCACGACGTGCAGACGCTGGTGTCGGTGCTGGAAAACATCAAGCACCTCAAGGGGCCGCAGTTTTTGCACGTGGTCACCAAAAAAGGTCAGGGCTACAAGCTGGCCGAGGCCGATCCGGTGGCCTATCACGGTCCGGGCAAATTTGACCCGGCGGTGGGCCTGCAAACATCAGCCGCCAGCAAAACCACCTTTACCCAGGTTTTTGGTGACTGGTTGTGCGACATGGCAGCCGCTGACGACCGGTTGGTGGGCATTACGCCGGCCATGCGCGAGGGCTCGGGCATGGTGGCCTTTGAGCAGCGCTTCCCGCACCGCTATTTTGATGTCGGCATTGCCGAACAGCACGCCGTCACATTTGCCGCCGGGCTGGCCTGTGAAGGCCTGAAGCCGGTGGTGGCGATTTATTCCACTTTTTTGCAGCGCGCCTATGACCAGTTGATCCACGACGTGGCCATCCAGAATCTGCCGGTGGTGTTTGCGCTGGACCGGGCCGGGCTGGTGGGGGCCGACGGCGCCACCCACGCCGGTGCTTATGACATTTCCTACCTGCGCTGCATTCCCAACATCAGCGTGGCCTGTCCGGCTGATGAAAACGAGTGCCGCCAGTTGCTCTGCACGGCATTCGCCCAAAACGCGCCGGTCGCCGTGCGTTACCCGCGCGGCGTGGGTGCGGGTGTGGCGGTGAACAGCACGCTCGACGCGCTGCCATTTGGCAAGGGTGAAATCCGCCGAACCGGCCAGCGTGTGGCCATTCTGGCCTTTGGCACGCTGTTGTATCCGGCACTCGAAGCGGCGCAGAGCCTGGATGCCACCGTGGTCAACATGCGCTGGGCCAAGCCGCTCGATGTGGACTTGCTGCTGCAGGTGGTGGCCAGCCACGAGGCCCTGGTCACATTGGAAGAGGGTGCCATCATGGGCGGCGCCGGCAGCGCTGTGCTGGAGGCATTGGCAGCAGCCGGCATTACCCGGCCCGTGCTGCAGCTGGGTTTGCCGGATGTTTTCATTGAACACGGAGACCCGGCCAGGTTGCTGGCGCTGCAGGGGCTGGATGGGCCTGGTATTGAGGCAGCTATTCGCACCCGCTTTGCGTTAACGCAAGGTTCTTGATGACGAGAGCTATTTATGAGGGTAAACCCACAGGTTTGCAGGTGCTTCGCTTCTTAGAATATCAGGTGACTCTTATTCGCCATGTTCATGTTTATTCGCATGAAGGCTTGTTCAATCCACTACAGCAGGAGTAAATCAATGGATCGTCGTTCGCTCATTAAAAACGCAGGCATCGCGGGTGTTTTGGCAGCAGGCGCTGCACCGGCCGTGCATGCCCAGGGGGCCAATGTGCGTTGGCGCCTGGCTTCGAGCTTTCCCAAGTCATTGGCCACCATTTATGGTAGCGCCGAGATGTTTGCCAAGACCATCAAGGCGCTGTCAGGCGGCAAGTTTGAAGTCTCGGTGCACGCCGCTGGCGAATTGATGCCCGCGTTTGGCGTGGTCGATGGCATCCAGAATGGCACCGTCGAAATGGCGCAGACGGCGTCCTATTATTTCACCGGCAAGGACCCCATTTTTGCCTTTGGCTGCGCCGTGCCTTTCGGCCTGACCGCGCGCCAGATGGACGCCTGGATGGAGCACGGCAACGGTCGCAAGCTGATGGACGATTTTTATGCCAAGTACAACATCAAGAGCCGCAGCGCGGGGAACACCGGCACGCAGATGGGCGGCTGGTACCGCAAGGAAATCAAGACGGTGAAAGACCTCAAGGGGCTGAAAATGCGCATGGGCGGCGGCTTGTTTGGCGAAGCCATGCAAAAGCTCGGTGTGGTGTCGCAGAACATGCCGGCCGGTGAGGTCTACCAGGCGCTTGAAAAAGGCACGCTGGACGCCACCGAGTTCGTCGGTCCTTACGATGACCAGAAACTGGGCTTCAACAAGGTGGCACCGTTCTACTACTATCCCGGCTGGTGGGAAGGTGGCGCAGAACTTGAATTTTTCATCAACACCAAGGCCTACGCGGCGCTGTCGCCTGAATACCAGGCGATGGTGGACGTTGCCACCGCCGTGGCTGCACGCGACATGACGGCCAAGTACGATGCGTTCAACCCGATTGCCTTGAAACAATTGGTTGCTGACAAGACGAAGCTCCGACCGTTTTCCAAAGACATCCTGGATGCTGGTTTCAAGGCTTCCATGGAAGTATTTGCCGAGCATGAAGCCAAGTCGCCTGAGTTCAAGAAAATTCATCAGGACATGCGCGCCTTCCAGCGCGACCAGCTGTTGTGGCTGCGTTTTTCCGAATTACGCTTTGACAACTACATGACGACAGCCAAGATTTAAACGCCGCATTCACAAGTTCCCCATGTCACGCCCCAAACAGCACACAAGGTGTTTTTTGGGGCGTTTTTGTTAGCAGTTCGCAGCATGCGAATTTTTTTGATTCAGGTTGAAAATTTGTGTGCCTCTGCATGAAGAAAATTTGAAACGGAGCGCTCGTCCCGTTCCTAAAATGCACTGTGATTCTTTGCAGTCATCGCGCCCTTTCAGTGCGTCGTGTTTTTTAAATTAACAATTTCAGGAGAAAAGAGATGGATCGTCGTTCCCTTATCAAACATGCCGGTATTGCCGGTGTCCTGGCGGCTGGCGCAGCGCCTGCTGTCCATGCGCAGGCCGCCCTGCGCTGGCGCCTGGCTTCGAGTTTTCCAAAATCACTCGATGTCTTGATCGGTGGAACCGAGCAATTCGCCAAGGAAGTCAGCGCCATGTCGGGTGGCAAGTTCACCATTTCTGTGCACACTGCCGGTGAGTTGATGCCTGCCTTTGGCGTTGTCGACGGCGTGCAGAACGGCACGGTGGAGTGTGCC
>NZ_JAMPXE010000047.1 GCF_023701345.1 Rhodoferax sp. | reverse complement strand
GCACCCCGGCTGACATCTCTGACCCGCAAGAGCTGATCGCGCGCGCCAGGGCGTTAAGCGCCGAGCTGGACACGCCGATTGCACCGGGCTTCGATGCCCTGGTGTTCAAGGCGGCGCGCGGCATCGAGGACATTTATGAGTTGACCTATATCCGCAAGGATGGCAGTCGCTTACCGGCGGTGGTGTCGGTCACGGCGCTGCGCGACGATCAGGACGCCATCATCGGCTACCTGCTGATCGGCACCGACAACACCGCGCGCAAGCAAATCGAGGCAGATCAGGAACAGCTTGATCAGCGCTTGCGAGACCAGCAGTTTTACACCCGATCACTGATTGAGTCGAGCGTCGACGCGCTCATGACGACCAATCCATCGGGCATCATCACCGACGTCAACAAGCAAATGGAGGCGCTCACCGGGTGTACCCGCGACGAGTTGATCGGTGCGCCGTTCAAAAACAAGTTCACCGAACCGGAGCGGGCCGAGGCGGCCATCAAGCTGGTGCTGGGTGAAAAAAAGGTCAGCAACTACGAGCTCACCGCGCGCGCCAGGAATGGCAAGGAAACGGTGGTGTCCTTCAATGCAAGTACCTTTTATGATCGTGACAGGAAGTTGCAGGGCGTGTTCGCCGCCGCGCGTGATGTGACAGAACGCAAACGTCTGGACGTCGAGCTGGAGGGGGCCAAATCCCTGGCGGAAAAAGCCAACCTCGCCAAATCGGATTTCCTCTCCAACATGAGCCACGAGATTCGTACACCGATGAATGCCATCATCGGCCTGTCTTATCTGGCGCTCAAGACCGAGTTGACCCCGCGCCAGCGTGACTACATCAACAAGATACAGGGCTCAGGGCGACATCTGCTGAGCATCATCAACGATATTCTGGACTTTTCCAAGATCGAGGCGGGCAAGCTGACGGTTGAGCGCACCGAGTTTGAGCTTGCCAAAGTACTCGATAACGTGGCCGCCCTGTTCTCCCAGAAGACCACTGCCAAGGGACTGGAACTGGTTTTTGATGTGGACAAGCATGTGCCACGCCAGCTGATCGGTGATCCGATGCGCTTGGGACAGATTCTGATCAACTACTTCAACAATGCGGTCAAGTTTACCGAGCGGGGGGAAATCGACATCCTGATTCGGATCAAGGAGCAGACCTACCAGGATGTGCTGCTTTATTGTGCAGTGCGCGATACCGGCATCGGCTTGTCCCAGGAGCAGATGGGGCGCTTGTTCCAGAGGTTTTCGCAGGCCGACACCTCAACCACCCGCGAATTTGGTGGCACCGGCCTGGGTCTGGCCATTGCCAAAAAATTGGCTGAACTGATGGGCGGCGAGGTTGGCGTGGAGAGTGAACTCGACAAAGGCAGCACCTTCTGGTTCACGGCGCGCCTGGACAAAAGTATTGGCCAGCAGCGCAAGCTGGTGCTGTCGGGCGATCTGCAGGGCAAACGTGTGCTGGTGGTGGACGACAACGAGAACGCCCGCCTGGTGCTGGATGAGCTGCTCAGCACGATGAGCTTCAGTGTGGATCAGGCCGCCTCGGGATTGGCGGCCATCGAGGCGGTGGCGCAGGCTGACGTGCGGGGCTCGCCTTACGAGATCGTTTTTCTCGATTGGCAGATGCCGGGCCTGGATGGCATCGAGACCGCCAGACAACTCAAGGCGCTTGCACTTGGCCACCCGCCGTGCATGATGATGGTGACCGCTTACGGCAGTGAGGATGTCATTAAAAGCGCGGAGGCCACAGGCATCGAAGAGGTGTTGATCAAGCCGGTCAATGCGTCGGTGCTGTTCGAAGCTGTGGTGCGCCTGCTCGGAGGTACCCTTGATGGTGTGCGCACCGTTGGTGACACACCAAGCGATGCTTTTACACAACTCACCGGCATCATGGGGGCCCGCATTCTTTTGGTAGAAGACAACGAGCTCAACCAGGAGGTAGCCATCGACCTCCTGACCGATGCCGGATTTACCGTCGATCTGGCCCAGAATGGTCAGATCGCGCTGGAGAAGGTGAAGGTGGCTGACTACGACCTGGTACTGATGGACATGCAGATGTCGGTGATGGACGGCATTACCGCGACCCGGGAGATCCGCAAGGAGCTGCGCTTGCAGGAGCTGCCGATCGTGGCGATGACCGCCAATGCCATGCAGGGTGACCGCGACCACTGTATCGCTGCGGGTATGAACGATCACGTGGCCAAGCCGATCGAGCCCGACGCCTTGTGGCTGGCGCTGCTGAAATGGATCAAGCCGCGCAATGCAAGGCCAGCCATGGCCGCGCCCAGGTTGCTGATGGTGCCCGATATCGACCTGCCAGCCGGCATCGAAGGGCTGGACATGGTTAATGGCCTGCGCCGCGTACTTGGCAAGAAGCCCCTCTATCTCTCAATGCTGCGCAAATTTCGCGACGGCCAGAGGTCCGTGCCGTCAGAAATCCTCGCAGCGCTGAGCGGTCAGGACTGGAGTAAGGCGGAAATCCTCGCCCACACACTCAAAGGTGTTTGCGGCACTATTGGCGCCAATGGCCTGCAGCAGTTGACGGCGCTACTGGAAGGCGCGATCAAGGAACGCCGTGCGCGCCCGGAGGTCGATGCCCGGCTCGAGGACTTGAAGGCCCCGCTGGTCACACTGATTGCCCAACTGGACCAGCAGTTGCCGGAGGCACAGGCCAAGACCATCGTCACGATCGATGCTGTCACGCTGAAGGCGGTTTGTGACAAGCTTGAGGTTTTGCTGGCCGACGACGACGCGCAGGCAAGTGATGTTCTGGAGGCGAATTCCGACTTGCTCTATGCCGCCTTCCCCCATCACTACCGCAAGATTGAGGATGCCGTCCGGTCATTCGACTTTGAAGCCGCACTGACAGCATTAAGGGCCGTCAATGGCACATCCACCTGAAAGTGATTGCCATGGATGAACTCAATGCCAACGAAAAAGCCACCATCCTGGTGGTTGATGACACACCGGAGAATTTGACATTGATGAGTCACCTTCTGTGGGGACTCTACAAAATAAAAATCGCCAACGGTGGCGAAAGGGCGTTGAAGATCGCAATGTCCGAGGTGCCACCGGACCTGATCCTGCTCGACATCATGATGCCGGGCATGGATGGCTACGAGGTCTGCCGGCGACTCAAGTGCGACCCCAGGTCGATGAACATTCCCATTATTTTTCTGACGGCCAAGGCGGGCCTGGAGGACGAGAGGAAAGGGCTGGAACTGGGTGCGGTGGACTACATCACCAAGCCGATCAGTCCCTCCATCGTACTGGCGCGGGTGAAGAACCATCTGGCGCTCAAGGCCATGGGTGACTTTTTGCGCGACCAAAACAGTTTCCTTGAGTTTGAAGTGGACAAACGAACGCGCGAAGTGATGGCGATCCAGGACGTGACCATCCTCGCGATGGCTTCGCTGGCTGAGACGCGCGACACCGAAACCGGCAACCACATCCGGCGCACCCAGTTCTATGTCAAGGCGCTAGCCGAAAAATTGCGTGATCATCCGCGTTTTGCCTGGTTTCTGAGCGACAGCAACATCACCATGCTTTTCAAGTCGGCACCGCTGCACGATCTTGGCAAGGTGGGTATTCCGGATCGGATACTGCTCAAGCCGGGCCGCTTTGAACCGGAAGAGTTCGAGATCATGAAGACACACACCACGCTCGGATACAACGCGCTCGTGCATGCCGAGAAGGCGCTCGGCATTGATGTCGATTTTCTCTCCTTCGCCAAGACCATCGCTCTGTCGCACCAGGAAAAATGGGATGGCAGCGGCTATCCGCAGGGGCTCGCTGGCGACGACATCCCGATAGCGGCGCGCCTGATGGCGGTGGCCGATGTTTACGATGCCCTCATCAGCCGGCGCGTGTACAAGGCAGGTATGTCACACGAAAAGGCGGTGTTGATCATGAGAGAAGGCCGGGGCACACACTTCGATGCCGACATGCTCGACGCCTTCATTGATATTCAGGAGGAGTTCCGTGTCATTGCCCTGCGTTTTGTCGATTCAGATGTCGATATGCTCAAGAAAAAGAATTATTTAGAGCAAGTCGGTGCGGCATTGCCCGCAACGGTGACTTGATTATTCGCAATGCGATGGCGTAGCGCATGGTTATTCTGGCAACCGATATTTGCTCGTTTTACTTCTTGTCTGGAGATGCCATGAAGACCGATTCCGAAATCAAGAATGACGTGTTGTCCGAGCTGTTGTGGGACCCGCTTGTTTCCGAAACCAAAGTGGGGGTGACTGTCAATGAAGGGGTGGTGACCCTCACCGGTCACCTTGACACCTATGCCGAAAAAGTGGCGGCCAAGCGGTCTGCCGAACGCGTCAGCGGGGTCAAGGCGATTGCCGTTGAGATTGATGTGATCCCGGCCGGAATTCATCAGCGCAGCGATACCGAAATTGCATTGGCCGTGGAACACGTGCTGAGCTGGAATACCTCGGTGCCGCAGGATCGGGTCAAGGTGACCGTGGAGAAGGGTTGGGTGACCCTGACGGGTGATCTCGACTGGAACTTCCAGCGCCGGTCGGTTGAGCGCATGATTCGCCCGCTCAAGGGGGTGGTGGGCATCACGGACAACATTCAGCTCAAGACGCTGCCGGTCCCGCTCAAGCTGCAGGAGCGGATCCAGGAGGCGCTGACACGTCAGGCCATGCGCGAAGCTCGCCGGATCGAGGTGTCAGTCGAGGGCAGCGAGGTGACCTTGCGCGGCCAGGTGCATTCCTGGGCCGAAAGGAATGCCGCCGAAGGTGCAACCTGGTCCGCCCCCGGCGTGGTTCGCGTCAACAACCAGTTGACGGTTGAGGCTTGAGCTGCCATGCGTCAAGCGCTGCCCCATGCCTGGTTGTTGGCAGAGGCCATCGAATGGCTTCAGGGTGCGGGTCGGCTGCAGCGGCAGTTTTTTCAGTTGGGTCGGTCCGGCGATTTGCCCCTGTGGGAGCCGCCGGTAGACATGTTTGGCAACGAACAGGCAATTTGCCTGCTCATCGCGCTGCCGGGGGTCGCAGCGGAACGCATGGACGTCAGGCTGGAGCAGCAGGCCGTCGTGGTGCGTGGCGAGCGCTCTCTGGCCGGTCACTTTGCCGCTGGCACGATTCTGCAACTTGAAATCCCATACGGCCGCTTCGAACGCCGAGTTCCCTTGCCTTATGACGACTACCGCGTGGCAGACATGGTGCTGCAGGACGGCTGCCTGCGACTCACCCTTGAGCGGATGTCATGAACCAGACCAAACCCATGCTGGATGACGAGGCGCCGCAATTGCAGCGCGCGCTGCCCGACGATGCCATGGTGATTGTGCCGGTGCGCAACATGGTGCTGTTTCCCGGCATGATCCTGCCCATCAGCATTGGCCGTGAGCGCTCGATCAATGCGGCCCAGTACGCCGTCAAGGCCGAGCGGCCGGTCGGCGTCCTGATGCAGCGCAACCCGGAGGCCGACGACCCTGCGCCCAATGACCTGGCGGCCATGGGGACCGTGGCCGCCATCCTGCGCTATGTCACCACGCCGGATGGCTCGCACCACATCATTTGCCAGGGGCAGCAGCGTTTTCGGGTGCTCGCTTACCTGGACGGCTTTGATTTCATGGTGGCACGTGTCGAGCGCATCGTTGAGACCGCAGCCGAGGGCGACCGGGAAATAGAAGCCCGCTACGTGCAACTCAAGGAGCGTGCGCTGGACGTATTGCAACTGTTGCCCAAGGTACCCCAGGAGATGCTGCAGGCGGTGCAGGACGTTGACAGCCCCGGCATGCTGGCTGATCTGGTGGCCGCTTACGTGGACATCAAGCCTGCCGAAAAACAGGAACTGCTCGAAGAGGTCAACCTGCGCCAGCGGCTGGACCGCGTCATTGACATGCTGGTGCACCGCATCGAGGTGTTGAACCTGTCGCGCGACATCGACCAGCGCACCAAGGCCAGCATCGGCCAGCGCGAGCGTGAGTTCCTGTTGCGCGCGCAGCTCAAGGAAATCCAGAAAAAGCTCGGTGAAGACGGCGGCGACAACGCGGCCGAACTGGCTGAACTGCACAAATTGATCGACGAGGCCGGCATGCCCGAGGAGGTGGCCAAACAGGCCGAAAAAGAACTCAAGCGGCTGGAGCGCATGTCTGACAGCTCGGCCGAATATTCGATGGTGCGCACCTATCTGGACTGGCTGCTGGAAATCCCCTGGAAAGCACCGGAGCCCGATGCCATCGACGTGGCGCAGGCGCGTCAGGTGCTCGATGACGACCACTTCGGCCTGGAACAGGTCAAAAAGCGCATCCTTGAATTTCTGGCGGTGCGCAAGCTCAAACCTGGCGGCCACGGCCCGATCCTGTGCCTGGTGGGGCCGCCGGGGGTTGGCAAGACTTCGCTGGGCCAGTCCATCGCACGCGCATTGGGTCGCAAATTTGCCCGGGTCTCGCTGGGCGGGGTGCACGACGAGGCCGAGATCCGGGGCCACCGGCGCACCTACATCGGCGCTTTGCCCGGCAACATCATCCAGGCGCTCAAAAAGGCCGGTACCCGTGGCTGCGTCATGATGCTCGATGAAATTGACAAGCTTGGCACCGGCGTGCACGGCGACCCATCGTCGGCCATGCTGGAGGTGCTCGACCCGCAGCAGAACAACAGCTTCCGTGACAACTATCTGGCTGTGCCATTTGACCTGTCCCAGGTGATTTTCATCGCCACCGCCAACATGCTCGACACCATCCCCGGACCGCTGCGCGACCGCATGGAGGTGCTCCATCTGGCGGGCTACACCCAGGAGGAAAAGCGCGAGATTGCCAGGCGTTATCTGGTGCAGCGCCAACTGGAAGAGACCGGACTCAAGCCCGGGCAGTTCGCCCTCACCGACGAAGCCCTGATGAGCATCATCCGCCACTACACGCGCGAGGCCGGCGTGCGCAACCTGGAGCGCCAGATTGGCGCGGTCTGCCGCCATGTGGCGGTGCGCATAGCCGAGGGCAAGATCGAGGCGCAAACGGTGGATGTGCCCGACCTGGGCGACATCCTGGGACAGCCACGGTTCGAGAACGAAGTCGCCTTGCGCACCGGCATGACCGGGGTCGCCACCGGCCTGGCCTGGACCCCGGTGGGCGGCGACATCCTCTTCATCGAGGCCAGCCGCACCCCCGGCAGCGGCCGCCTGATCCTGACTGGTCAGCTCGGCGACGTGATGAAGGAGTCCGCGCAGGCGGCCCTGACGCTGGTGAAGTCACGGCTGCTGGCCCTCAAGCTCGAAGCGGGCGCCTTTGAAAAAGTGGATGTGCACATTCATGTGCCGGCCGGCGCGGTGCCCAAGGACGGGCCCAGCGCTGGGGTGGCCATGTTCATTGCGCTGGTTTCACTGTTCATGGATCAGCCGGTGCGCAGCCAGGTGGCGATGACCGGCGAGATCAGCTTGCGCGGCCTGGTGTTGCCGGTTGGCGGCATCAAGGAAAAAGTACTCGCCGCGCTGGCCGCGGGCATCAAGACCGTGATGTTGCCGGCGCGCAACCGCAAGGACCTCGAAGAGGTGCCAGAGCAGGCCCGGACGCAGCTTGAATTCATTTTTCTCGATGATGTGGAACAGGCCTTGCAGGGTGCGATCGACATGGCGCCTGTCGAACAGCCGGTACCTTGAACCGGTCCCCGTCACTTTAGCCTGTCCTGAGCCTGTCGAAGGGTTCGAAATGACGTTTAGCCGTGCAAAAACTGAATGGCCGCGTTGAGCAGATACAGGGCCAGCAGCGCCAGGCTCGACCAGGTGGCGATGCCCGCGACGCGCCGGGCAGGGCGGCTGGCCAGCGACACGATCACGATGGCGCTCATCAAACAGGCCGTAAAGGCTGAAGCCGCATGCACCGGTGACAACTGCGCATAAATGGACCCCTTCACATAGGCCACATCAACGAGCGCCAGGATCAGCACATCAAACAGGTTGCTGCCCAGCAAATTGCCCAACGCCATGTCAAGGGCGCCAATGCGCACCGCGCCCCAGGTGGTCGCCATTTCAGGCACGGTGGTGGCCAGGGCGATGAACAAGGTGCCAACAAAGGAGTGGGTCCAGCCCATCAGCCGGGCCAGTTCGACGCCAATGATGGGCAGCCAGATGCCGGCGCCCACAATCACGATGGAGGCCATGCCGTAGCCCATCAGGGCGGCTTTCAGCGTCAAGGTCGGTCGTTCAGCTTCCCCGGTACGCGCAGGGTGGTGTTGTTCTATCAGATAAATGGTTCGCATGGCCACCAGATAGACACCCAGCAACAGCAGACTGGCGACGCTGATGTGGCCAATGGACGGCATCATGTTCTGTGTGCCAAGCAGTACCGCCAGCCCCGCAGCCGCCAGCAACAGGACACCGAAGCCAGCCGAAACCACATGGCCGGGGCCGACCTCCTCGTAGAGACTGCCCTGACGGTAGAGGAGGTCAACCATGGCAAGAATGGTCAGATTCAATACGCAGGCACCCAGCACGTCGCCCACGGCAATGTCAGGCGCTGCGGCCACCGTGACCGCGCTCAAGCCCGTGACCAGCTCCGGCAGCGAGGTCACTGTGGCCAACAAAATCAGCCCCACCCAGTTGCGCGACAGGCCGGTGTGTGCGGCAATGGCGTCGCCATAGCGGCTCAGGCGCACGCCGGCAAAGCCGATCAGGCCTGCGCACAGCGCAAATTCCAGCCAGATTAAGACAATCGGCTTCATAGCTCGGCAGCCAGGCTGGCAGGATTTTGACCCCTGTGCCGGCGCCAGGCTTTCTCAATTTCTACAGTCACCCCTACCACGGCCGCGGCACCCAGGCAGATGGCCAACTCGGCCAGGCTCAGGGGCTGGGTTTTGAAAATCGGGTTGAGCGCCGGCACGTAAATGGTCGCCATTTGCAACACAAAGGTCAGCAGCACGGCGCCCAGCAAAGGCTTGTTGCTGCCCAGGCCGAGCTGCCAGAGTGAGTCGCGCTCGGAGCGGATCGCCATCACATGGACCATTTGGGACAGCGTGAGCACGGTGAACACCATGGTTTGCCAGTGCGCGTGGTCAGTGGACAAAGCCCAGGCCTGAACCCCCAGGCACAGCCCGGCAATCAACAGGCCTATGCCCAGAATGTGCTGCCACATGCCATTGGCAAACAGGCTTTCGGTGTGGGCGCGGGGCGGGCGCTGCATGACGCCGCGCTCGGCCGGTTCAGCCGCCAGCGCCAGGCCGGGCAGGCCGTCGGTGACCAGGTTGACCCACAGGATGTGGATCGGCAGCAACGGAATCGGCAGAAAAATCAGCGGCGCCAGAAACAGCGTCCAGATCTCGCCCGAGTTGCCGGTCATGGCGTAGCGCACGAACTTGCGGATGTTGTCGTAGATGCGCCGGCCTTCGCGCACTGCCGCCACTATTGTGGCAAAGTTGTCATCGAGCAGCACCATGCTGGCCGCTTCCCGCGCCACGTCGGTGCCACCCTTGCCCATGGCCACGCCAATGTCGGCGCGCTTGAGTGCCGGGGCATCGTTCACGCCATCGCCGGTCATGGCCACAATCTCGCCCTGCGCCTGCAAGGCCTCGACAATGCGGATTTTTTGCGCGGGATCGACCCGGGCATAGACCTGCACCTCGGCCACGCGCAACAACAGCGCGGCGTCGTCGAGTGCCGCCAGGTCCTGCCCGGTCAGCACCTCGGCCTGCGCGTCGTCCACGATGCCCAGCCGCAGCGCAATGGCGCGTGCCGTGGCCGGGTGGTCGCCGGTGATCATGACCGGCGTAATACCGGCGCTGATGCAGTCGCGCACGGCCGCTGCTGCCTCAGCGCGCGGCGGATCGATGAGCGCGATCAAACCGAGAAATTGCAGTTGCTGCTCGACTGTGTCGGGCGCGTTCGTGTCCGGCAATTCCAAATGATCTCGCCGTGCCAGTGCCAGCACGCGCAGGCCCTGGGCGGCCAGGCGGTCGGCCTGGTCGATCACCCCGGAAGCGTCAAGAGCTTGCCGGCCATCCGCTGACCATTGCGACTCGCAGCACAGCAGCACCGATTCGGGCGCGCCTTTGGTGTAAGCGACAAAACCTGCCGGGTCAGGGTGCAGGGTGGTCATGCGCTTGCGTTCGGAATCAAACGGCAGCTCTTTCAGGCGCGGCCATTGGGTATCCAGTGCCGCCTTGTCAACGCCGCCGGACTGTGCCACCACGACCAGCGCGGTCTCGGTGGGGTCGCCCTGCCAGTCCTGTGCGGCGCTGGTGCCGCCGTTTTGATGCGCGTCGTTGCACAGGGCGGCAGCGCGCAGGGTCTCCAGCAGCACCGGCCCTGGTTGGTCTTCGCCCGGCAACCAGGACTGGCCGTTGGTCCACACCAGTTCGGCGTGCATTTTGTTTTGCGTCAGGGTGCCGGTTTTGTCAGAGCAAATGGTGGTGACCGAGCCCAGCGTTTCCACCGAGGGCAAACGCCGCACCAGCGCGTGCACCGCCACCATGCGCCGCGCGCCCAGCGCCAGCAGCACCGACACCACGGCCGGCAGTGCCTCGGGGATGGCAGCCACCGCCAGACTGATGGCCGTGAGCGCCATCAATAGGGCCTGCTCGCCGCGCCAGATGCCCGCCACAAAAATCACCACACAGATGCCAATCACCACCAGCGCCAGCCGTTTGCCGAAAACTGCCAGCCGCCGTTGCAACGGCGTGGTGCGGTCTTCCGGGTCCAGCAGTTGCGCCACTTTGCCGAGTTCGGTGGCCGAGCCAGTGGCCACCACCAGGCCGCGTGCCCGGCCGTGGGTGGCAGTGGTGCCCTTGAACGCCATGTTGAGGCGGTCGCCCAGGGCGCTGTCGGCCGCATCGGGCAGCGCCGCGCTGTGTTTGGCCACGGTGACTGACTCGCCCGTGAGCGCCGACTCGTCCACATGCAGTTGCGCGGTGTGGATCAGCCGCAGGTCGGCGGGCACCTTGTTGCCGGCCTCCAGCAGCACAATGTCGCCCGGAACCAGCTTGTGCGCCGGTACTTCCTGCCTTTGGCTGCCGCGCAACACGGTGGCCTGGGCGGCAGCAAGTTGTTTCAGTGCCGCCATGGCCCGGTCGGCGCGCCAGCTTTGCATGAAACCAATCACGGCATTGAGCAGCACGATCACCAGAATGGCCACGGTGTCAATCAGGTCGCCAATGAGGCCCGACACCAGCGCGGCTGCCAGCAGCACCAGCACCATGAAGTCGGTGAACTGGGCCGCCAGTATGGCCAGCGGACCGCGTTGCGCCACGCTGGGCAACTCGTTGGGGCCGTGACGTTCGAGGCGCCGTTCCACTTCGTCCGTGTGCAGTCCGTGCTCGGGGTCGACTGCGTGCTCGGCTGCGAGTTCGTGTACCTCGCGCTGGTGCCAGCCACGCGGATCAGGATCTTCGTTCAGAGGTGCTTCATTGGTTTTTTGCATGCGCGCTGCATCGAGTCAAGTCTGTCGCAAATGGCCCGGCACCAGGGCTTGCAGCGACTGCACCTGGCGCTGCAGAAGTTCGATCTGGCGCAGCTTGTCAAGCAGAATTGCCACGGTGAACAGATCCAGATCAAAGTCCATGCGCAATTTTGCCACCGTGCGCAGCGGCACCACCCAATGGGCACTGAAGGCAAAATCGGGTGCGGTATCGGGCAGGGGCAGCAGGGCGTTGTAGCCCATCAATTCATCCAGCTCGGCCGGGCTCATGCCGCAGTATTCAGCAAGCTCGGTCAGCGTGATGGCCTCGGTGGTGTCAAGGCTGAAACTTTCGATCATTGCGGTTGTCATGGTGTTTTTCCTGGGTCTAGGCAGCGCGAGGCTTGAAACTTGAGACTTTGGCCAATTCCTGGAACAACTCGCGCTCACGCGTTGACAGCGTGGCGGGCACGTCGATGTGGACGATGGCATAAAGGTCGCTGTGCTCCGGGGCCAGACCCCGGCCGCGCAGGCGCAGTTTGCGCCCTGCGCGCGTGCCCGGCGGCACGGTCAGCAAGACGGGTTTCTCCAGTGTCGGAATTTCGACTTCGGCACCCAAAGCGGCCTCCCAGGGGCTCAGTACCAGGTCAAAATACAGGTCGTGACGGTCCGGCCGGAACACCGCGTGCGGTGCCAGCTTGACCTGCAGATAGATGTCGCCATCAGGCCCGCCGTTGCGGCCCTTGCCACCTTTGCCGCGCAAGCGCAATTTCTGGTCCTGGCAGGCCCCGGGCGGAATGGTGACTTGCAGCGTGCGTTGGCCCGCGCCATCGGCCAAATTCAAATTGACGGTGGTGCCGCGCCGTGCGTCTTCCAGCGTGATCGTGACCGAACTCTCATAGTCGTGCCCCTTGATCGGCATGGCGTGTTGTGACCCGGCTCTTTGACCCCGGCCCATGGCTGCCAGCAGATCGGCCAGATCCAGGTCTTCAAACGCCATACCACCCGGCGCAAAATCCTGCTGCCATTGCGGCGGTGGTCTGAAGTCGGCACCGGCCGCGGGGTGACCCAGTTCGTCGTAGGCGGCGCGCTTGGCGCTATCTTTGAGCGTGGCATAGGCTTCGGCGGCCTCCTTGAAGCGGGCCTCGGCATCCGGCGCCTTGGACACATCCGGGTGGTGCGCGCGTGCCAGTTTGCGGTAGGCCTTCTTGATGTCATCCAGGCTGGCTGTGCGCGGTACGCCCAGCGTGTCGTAATAGTCTTTGTACTTCATCGTTCGACCAGTTTGCAGGCAGGGTCAATGGGCTGCGTTGCGTTTGCTCAAGAAATGTTAACGCGTCTCGCCAAAAATTTGCCAGGCCGACAAGAACATGGCGGCAATCAGCGGTCCCAGGATAAAGCCGTTGATGCCAAAGATGGCCATGCCGCCCACGGTGGTGATCATCACCACATAGTCGGGCATGCGGGTGTCTTTGCCCACCAGAATTGGGCGCAACAGGTTGTCTACCAGACCGATCACCAACACCCCGTAAGCGGTGAGTGCCAGGCCATGCCAAAGTGCGCCAGTCACCAAAAAATAAAGCGCCACCGGCCCCCACACCAGTGCGGCGCCAACGGCGGGCAAGAGCGAGAAGGCCGCCATCAGCACCGCCCACAGCAAGGCGCCGCTGACGCCCAGGGCCCAGAAGGCCAGGCCGCCCAGGGCGCCCTGGATCAACGCCACCAGCAAATTGCCCTTGACGGTGGCACGCACCACGGTGGCAAACTTGTGCCACAGTTTTTGCCGGTGCACCGGGGCCAGCGGAATCATGCGCCCGATGGCTCGCACCGTGCTGTCGCCATCGCGGATTAAAAAGAAGGCCAGGTAGAGCGCAATGGACAGGCTGACCACAAATTCAAAGGTATTCTGGCCAATTGTGAAGACCTGGGTGGCTGCAAACTGCGAGCCTTGCGCCAGCGCAGCCGTCAGCCGGCGTTGCAGGGTGGCAAAGTTGACCAGGCCAAAGCGATCCAGTATGGCGCCGACCCAATCCGGCAAGCGGTTGAAGGCGCGATGGAAATACAGGGCAGGGTTGATGTCCCCTGATTGCAGACCTTGGTACAACCAGGCCGCCTCCTGGGCCAGCAGCAGCATCACCAGCGTCAACGGCAAAATTACGATCAGCAGCACGATGCCCAGTGTGCACAAAGCGGCCAGCGTTGGCCGGTGGCCGACCCGCGGCAGCAGCCAGCGGTGAAACGGTGTAAACAACAGCGACAGGATCAGTCCCCACATGATGGCTGCGTAGAACGGCAGCAGGATGCTGACCAATGCCAGGGATACCAGCACCAGCAAGACCACCAAAGCCCAGTTTTCACGGGACGTGTCATTGGCATCCGCAGGACGAGGATTTGGCATATGGCGTCAGGGCTTCTCTTGGGAAGCCAGGGTCTTGATGAGCTGCGGCATGAGTCCGGCGAACAAGGCCGACATGGACAGCCAGCGCCATGCCTTGGTGCGCACCAGCAAGGCAGCCGTCAGGGCCGTGCCCATGACCAGGGCCAAGGGCTGGTTCCTGGCCACAGTGGTGACCAATCCGTAGGCGGTTTTCGCGAGCAGGCTGACTTGTACGCCGCCTGCTGAATGGGAACCGACCTGGCTCAGGGCCTGACGTAATCGATCACGCGACTGCGTTAAGCGTTCACAGGCGACTTGAGTGCTGTTCATGGTGCTTTGACCGCGCGCAGCATGGCCCTGTCGGCACGGATTTGTGCACGCATTTGTTCAAAAAACAGGGGTGGACTGCTTTTGCGCGCAAACCCCCAGCACCCCAAGGCCAAAACCAGGGGCACCATGGGCGTAGCCAACAAAACCCATGGGGCCTGAATTGCGCCGGCGGGCAGCACGGCCCACAGCATGACTGCCACGCCTGCCAAAATGCCAGCTGACAACAAACTACAGAGGGTGATGGCTTGCCACATGGTCCAGCGCTGCAATGCGGCGCTGGCCTGGCCCATTTCTTCGGTGAAAAGTTCGCCATAGGCCTGCGCATGATCGGCCAGCAATTGCGGCCGGGCCAGCAACAGTTCAAGCAGAGGATGCATCTGCGGCAATCGTTTGCGGCTTTAGTAGCGGTTGCGGGAGTGGCTGAACAGGCTGATCAGTGCCATCAGCGCGGCGCCGGTGGCGGCCGCCATCAGCATGGCTTTGACGGGCTCGTGCTGGATGAAGCGTACCGTATTGTCCGAGGCATGTTCTGCCTTGACGCGCAATTGATGCGAGGTGTTGCGCACGCCCTCCAGCGCACTGTTGGCCAGTTGCTGGCTTGTCTTGGCCACTTGATCGGCGGCATGGGTGGCCTGGTCAACCAGGGTGGTGGCAATTTCGGTGGGTTTGTTGTTAAACATGGGGTTCCTTGGTGTTGAGAAGAAGGGTAAGAAAGGACTTGAAGTCAGCGTTTTTTGATGAGGCCAAACAGAAAACTGGCAATGGCCAGAATCAAAAATACAAAGAACAGTGTTTTGGCAATACTGACGGCACCGGCGGCAATGCCGCCAAAGCCAAACAGGGCAGCAACCAGGGCGATGACAAAAAATACAACGGCGTAGTGCAGCATGGGAAGCTCCTGGGTATCAAGCCATGGGGCTTGGGAAGCCTCAATTTAAGAGAATGCAGCGATTCCGTCTGTTCGCTGTCGTACACAGCTGGTGTTTAAACCACTCCGTCAAACATCATCACGCTGACCTCGTCGCCGGCGGCCACGTTGCCCTGCGCATGGTGCAGCACGATCAGGCCGTTGGCACGCACCATGGAGCTGAGCACGCCCGAGCCCTGGTTGCCGGTGCTGGCCACCTGCAGGCTGCCGTCGCTTGCCGTGTTGACGATGCCGCGCTGGTATTCGGTGCGGCCGGGTTTCTTGCGGATGGCCTCGGTGCTGATGGCTGTGAGCAGCGGTGGCGCGCTGCGTGTGCATCCCATCATGCGCAACAGGGCAGGGCGCACAAAAGCCAAAAAAGTCACCATCACGGCGACCGGGTTGCCGGGCAGGCCAAACAGGACGGTGGGTTTGGGGTTCAAAATGCGGCCCACGGCCATGGGCCGGCCGGGGCGCATGGCAATCTTCCAGAAGGCCACGTCGCCGAGCTTTTTCATCATGGTTTTGGTGTAGTCGGCCTCGCCCACGCTCACGCCGCCGCTGGTGATGATGGCATCTGCCTGCAGGGCGGCCTGCACAAAGGCGGCTTCCAGGGCTTCGGGCTGGTCGCGCACCACACCCATGTCGATCACCTGGCAGCCCAGCCGGGTCAGCAGGCCAAACACGGTGTAGCGGTTGCTGTCATAAACGGCCCCCTCGCGCGGCGGCTCGCCCAGGCTCAGGATTTCGTCGCCGGTAGAAAAGTAAGCTACCTTGAGGCGGCGCAGCACCGGCACCGTGTCAATGCCCAGACTGGCCACCAGCCCCAGCGCGGCCGGGGTGAGCAGCTCGCCCTTTTGCAGAGCCGGCCGGCCCTGCATCAGGTCTTCGCCGAGGCGGCGGCGGTTGTCGCCGGCTTGCAGCACATTTTTGGGGATGGTGATCCGCTCGCCCGCCAGGGTGGTCAGCTCTTGCGGTACCACGGTGTCCAGGCCTGCGGGCAGGATGGCGCCGGTCATGATCCTGACGCACTCGCCAGGCTGCACCTGGCCGGTCCAGGCCTTGCCCGCCAGCGCGGTGCCGATCACGCTCAGGTTTAGCGGTGCGTCGACTGTCAGTTGGGCGCCGTCAAAGGCATAACCATCCATGGCCGAGTTGTCGTGCGGCGGCACGCTGATGGGGCTGATGACGGCCTGCGCCAGGACCCGCCCCAGTGCCTGAAAAATGTCCACTTCTTCCTTTTCGGTCACGGGCTCGACCAGCCTGGCCAAAAAGTGGCTGACCATGTCGGCGCTCAGGGCCTGCGGGTCGTAGCCGGCGAGTTCGCTGGCTATTTGTTCCAGCGTTTTCATGCCGCGCGGCTTTCAAGTTGCTGCAACTCGGCCAGGGTGTTGGCGTTGAAAAAGGCCTGCGGATCGTCGCTGGGCGCATCAAACGCCACCACGTCGGTGGTGTGCAAGGCCGTCCAGGCGTCAATTTTGCGGCCGCCCTCCTGGGTAAAGCGCACCAGGCTTTCCAGCAGCTCCGTGCGCAGCAGGCAAAACACCGGCTGGGTGCGCACCTGCATGTGGCCGTCCTTGCCGGTCTCGGGGGCGGCGGCCATGGCGATGTCGGCGTTTTCGGCTTCCAGCGCGGCTGCCAGGCGCTGCGCCAGATCCAGCGGCAGCAGCGGGGTGTCGCAGGGCACGGTCAGTAAATAAGGGGTTTCGCAGCGTTCCAGCCCGGTCAGGAAACCAGCCAATGGACCGGCGTAGTCGGCCAGCACATCGGGCCAGACCGGCGCGCCAAAAGATTCGTAGGCGGCCAGGTTGCGGTTGGCATTGATCATGATGGTGCCCACGCCGCCGCCCATTTGCAGGCGCGTCAGGGTGTGCAGCGCCAGCGGCAGCCCCATGAAGTTCTGCAGGCCCTTGTCAACGCCGCCCATGCGCGAGCCGCGCCCGCCCGCCAAGATGAGGGCAGTAATGTCTGTTGGGGTAATCAAGTCAACCTCCGATGTAACTCATTTCAACGCGTTTCACCGGGGCACCCGAATCAAAAGGCATGTTGCTGCGCTGTTCGGAATAATTGTCGTTTCTGGCTTGCCAGATGTGGCTGATGGCGCTCGCCAGGTCGGCATCTGATGCGTTGCCGCGGATCAGGCTGCGCAGGTCGTAGCCCTGCGACGCAAACAGGCACAGGTACAGCTGGCCCTCGGTCGACAACCTGGCGCGGTTGCATGCGCCGCAAAAGGCCTGGGTGACGCTGCTGATCACGCCAATTTCGCCCGCCGCCGGGTCATGCCGTCCATGGGCATCGGCATAACCCCAGCGCGAGGCGGTTTCGCCCGGGTTGCTGGGCTCCAACTGCACCAGCGGCAGTTCGGACTGGATCAGTTGGACCACCTCGCTGGAGGGCATGACCTCGTTCATGCGCCAGCCGTTGGTGGCGCCCACGTCCATGTACTCGATAAAGCGCAGCACCATGCCGCTGCCCTTGAAATAGCGCGCCATCGGCAGGATTTCCTGCTCGTTGGTGCCGCGTTTGACCACCATGTTGATCTTGATCGGACCCAGGCCGGCAGCGCGCGCCGCCGCGATGCCGCCGAGCACCTCCGCCACCGGAAAATCAACATCGTTCATGCTGCGAAAGACGGCATCGTCGAGCCCGTCCAGGCTCACCGTGACCCGTTTCAGCCCGGCATCCTTGAGCGCCTGGGCCTTGCGCGCCAGCAGCGCGCCGTTGGTGGTTAGCGTCAGGTCGAGCGGCAAGCCCTCGGGGGTGCGCAGGCAGGCGAGTTGTTCGACCAGATGCTCAAGGTTTTTGCGCAGCAGCGGCTCGCCGCCGGTGAGGCGGATTTTTTGCACGCCATGCGCCACAAAGACCCGGGCCAGGCGGGTGATTTCTTCAAAACTCAGCAGGTCAGCGTGTTTGAGGTAGGGGTAGTCGGTGCCGAAAATCTCTTTGGGCATGCAGTAGTTGCAGCGAAAGTTGCAACGGTCGGTGACGCTGATGCGCAGGTCGCGCAACGACCGACCGCGCGTGTCGGCCAGCAGTCCGTTGGCCCCTGAGCGCGTGCTGGCATTGAAGGCAACTACGGGCACGGCCAGGCCGCTGGGCCGCACATCCATCAGAGGGATGACGCGGTGGGTGTCTCGATCTGTCATTGTGTTCATGCAGGCATGGGCCTTAAGTGGTGACGAATTTTGGCATGAATCGGACTTACGCAAAACCGCCCCAGCGTTGTTGTCCCTCCTTGCCGCATGTCTGTACTGCCAGCGTCGGAACGCCTGACTGGAACAATTTTGTGTAAGTCTTGAGGAGGGATTACTACGTTACTGGTGGGTTTTTGCAGGGTGATCATTGTCATCGCCTCACGCATGTTAGCTTCCGAAGGTCGCCAGCAGCTCATCGAGCTCGGTATCCACCCGACCGAGGTTGCCAACGTGGCCCAGTTGATGGCGTCCGGATTGTGGCGCTGGGAGCGAGGTAAGCATCGAGGGCGGTTGGTTGATCAGGATAGCCAATCAAAAAATGGGGCAACCTAAGCAGCCATTACCCCATTCTTCAACTTTATTGCATGACACGATGCTTTTTGTATGGTGAGATACCACCTTATGCAACAGCCTCACTGAGTAGCTAAGCGGTCTGCCTGTTAGACTGACGACGATTTTGAACGACTTTAAGGTATAAAACTGAGCGTTAAGGCCATGAATTCCGAACCGTGGGTCACTGCCATCGATGTTGCCCGGCATCTGGGCGTTGTAAAGGACACTGTCTATCGCTGGCGGGAGCGCAAGGGCCTGCCTGCCCACAAAATCGGCCGCCTGTGGAAATTCCAATTGTCCGAGGTCGATGATTGGGTGCGCGTGGGTGGTGCAAACGAAGGCACTGCCCCTCTTGGCGGGCTTATATCCAAGCAGTGACTAGTAAACATCACTCGAATAAGACAGGATCCTGCAGAAATACCTTTGACAGACGGAGCAGACAGAATGAGCAATTACAAAAAAGAATACGAGCTTTGGGATGAGTTCCTCAGCGTTTGGCCTTTGGCGCGTCTGACCACGATGACGCTGGATGACTATACCCAGGCGGGGTCGAAAGACAGCTTTACCCGGTGGATTGAGGCGCGGCTAGACGAGTTAGGGAGCATCTGGGGCGGCTCGTCGTTCAAGTTCGGCGTGTTCTCGCGCAAGGACACCGATAACAAAACGAGTGACGCCAAGCTGAGCTATTCCGATACCCACGGCTGGTATTCCTCGTTGGGCACTTCGGCGGAAGAAGCCTTCCTGCAAGTGCGCAGCCACGTGGCGCAAGTGGCTGCACTGGCCGCGCAAGGCGATCTCGACGGTATCGAGAAATTTGAGCATCTTGGCGAAGCCTACAAGTGGAAGATCGCCTTCCACTATCAAAATCGCCAATCGCCCGTTATCGTGGATATTTTCAAGAAGGCACCGCTGGCGGTCTTCGTTGGCGACACGGCGGCCCGCAGCATGGCGACTTTGCAAAAGGCGGCGGTGGCCAAGCGCCCTATAGAGCTAGGCGTTCTGGAATTCGGGCGGCAGATTTGGGAGGCGTGGAGCCAGAAGAATCTGGCGGTCTGGAAGCTCTCGCATGGTGATCAACCGTTCACGAGTGCCGAGCGGCAACATCTTCTGGATGGCCAGTTGGTGGCAGTACACCGCGACACCGGCAAAGAGCAAGGCAAGAAATTCGTCGAGGCACCGGTCGGCACCTTGTTTTTCCTGTGCCACGGTAACAGCCCACAGCGCATCGGGCAGTTCACGTCGGAGGCATTGCCTTGCGAAAAGGGCGAAGGTTGGCTCCAGCGTAGTTACCGTGTGCTCAAGCCTGCGCAGCGCACGGATCGCTATACAGTCAACTCCAAGTACTGGTCTCCGCAAGGGAATTCGACATTTTCACTGGTTGGCGCGCACGATCTGCCGGAGTTTGAAAGCACTTTGCTCAAACCCTTCTTCGGCACGGACTTGGCAGAACTGGCGGGCCTGGCTGGCGAACCGATTGAAGCAGCCAGTCTGAAAATTGCTACCTCGCCAGGCCCCTCGACCCCATTGCCGGTTGCTGCGACCAAGCCCATCGATACCGCCGTGAATCGAATCTATTACGGGCCGCCCGGCACGGGCAAGACTTACACCCTTACCCGCTTGCTGAAACAAGACTACGAGCAGGCGATGCAGTCGGTGTCTCCCGAAGAATGGCGCAGCCAGGTCATCGCGGAAAAGATCGCCGTACTCAAGTGGTGGGAGTGCGCGGCAGCGGCACTGTATGACCTCGGTGGCAAGGCCAAGGTGAGTGAAATAGCCGAACACCCGTTTATCCACGCCATCGTCTCGGCCAATGGCTCGAACCGCAATGTGCGGCAAACGCTGTGGCGCACCTTGCAGAACCACACGGTGGATGAGTCGGCCACGGTGAAGATGAAGAAGCGGCTGAGCCCCGCTGTGTTCGACAAGTCCACTGAGTCGGTATGGCAATTTGCTGGAGACTGGCAGGATGCCTGTGAGGATCTGATTGCACTCGTCGATCAACTGAAGGCTGGCCACCAGAATGCGGGAGCGGTGCAGCGCTACAGTTTTGTGACCTTCCACCAGTCCTACGGATATGAGGAGTTCGTCGAGGGTTTGCGACCGGTGTTGAATGACGATGCCGAGGCTGGGGAAATTCAGTACGAGATTCGCCCGGGTGTATTCAAGGAGTTGTGTCGCAAGGCACGCCTCGCGCCGGATCAACGCTTTGCGATGGTGATCGACGAGATCAATCGCGGCAACATCAGCAAAATCCTCGGTGAGTTGATTACGCTGATCGAAGCAGACAAGCGCGATCCACTCGACGGCAGCAGGCCTCCCGCCGAAGTCACGCTGGCCTACTCTGGCGAAAAGTTTGCTGTGCCTGCCAATGTGGACATCATCGGCACGATGAACACGGCGGATCGCTCGCTGGCCTTGCTGGATACGGCTCTGCGACGGCGCTTCGATTTCGTGGCTTTGATACCCGACACCCGGCATGAAAAAGACCCCGCCGATCCTGACAGCGCGCCACTGGCCGGTCTGGTGGTCACGCTCGACTCCGGGCTCATTGATGTACGGGAGATGCTGCATCGAATCAACCAGCGGGTCGAGGCGCTGTACGACCGCGATCACTGCATTGGTCACGCCTACTTTACGGCGTTGGCGCAGGTGCCTGATGGCGATGTGCGGTTTGCAGCCTTGGATCTGGTATTTCGCAATCGCATCGTGCCCCTGCTGGAAGAGTACTTTTTCGAGGACTGGCAGAAGATTCGGCTGGTGTTGGGAGACAACCAGAAGAAAGACGAGCAGACGCACTTCATCCGCGAAAGCCTGGATCACGAGCAAGACTTGAATAGTCTGTTTGGCAGCGATCATGGCCTGGACGCATATGGCACCAAGCGGCGTTACTCCGTGCAAAAAAGTGCGTTCTCGAAGCCCGATGCCTATATCGGCATCTACCAAACGCTGATCACCTGACAGGCAAGGGAATGCAGATGAGCGGCATCACGATCTACGAATTCGATGCGCTGGTGCCGACAGTGCCGGGCTTCAGTGAGACCGAAGGTTTGCGCGGCGTCCCGCCCACCGTGTTCAATTGGCTGGAATTACAGTGTTTACGCACCGCTGAGCAAGGCGAAGCCGCCTGGTTGCGACTGACTCAGCGGCGTGGACGCCGATCCGTTCAGGTAACGAGTTTTGTGGGTGTCATTCGTGCGCCCGACGGATGCCAGATCGAAGTGTTGCCCAAGGTGGGCAAAGCCATCGGCGGCGGTGACAAGGAGGCGAGGCAACTGCTGATCGAGATGCTGCGCTGCCTGGGCGGTTTCCGCCATATCCAGACCGACAGCGCCAAGCTTGCCGCCGCGCGTATGCCCTTGCTGGAGGTCTTCATCGGGGAGTTTTTGCGGTCTGTGGAACATATCGTCAAGCGTGGCCTGCGCAGCGATTACACGAGCCGTCAAGGGAACCTGTTTGCACTGCGTGGCAAGCTGCTGGTGTCTCAGCACCTGCATCAAAACCTATGTCGGGCGGATCGGTTTTTTACTGAACACGACGAGTTTTCGACCAGCCGCCCGGAGAACCGCTTGCTGCATTCGGCGTTGCGTTGCACGCTGTTGTTGTCGGCATCGCAAGCGAATCAGCAACTCGCACGTGAACTCTGTTTCGTCTTTGCCAATGTTCCGCCCTCCAGCCAGTTTGGACAAGACTTCCAGCGAGTGCGATTGGATCGGAGCATGGGTCACTACGCAGACGCGCTCGCATGGGCACGCCTGATTCTGGAAGATGAATCGCCCCTGACCGGCACCGGCAGAAACCGCGCACCCTCGCTGCTCTTTCCAATGGAGGCGGTTTTTGAAGCCTTTGTTGCCAAACATTTGGCTCGGCAACTGGCGCAGCCTTTCACCCTGAAAACTAAGGCTCGTAGTTTTTCCCTCGTCAGACACCAAGAGCAGAATTGGTTTCGACTCAAGCCGGATTTTTTGGTACGCGAGTCGGTGAGCGACAAATTGGTGCTGGACACCAAGTGGAAGCTAATCGATGGCACCAGAGCGAACGGCACCGACAAATATGGTCTGGCACAAGCCGATTTTTATCAACTGCTTGCCTACGGCCATAGTTACCTCGATGGCGCTGGAGATGTTGTCCTGATCTACCCCAAGACGGACACCTTCAGTAAACCGCTGGATGTTTTTGAATTCCCGAAAGCTGCGGGATTAAGGCTGTGGGTGCTGCCGTTTTGCTTGCGGGAACGTACGCTTGCCATGCCACAGGGTGCCTCATTCGCGGCAAGCTTCAATCGCGAGTCAGTAGTGGCTGTTCAAGGTCACAAATTTGAGTCGCCCAAATTGACTGAGAGTGCGCTGACATGACTGATATCGACAAAAAGAGGGCGGCTGGAATGAGCAAAAGCAAACGACCGCAAATTTCCAAGAAAAATGAGGTCTCACTTGTCCGTTCATCAGCGGCTGAATATCTGACCTTTGTCGCTGCAACGGGGAGCGCGCAAACCAGCGTGGAAATGCGCTATGAGAACGAGAATATCTGGTTGACGCAGAAGATGATGGCCACCGTCTACGATGTGTCGGTACCCGCCATCAACCAGCATTTGAAACGCATTTTTGCTGACAACGAACTCGAAGAAGCTGCAGTGGTTAAGCAGTACTTAACCACTGCAGCCGATGGCAAAAACTATCAGGTCAAGCACTACAGCCTGCAGGCCATTATCGCCGTGGGCTTCAAGATTGAAAACGAGCGCGCCGTGCAGTTTCGCAAGTGGGCCAACCAGATCGTCAAGGATTACACGATTCAGGGTTGGACGATGGATGTGGATCGCCTTAAAGGGGGCGGCAGCATCCTGACGGATGAATTCTTCGAGCGGCAACTGGAAAAAGTCCGGGAAATCCGCCTTTCCGAGCGCAAGTTCTACCAGAAGATCACCGATATCTACGCCACCTCGCTGGACTACGATCCGAGCGCCACGGCGACCAAACGCTTTTTTGCGGCGGTTCAGAACAAGCTGCATTACGCCATT
>NZ_JAMPXE010000046.1 GCF_023701345.1 Rhodoferax sp. | reverse complement strand
GCCACCATGACCCGTGAGCAAATGCTGACTGACCCCGAACAAGCGGCCGACTTTGTCAAGCGCACCCAGCTCGACGCGCTGGCCATTGCCATTGGCACCAGTCACGGTGCCTACAAGTTCACGCGCAAGCCCACCGGCGACATTCTGGCGATCGACCGCGTGATGGAAATCAACAAACGCCTGCCCAACACGCATCTGGTGATGCACGGCTCCAGCAGCGTGCCGCAGGAGTCGCTGGCGCTCATCAACCAGTACGGCGGCAAGATGAAGGAGACCTATGGCGTGCCGGTCGAAGAAATCCAGAAGGCCATCAAGTACGGCGTGCGCAAGATCAACATCGACACCGACATCCGTCTCGCCATGACCGCCGCCGTGCGCAAGTACATGTTTGAGAATCCGGACAAGTTTGATGCCCGCGACTGGCTCAAGCCGGCCCGCGAAGCTGCCAAAGCCCTGTGCAAACAGCGCTATTTGCAGTTTGGTTGCGAAGGCCAGGGCGCCAAAATCAAGGGCCATAGCCTGTTTGAGGTGGCCGGAAAATATGCCCGTGGTGAGCTGGCGCAGGTTGTGAACTGACCCCCCTTTTGCTGCCAAGACTGCGTTAGGTTTGAGTCGGCGGGGGTGGGGTAGACGCCGGGCGCTCAGCGTCCTTCGGACTTTTTAATGTCGCGCCCAACATCTACCCCATCCCCGCCTTGTGTTGCGTTGCTGGCAGAACCGATATGGGGGCATTGGGATAGTGGTGCCAAGTACTGTTTCAGATCACAGCGGTCTGCAGCAGACCCGATGCTGACCTCCACCCATTCAAAATTCTCGCTCCATACCCGACATTGAAATCAGCAGCTTGACCGTCAACAATGTGCCGTCGATTTCCCTGATTGCTGCGCCCGCACCCGGCCATAGCGGACCTTCCGCAGGAACCGTGTTCGCGCCATACACCCCTCCTTCGTAGCCTGTGAGCGAGGCTGTAGAAAGAGGAGCAACCGTATCTAGCCGTACAACAGCTCAAAAGCTATACGACTCACCGTCCGCTGGCACAAGAACACGCGTGGAATCCATGCCTTTTTCTGCAATGTAGTCCCGCAGTTCCTTGCGCGTCTGCATGCCGTGGTTCACTGCCTCCATGTGACTACCGATGACCTTGGCCTGAGGGGCCATCTGGGAGGCGCGGTAGAGGTCCTCCTTGCCCATGATGATGGAGCCGTCCAGCCCCTGGATTCGGGCATAACCCGTGTTGAGGATGATGACATTCGGCTGGTATTGATTGATTGCGCCTTCAACCTGGCTATTCCAGACCGTGTCACCAGCGACGTACACCGTTTTGTGTCCCTGGCGCTGGAATACGACCCCCATCACCTGTCCCAGGAGTTCACCAGCCACTGCCATGGTCTTGTCATCGCCATGCTGGCCACCCGTGGGGTTCAGGCGCGTGCCATTGAACAGGGTGTCTTTGGTCAGCACGCGCACGTTCGTGAACCCGTCCTTGCGGATGCTCTGGGCATCGGCTTCGTTTTGCGCAAAGACCGGGAGGTTCTTGGGCAGGCTCTGCCTGGCTGCGTCATCCCAATGGTCCAAATGTGTGTGGGTGACGATAATGGCGTCGGCCTTCATCACCTCGGCCAGCGGCATGGGCAACTCGACCAGCGGGTTGCGCAACTGGCTGTTGTAGGTGCCCTCGAAGCCGGGGTAAGTCCCCTTCTTCGCCAACATGGGGTCGATGAGGAAAGTGGTGCCCGCATAGTCCACCTTGATGGTGGCGTTGCGGATTTGCTGGACCTTGACGGCGGACGTCGCAGAAGTGGGCGCAACCGCTGTGCTGGAGGTGCCTGTGCCACATGCGACGAGAGTGGCGATGCCACCGAGGGCTACGGCGTTGCGCAGAACGTTCAAGACTTTCATGGTTTTTTCCTTTGTGACATGGGGTTGATTGCGCGCAATGAAGATGTCGGATGCGCGTTGGAGTCAATTTTCCGAGTAGGCAGGGTTTTGCACCATTGGCCCAAATGACAATATTAGATAAAATCGGGCCAATTCGCATCACCCCTCTCTGGAGACTCCATGCAGCCCGTCCGTGTCGCCGTTCTTGCTTTCGAAGGTGTCAGCCTTTTTCACCTCTCGGTGCCAGGCATCGTGTTTGGCGTGGCGCCGGCACCCAGCGGACTGCCTCCGTACGAGGTGCGGTACTGCGCTCCGACTCCCGGCCGCGTGCGCTGCGATCAAGGTATGGAGATTGAGGTGCCTGGCGGCCTTGACGCCATGGACGATGCCGACCTTGTCATCGTCCCGGCCTGGAACTATCCGGCCAACATCGCTCCCGCCGTCCTGACTGACGCACTGCGACAGGCCCACGCCCGCGGCGCCCAGGTTGTCGGCCTGTGCCTGGGCGCCTTTGTGTTGGGTGATGCGGGCTTGCTGGACGGGCGCCGCGCCACAACACATTGGGCCTGTCGCGCACTTTTCGCCGAGCGTTTTCCCAAGACTCACTTTCTCCCTGACGTGCTTTATGTGGACGACGGCAATGTCATTACGTCCGCCGGGACGGTTGCTGCGATTGACTGCTGCCTGAACCTGGTGCGTCAGCGCCATGGCGCCGAGGTTGCCAACCGCGTGGCGAGGCTGCTGGTGACCCCGCCACATCGCCAGGGCGGGCAGGCGCAATACATTGAGCAGCCGGTGCCTGCACTGCCCAGCGAGAACCGTTTGCCGGGTGTGCTGGAGTGGTCGCGCGAGCATTTGTCGCAACCGCTGTCACTGGATGTGTTGGCCGATTTGGCGCGCATGAGTCGGCGCACCTTTACCCGGCGCTTTCGTGAGGCCACGGGCACCACCTTCGTCAAGTGGCTGGCTGCCGCGCGTACTGCTAGAGCGCAGCAACTGCTGGAAACCACGGATTTGCCGATTGAGCAGGTTGCGACTGAGGTGGGCTTGGGCTCTGCACTGTCCCTGCGTCAGCACTTTGCGAGCCAGCTGCACACATCACCCTCGTCATACAGGCGGCTCTTCTGTGAAGGTCGACAAGGCGCCTTGAACGCATCAATCGCTAACGAGAGTTGAGCCGGGAGCCCGGTCCACCAATGCCTACGGTCACCAACCCGCTATGGATGCGTATGGCGGTTTGGGCTCCTTGTGACCGCCACGAACGACCTCTGACTGGCAAGTCAACCATTCATTTCAACATCCAGAAGCTGCCGCTGGCGAGTACCCGCTCCCGCTGCGAAGCCGAAATAGTTTTTCTTTTTTTGCTGAATACAAATCGTGGCAATGGATTTTTAAATAACTGCCAGTCGCTGCACCATGTCGGGGAACTGCGCCACCATACGAATCAGCAACGCTGCCTGTGCATTGGGTTTAGCGCGACCCTGTTCCCAGTTTTCAAGCGTTCGGGGGTTGGTGCGCAGGTAGTGCGCAAACACCGGGCGCGACAAGCGCAACTGTTCACGCACCTGGATCACATCTTGCGGTAGCAGCACCGGCGCGGGTTTGCTTTCAACCTTAAAGGTGCGTAGCGTGAGCTTGCCCTCGCGTTCGGATTTGAGTGCATCAAAACCTTCTGTGAGTTCAGCAAAAATATCGCGCTTATTGGTCATCATGTGCTCCATCTTGTGGGTGTCGGTTTTTCAAAAGCTATCACCCGCAATTCACCAGTGCCTACCATGACATCACCCGCAGTTGGGTTCTCCATCAGCTCAAGCTGCAAAAGCCCGTAGGCTTCGTCGTCCAGGTAGTCTTTGCGAGTGCGCTCGAAAGGTGGTAGCTCAACAAAGGTAGCTTTCATAATTTAATTATACGTTAGTTGCGTATGGAAGTAAAGTTTCAGGAAAGACTTGGCATTGAATCTAAACTCGCACCATCTTTCTGAAACCAACTTTTCAAGTTAACGCATCATGACCCAATCCCAGGCAGCCCTGCACACCTCCAACATCACCTCACTGCCGTTGCTGGCGCGCGGCAAGGTGCGCGACAACTATGCGGTGGGCGATGACTGCATTTTGATGGTGGCCAGCGACCGTATCAGCGCTTTTGACGTCATCATGGGCCAGCCGATTCCGGGCAAAGGCGTGTTGTTGACGCAAATGGCGCTGTTCTGGTTTGACAAGTTGGGCCCGAAGGGCTTGAACATCTGCCCGATTCACCTCACCGGCGAAGCGCCGGAGAGCGTCGTTACGGCCGCCGAAGTGCCGCAGGTGGCGGGCCGCTCGATGCTGGTCAAGCGCCTCAAACCCATTCTGGTGGAAGCGGTGGTGCGCGGCTATCTGGCGGGCAGCGGCTGGAAGGAATACCAGGACAACGGTGCGGTGTGCGGTGTCAAACTGCCCGCCGGCCTGAAAAATGCCAGTAAATTGCCAGAACCCATTTACACCCCGGCGGCCAAGGCCGAAATGGGCGACCATGACGAAAATATCACCTTCGAGAAAACCGTCGAGATGATCGGTGCCGACCTGGCCACCCGCATCCGCGACATCAGCATTGCGCTGTACAAGGCCGCCAGCGCCTTTGCCGCCACCAAAGGCATCATCATCGCCGACACCAAGTTCGAGTTTGGTCTGGACAAGGACGGCACCTTGATGTTGATGGACGAGGTGCTGACACCTGATTCGTCGCGCTACTGGCCCGCCGAGAGCTATCAGGAGGGTGTCAACCCGCCCAGTTACGACAAGCAGTTCCTGCGCGACTGGCTGGAAACCGCCCTGGTCGCCGGCCAGCCCTGGAGCAAAAGCCCGCCGGCACCGCACCTGCCGCGTGAAGTGATCGAAAAAACCGCGGCCAAGTACCAGGAGGCGCTACAGCGCCTGACGGCCTGATGTCACAACCGGATACCACCACGGATTAGTAGCTGCGTTTCAGAATGGGTTGGTGTTCAACAACCCACAGGAGACCGACATGGCTGCTAAAAAGATTCTGATGATTTGTGGTGACTATTGCGAAGACTACGAAACCATGGTGCCGTTTCAGGCGCTGCTGGCCGTCGGCCACACGGTGCACGCGGTGTGCCCGGACAAAAAGGCCGGTGACGCCATCAAGACCGCCATCCACGACTTCGAAGGCGCGCAAACCTACAGCGAAAAGCCGGGCCACAACTTTGCCTTGAATGCCAGCTTTGCCGACATCAAGGTGCAGGACTACGACGCGCTGGTGCTGCCGGGTGGCCGTGGTCCCGAGTATCTGCGCACCTACCCGGCGGTGGTGACCATGGTGCGGCACTTCTTTGAGGCCAACAAACCGGTGGCCGCCATCTGCCACGCCGCGCAGCTGCTGGCCGGGGCCGATGTGCTCAAGGGCCGCACCTGCTCGGCTTATCCGGCGTGCCAGGTGGAAGTCGAGCGCGCCGGCGGCACCTATGCCCAGATTCCAATTGACGCGGCGTTCACCGAAGGCAACCTGGTGAGCGCACCGGCCTGGCCCGCGCACCCGGCCTGGATTGGGCAATTTCTGGCGCTGCTGGGCACCAAAATCACCTTGTAAGTCATTCGTCACTGCGAGCGAAGCGCGGCAGTCCATGCGATCCCGGGGGTATGGATTGCCGCACTACGTTCGCAATGACAGCCAGCAGGTTCCTCTGGTTTTTCCGCATTGACGCATGCCAGCTGCCGGTGCATGCTGGGGCGCCTCATGTTCATCCAGGGAGCCAAGCATGTGCCAGGTTTTCATCAATGCCGATCCTCATTTGTACGAATGCCGCGCCCGTTCGGTGCGTCTGCATGGCGTGGCCACCAGCATCCGGCTGGAAAACCTGTTCTGGAATGTGCTTGATGACATCGCCCGGCGTGACGGCATGCGCGTGCCACAACTCTGTACCAAGCTCTACGATGAACTGATCGAAGCCCGAGGCGAAGTGGACAACTTCGCCTCGTTTCTGCGGGTCAGCTGTGGTCGTTACCTGGCGCTACAGCTCTCTGGCGGCATTCCCCAGAATACGTCGATTCCGATTGCCAGTTTGAATGCGCAGCGGGTGCTTGCGACCGAGCGTTGGCCGCTGCCTCGACTGGCGTCATGGAGCGTCGTGCCACCCAGTACAAATAAGGCGCGGGCGGCTTAAGCGGGTCGGTTGCTGTGCGATCAGTTGAGCACCATGCTCAATTGACGGCGGTACTTGGACACCAGTGCCGCCTGCGGGTCTTCCTCAACCTGTGCCTTGCCCAGCACCTCGATGCCGCCGGCAGTCTTTCCGCTGGCTTGCGCGGCCGCCTTGGGCTTGGGCGGAGTCAGCAGTTCCAGGATGGCGACAAAAGCTTTGCGTGGTGCCTCATCGGCCCATTTCTTGTCGCGCATGATGATCTCCAGCAGCTCGTCCATGGCGGCGGTCCATTCGCCCACGGCCATCAACAGCCGGGCTTTGGCAAAACGGGTGTCAAAGTCGCGCTTGTTCAGGGCAATTTTTTCGTCAAACTGCTCAATCGTCCAACTGGCATAAGGGCCGGTCGCTGCAAATTGAATCGCATTGAGCCATTGCGACAAGGCTTCAAAGCGTAACTTGCGCGGAATCTCGGTGAGTTTGGGGGCCAGTGTGGCCTCGGCTTCTTCCAGCCCACCCAGCTCGATCAAGAGTTTGATGTAGTCATAACGGGCGTCGTCGTTACCCGGGTCAGCGGCCAGCGCGTCGGCCAGCCTGGCCAGCGCCGCTTCGGTATCGCCCGCCTGCAATAGTTCTTTGGCAGCGTCGGCTTCGGCTTCAGCCACCAGTTCACCTTCACTGGGCAGGTGCTTGTCCAGAAAAGTGCGTACCTGGGTGGCCGTTTGGGCACCCATGAAGCCGTCCACAGGTTTGCCACCCATCATCAGAATACAGGTGGGGATGCTGCGAATGCCAAAGGCCTGGGCCAGTTGCTGCTCTTGATCCGAGTCGATCTTGACCAGCGTGAAGCGGCCCTGGTAGTCCACTTCGAGCTGTTCCAGAATGGGCCCGAGTGACTTGCAGGGGCCGCACCAGGGCGCCCAGAAGTCGATCAGGATCGGCGTGTTCATGGAGGCGGCGATGACCTCGGTTTCAAAATTTTGGATGGTGACATCAATCATGGTGTGGTGCGCTTAGGTCAATCGTAAAATTCGAGGATGAACTCAATACAAATCGGTGTGCTCATGGGCTCCAGCTCCGACTGGGACACCATGCAGCACGCAGTCCACATTCTCCAACAGTTTGGCATCCCCCACGAGGCCCGGGTGGTCTCGGCGCACCGCATGCCAGACGATATGTTCGCCTATGCTGACACCGCCGTGGGCCGTGGTCTCAAGGCCATCATCGCCGGCGCCGGTGGCGCAGCACACCTGCCGGGCATGCTGGCGGCCAAGACCACAGTGCCCATTCTGGGCGTGCCGGTGGCCAGCAAACACCTGAGCGGTGTTGATTCCTTGCACAGCATTGTGCAAATGCCCAAGGGCATTCCGGTGGCCACCTTTGCCATTGGCGCCGCCGGGGCAGCCAATGCCGCGCTGTTTGCGGTGGCCATGCTGGCCAACTCCGACATCGTGCTGCGCGCCAAGCTGGAAGACTTTCGTGCTGAACAAACCCAAATGGCGCGCGGCATGACACTGCCGCCCAAGTTATGACCGGCCCGATGTTGCTGCCCGGCGCTACCGGCTTGAATGGCAGTGGCCAGCCCACCACCCTGGGCGTGATGGGCGGTGGCCAGCTGGGACGCATGTTTGTGCAGGCGGCCCAGGCCATGGGTTACTTCACCGTGGTGCTCGACCCCGACGTCATCAGTCCGGCCGGACTGGTGAGCCACTACCACATCAAAACCGACTACCTCGACGAGCAAGGCCTGACCCAGCTGTTGCAGCGTTGTGCGGCTGTGACCACCGAGTTTGAAAACGTACCTGCGCCCGCATTGGTCACCCTGGGCGCGGCACGCCCCACCGCGCCCAGCGCCGACGCGGTGGCCATCGCGCAGGACCGCATCAAGGAAAAAGCGCATTTGGCACTCAGCGGGGTGCCTGTGGCACCTTATGCGGTGATTGAAACGGCGGCGCAACTGGCGGCCGTGCCTGATTCGCTTCTCCCCGGGATTCTAAAAACCGCCCGCCTGGGTTATGACGGCAAGGGCCAGGTGCGCTGCAGCAGCCGCGCAGAATTAAAGAGCGCCTGGGATGCGCTGAAAAACGTGCCCTGCGTGCTGGAGCAAATGCTGCCCTTGGCCGCTGAGTGCTCGGTGATTGTGGCGCGCGGCTGGGACGGCAGTGTGGTGCACTTTGCCCCTCAGCTTAATGTGCACCGCGAGGGCATCCTGGCCGTGACCGAGGCCTATGCGGGAAATATGGCGCCCGCCCTTGCCAATCAGGCGGTGCAAGCGGCCAAAAATATTGCCGCTGAACTCAATTACGTGGGCGTGTTGTGTGTCGAGTTTTTTGTACTTGCAGAAGGCTCTCCTGAGAGTGAAGCTATCGGTGCGTTGGTGGTCAACGAAATGGCGCCGCGCCCGCACAACAGTGGTCATTACACGCTGGATGCCTGTGATGTGTCGCAGTTTGACTTGCAGGTGCGCACCCTGGCGGGCCTGCCCCTGACGCAGCCGCGCCAGCACAGCGCCGCAGTGATGCTCAATTTGCTCGGTGATTTGTGGGTCGATGGGGCCACGCCGCGTTGGGACCAGGTGCTGGCCTTGCCCGGCGTGCACCTGCATTTGTACGGCAAGCTCAAAGCCAGCAAGGGCCGCAAGATGGGGCATTTGACCGTCACAGCGGCTACCCCGGAGCAGGCCCGCAGCACGGCGCTGGCTGCCGCCAGTGTGCTGGGCATTGCGCCGTTTTTTTAATGGGTTGATGCCATGATCCTGCCGGGTGATGCACCTGAGTCCATAGTCGCCGCAACCCTTTGCATCCGGTCTGGTCGTTTGCTGGGTTTGCCCACTGAAACGGTTTACGGCCTGGCCGCCAATGCCGACGACGATGCGGCAGTGGCCAAGATTTTTCAAGCCAAAGGCCGTCCGGCGGACCACCCGCTGATCGTCCATGTGGCCGATATCAGCGCGGTGGCGCATTACGCTTCAGAGGTGCCAGAGTTTGCCCGGCAACTTATGCAAGCCTTCTGGCCCGGTCCGCTGACCCTGATCCTGCCGCGCCGGCCCGGTGTGGCCAACGCCACCGCCGGTGGCAATCCCACGATCGGCCTGCGCTGCCCGTCGCACCCGGTCGCGCAAGCGGTGCTGAAAGCGCTCATGCCTTTGCCTGTCTGGGGTCTGGCGGCACCGAGTGCCAACCAGTTTGGCCGCGTCAGCCCCACCACGGCGGTGCATGTGCAGGGTGAATTTGGTGACGACCTGTTGATTCTGGACGGCGGCGCCTGCAATGTGGGCATTGAGTCCACCATCATCGATTGCACCCGTGGTCAGCCGGTGCTGCTGCGCCCAGGGGCCATCACGCCGGAACAGGTGCAGGCGGTGTGTGGTTTGAGGGTGTTGCCGGAAGACGAACTGTTTTCGTCGGTTTTACCTGCGCCCAAGGCCTCGGGCACGCTGGAGTCGCATTACGCCCCCCGTGCGCGGGTGCGGCTGATGGATGCGAAGCAGATGCAGGCGGCTTTGCGTGATGATGTGCTTGGGACCAGCGTGGCTGTGTGGCACCGCAGCTTGCTCCAGGTGCCAGCAGCCGGCGTGTTGTCTCAACGCATGCCGTCTGATGCGACCATTGCCGCCCGGCAATTGTTCGCGGTGTTGCGTGCGTTTGATTTTCAAGGTGTGGCGCAAATCTGGGTGGAAATCCCACCGGATGCGTCTGAATGGGACGGTGTGCGGGATCGTTTGCAGCGCGCTGCGACCATTTAGCCGCAAGTTACCGATACCGCAGTTTCATCACCAGAATGGTAGCGGCCAAGGCCAGTGTGATCACATTGGCGATGACCACCGGCCAAGCGCCCAGCAGCAGGCCATAGACCAGCCACAGGGCCACGCCCAGCGTGAACGCGCTGTACATGCCCAGCGAGATGCCCCGGACATCTTTGGTACGGAAGGTGTGCAGTGCCTGGGGCAAAAAGCTGATGGTGGTCAGCACGGCGGCAAGGGTGCCGATCAGGTCGGTGAGGTTCATGGTATCGGGATGAGTGGGGCAGATGCGCAGCGGGCATCACTGGGCCTGATTGTCCCTCACGGCCCAGTCAATCAAGGCGTCCAGTGCCGGGCGAACCGCACCCGCATTGGGGTGATTGACGATCGCCACCAGCACATAACGCTTGCCGCTGGCGGCGTGCACAAAGCCCGCCAGTGCGGTCACTTCGCGCAGGCTGCCGGTTTTCAAATGGGCGCTGGCGCTGCTGGCCTGGCTGCGTTTAAGGGTGCCATCTACACCCACCAATGGCAGCGATGACATCAACTCGGGCATCATAGGCGAGGCATAGGCCACTTGCAGCAGTTGCCCCAACTGCTGCGCGCTGATGCGGTTGTGGCGCGACAGGCCGGAGCCGTTGTCGAGGCTGGGCGGGTCGCTGGCGCTGATGCGGCGCAGCCACCATTGGCGCACGGCTTCGCGGGCCGATTCGGTGGTGGCGGGGCGCTCGTTTGCAGGGATGGCGGCCAGCCCCAGTGTTAAAAACACCTGCTGCGCCATCACGTTGTTGCTGAATTTATTGACGTCGCGAATCACTTCCGCCAGTGTCGGCGAGATGATCTCAAACGTGGCGGGCTCCTGCGGCGCGTTACCGGTGCGGACGGTACCGGTCAGCAAGCCACCCATGCTGCGCCACAGCCCTTCGATGGCGCGGGCGTTGTAACTGCCGGGGTCGGCATAGGCGATGGGCCATACCTTTTCGCCACAGCTTGCGGCATAACTGCCGTTGAACCGGATCCGCGTGAGGTCAGAAAAATCAGCTTTGAGACCGCCTCGGTAATCGTTGCAGGCTTCGGTGACGCCAGGCTTGCCGGGGCTCAGTGGCACGCTGGTCTGTAGCTGAACGCCCCACAGTGGCGGGTCGAATTGCACGCGGGCGATGTTGGCCAGCAGGTCTGGCGCAAACGTCATCACCACGGATTTGAAGTTGATCAGCAAGGCATCCGCTGCGGCGTTGTAGGGTCGCAGCGGTTCGCCATCAAATTGGGCCGGGTCAGTCGCCAGCATCTCAAAGGCGCTGCTGTCGAGCACGATGTCGCCCGCAATGGTATGGATGCCCAAACCCTGCAAGCGGCGCAGCAGCAACCAGATTTTCTCAAGCACCAGTTTCGGGTCGCCCTTGCCCTGGATGAAAACGCTGCCTTGCAGCACGCCATTGACCACCGGGCCATTCACCCAGACCGGCGTGCGCCAGGTGTAGGCCGGCCCCAACAGGTCGAGCGCGGCAAAGGTGGTGACCAGTTTCATGACCGATGCCGGGTTCATGGCCTGATTTGCGCGGTGACTCAGTCGTGGCGCGGTGCGGCCATCGGCATCCATCACCAGTAAAGCGACGGCGTCAGTCGGCACCTGGGCGCGCTTTAACGCGGTCTGCACCGAGCTCGGCAAGGCTTGCGCCAAAACACTGACGCTGCACAAGCTGCCCGACAAGCAGAGCAAGGTGCACAAAACGAGGCGCGTGAGGGACATGGGTGCTTGCATTTTTATATTATGAGGTGTTGGGCGGTCGCCGCCGCAGTCATCGCCGCCATTGAAAGCGCGGGAGGAAGGGCTTTGGCGATCCAGGCCGACGTGTCTGATGAGGCAGCTGTTGAAAGCCTGTTCGCGCAGATTGACAAGCGATTTGGGCGTTTGAATGCACTCATCAATAACGCCGGTATTCTGTCTCCCCAGATGCGCGTTGAGGAGATGGACGCGGCACGTATCAATCGCATTTTGGCAACCAATGTGACCGGCAGTTTTCTGTGCGCACGCGAGGCCGTGAGGCGCATGTCAACCAGGCACGGTGGTTTGGGCGGCAGCATCGTCAATATTTCCTCACGCGCGGCAGCCCTGGGTTCACCGGGTGAGTATGTTGACTATGCGGCGTCCAAAGCTGCACTGGATGCGCTGACGATTGGCTTGTCAAAGGAAGTGGCAGCTGAAAAAATTCGTGTCAATGGCGTACGCCCTGGTTTGATTCATACGACGATACATGCCAGCGGTGGCGAACCTGGCCGGGTAAGCAGATTGCAGTCGTCTGTGCCCATGGCGCGGGGCGGCGAGCCACTGGAGGTGGCGCAGGCCGCGTTGTGGTTGCTCTCGAATGAAGCTTCCTACACCACCGGATCATTTATCGATGTCTCGGGTGGTCGTTGAAACGCAGTTCTGCGAGCCACTTACCGCAGAGACACAAGGATGTCGTCCCTACCCATACATTCGGGCGGCTGCCCATAACCTGTTGAGCGCACCTGCTGCTCCAGCGTCAGTTCCACTTGAAACCATTGGCACAAGTAATTTTCGTAGCGGTAGCTCCACACCACGCCACGCGAACGTCCGAGCGCCTGCACCTCACTGGGTCGGCCAAGCAGTTGACGCACCTCATCCTGAACCATGCCCGGGTTGATCCGGTTGAAGTTCTGTTCGGTTAGAACCTGCTCGGACCTGATAGGGCGCCCTGCCGCATCAAGGTAAACAAACCAGGTATGTTTCCCCATCGGCCCGCGCGGGAACTCCAGCCGGGTTCCCTCGTTCATCTGCCGCGCCCTATCTGGCTCCCCCATTCGGGCTACCAGTTCTTCTCTGGTGATGCTGAGCAAATTGGCAGGTGGCGCGTAGCTGCTGCAGGCGGCAAGCCATGGCAACAACAGCCAACTCCAACGAGAAATACGATATGGCATCCTGGGACCTCCTGAAATTGCCACTAACGGCGTGCACCTTGGACAAGTATTGTGAAGCGCAAGTTCCGTGCTGTGCAAGATCAGTTCGTAGCTATTCCATGTCAGCGGGCTGTCACGATGCCACCATCCAAAAAATGGGCTGGGCCGAGCGTAAGCCTCGGCGATGTTGCTAAATTGATGCCAAAGCAGAAGAAAGCAAAATGGGTTAGCTCGAATTCTGAGCTAACCCATTGATTTATTTGGTCGGAATGAGAGGATTCGAACCTCCGACCCCTTCGTCCCGAACGAAGTGCGCTACCAGGCTGCGCTACATTCCGATTTGTTGCTCTGAAACGTCAGGATTGACGCTCCAACAACTGAGCCGCCAATTGTATCAAACACTGCCTGTGCGCATTGTCTGGCAATTGCTCGGCAGCCATGATGGCGCGGCGTGCTTCGTCTGCGGCGGCTTGACGCGCCACATCCAGGGCACCGGTGGCTTGCACAATGGCCACAACTTGGTCAATCAGCTCAAGCTTGCCGGTTTCAATGGCGCTTTGAATGAGTTGACGCTCTTGATCGCTGGCGCGCTGCATGGCTGCGATCAGGGGCAGCGTGGTCTTGCCCTCGCGCAAATCGTCACCCAGGTTCTTGCCCATCACCGTCGCGTCGCCGGTGTAGTCAAGCACATCGTCAATGATTTGAAAGGCGGTGCCAAGGGCTTGCCCGTAGTTGGCGCAGGCCGCTTCCATGTCGGGACTGGCATTGGCCAAAATGGCGCCTACGCGTGCGCTTGCTTCGAACAGTTTTGCAGTTTTGGAGCGGATCACATGCAGGTAGCCTGTTTCATCCAGTGCTGCATTGTGCATGTTCATCAATTGCATGACTTCGCCTTCAGCGATGACATTGGTGGCTTCTGCAAGCACTTCCATGATGCGCATGTTTTGCGCATCCACCATCATTTGAAAGCAGCGTGAATACAGGAAATCACCCACCAGAACGCTGGCTGGATTGCCAAAGGTTTCGTTGGCGGTAGGGTTGCCGCGCCGCATGGATGAATCGTCCACCACGTCGTCATGGAGCAGGGTGGATGTGTGGATGAATTCCACCACAGCCGCCAGGTTGAAGCGCTGGGCACCTGTGTAACCAAGGGCGCCGCATATCAATAACAGCAGTGCAGGGCGCAGCCGCTTGCCGCCAGCAGAAATGATGTACCGCGAGACTTGTCCCACCAGTGGTACGCCGGAGTCCAGGCGATGCGTAATGACCAGATCGACCTCTCGCATATCCTGCGCGATGATCGCCATAAAGCTGGGTTTTTGAGATTGAGTGGCTTGCAAGACAGTGACCCGATTAGTTGTGCGGATTATAGAAAGTCTGCAAGCCCTGGTTTGTCCAAACCTTGCCCAATCTACCCATTATTGGACAGTAGCATGGACTTGTGCCATAATTCCGGGCTCTGCGAAAATTCGTTCGGAGAGCATTATTAAGAGGTTATTATGTACGCGGTCATAAAAACTGGTGGCAAACAATACAGAGTTGCAACCGGCGAAAAAATTAAAGTAGAACAGATTGCTGCGGATGTAGGCCAAGAGATTGTGATCGACCAGGTTCTGGCAGTCGGCAGCGGCGCAGAGTTGAAGGTTGGTACACCCTTGGTGTCCGGTGCAGCCGTCAGTGTCACAGTTTTGGCACATGGCAAACACGACAAGGTCAGTATTTTCAAAATGCGCCGTCGTAAACACTACCAAAAACGTCAAGGTCATCGTCAGCAGTTCACTGAACTCCTGATTGGTGCGATTACGGCCTGATAGTTTTGCGGGACAGATCTTTAGCTCTGTCCCCAACTGATTAAGAAAGAGAATCATGGCACATAAAAAAGGCGGCGGCTCGACGCGAAATGGGCGCGATTCCAAGCCCAAAATGCTCGGTGTGAAGATGTTTGGTGGCCAGTTGGTCGCACCTGGCGCGATCATCGTGCGCCAGCGCGGCACCCAGTTCCACCCCGGTGCCAACGTTGGCATTGGCAAGGACCACACGCTGTTTGCATTGACAGAAGGTCATGTGTCGTTCGCCATCAAGGGCGCTTTGAACCGGCACACCGTGAGCGTGACAGCAGCAGCTTAAGGGCTGACCCTGTCCCCACACAAGACCCTGCGCACGGCGCGGGGTTTTTTATTTTTGAAACACCTTGCGGGACAGACCGCAGCTCTGCAAGCTCTGTCCCCAACTGATTAGGTCATCATGAAATTCGTTGACGAAGCCTACATTGATGTCTCCGCTGGAGATGGTGGCGCTGGCTGCGTCTCGTTTCGGCATGAGAAATACAAAGAGTTTGGCGGCCCCAATGGCGGCGATGGCGGCCGTGGCGGCCATGTGTTTGCGGTAGCAGACCCCAACCTCAACACCCTGGTTGATTACCGTTTTTCGCGCCGGCATGATGCCCAGCGCGGTCAGCATGGCATGGGTTCCGACATGTTTGGTGCCGCCGGTGAAGACATCACGCTCAAAATGCCGGTGGGCACCATCATCTCCGACGCCGAAACCGGCGAAGTGTTGTTTGAGTTGCTCAAGCCGGGTGAGGTGATCACCATTGCCAAAGGCGGCGACGGTGGTTTTGGTAATCTGCGGTACAAGAGCGCCATCAACCGCGCACCGCGCCAAAAAACGCCAGGCTGGCCCGGCGAAAAGCGCAACCTCAAGCTGGAACTCAAGGTGCTGGCCGACGTCGGTCTGCTGGGTATGCCCAATGCGGGCAAATCAACCTTGATCACGGCGATATCGAACGCACGTCCGCGCATTGCCGACTACCCATTCACCACGCTGCACCCCAACCTGGGTGTGGTGCGAGTCGGGCCAGAGCAGAGCTTTGTCGTAGCTGACTTGCCAGGGTTGATTGAAGGCGCTTCTGAAGGTGCCGGCCTGGGGCATTTGTTCCTGCGCCATTTGCAGCGCACCCGCTTGCTGCTGCATGTGGTCGACATGGCCCCGTTTGACGATGGCATCGATACCGTGGCGCAGGCCAAGGCGATTGTCAATGAGCTCAAGAAATACGATACCGCGCTGTACAAAAAACCGCGCTGGCTGGTGCTCAACAAGCTCGACATGGTACCTTCGGAAGAGCGCGAGGCCCTGGTCAAGGATTTTGTCAAACGCTTCAAGTTCAAGGGACCGGTGTTTGAAATCTCGGCACTGACGCGCGAGGGCTGCGAGTCGCTAATCAAGGCGGTGTACAAGCACATCAGTGCCCAGCAAAAAATTGAACTGGAGCCTGAGGTCATCGACCCGCGCTTTGCCGATGCGGTAGAACCCGAACAAAAATGACTTGCCCAAGAGGCTTAAATGGCTCAAGAACAAGAGAATTCAGCATTGCGTGATGCCCGTCGCGTGGTCATCAAGGTGGGTTCCAGCCTGGTGACCAATGACGGCCGGGGTCTGGATGAAGCTGCCATTGGCGAATGGTGCCGGCAAATGGCGGTGCTGGTGCATCAGGGGCGAGAGGTCATCATGGTCTCCAGTGGTGCCATTGCCGAAGGCATGAAGCGTCTGGGCTGGGCCAAGCGCCCGCATGAAATCCATGAGTTGCAGGCGGCCGCGGCCGTGGGCCAAATGGGCCTGGCGCACATGTACGAGACCAAACTGCGCGAAAACGGCCTGGGTAGCGCCCAGGTGCTGCTGACGCACGCTGATCTGGCGGATCGCGAGCGCTACCTCAATGCGCGTTCCACGCTGCTGACCCTGCTCAAACTCGGCGTGGTGCCGGTGATCAATGAAAATGACACCGTGGTCAATGACGAGATCAAGTTCGGCGACAACGACACGCTGGGCGCCCTGGTGGCCAACCTGGTTGAAGCTGACGCGCTGATCATCCTGACAGATCAAAAAGGTTTGTTCACTGCCGATCCGCGCAAGGACGCCAATGCCCGGTTTGTGCATGTGGCACAGGCCGGCGATGCCGAGCTGGAGGCCATGGCCGGCGGTGCTGGTTCCAGTTTGGGGCGCGGCGGCATGATTACCAAAATCCTGGCCGCCAAGCGGGCAGCGGGCTCGGGGGCATCGACCGTGATCGCTTGGGGGCGCGAGCCCGATGCCTTGCTGCGCCTGGCCCAGGGCGAGGCCATTGGCACGTTGCTGGTGGCAGCCACACAGAAAACCCAGGCGCGTAAGCAGTGGATTGCCGACCATTTGCAATTGCGTGGCGCCGTCACGGTGGATGCCGGTGCAGTGGTCAAGTTGTTGGGTGAAGGGTCAAGCCTGTTGCCCATCGGCATGACCGGTGTGGAGGGCGATTTTTCGCGGGGTGATGTGATCGCCATCCGTGACCCCCAAGGGCTTGAAATCGCCCGTGGGCTGGCCAATTACGCCTGCACCGAGGCGCGCCTGATCTGCCGCAAGCCCTCCAGCGCGTTTGAAGCTTTGCTGGGTTATGTGGCAGAACCAGAAATGGTGCACCGCGACAACCTGGTGCTCAAACGCTGACACCGTGATGGCAGGCACCTGCCTGCCAGGCTAATTGCCTTTGAGTTTTTTGAGGATATCCGCCGCCGAGCTGGCGCTGGCATTGCCTTCACAGGCAGCTTGCTGGGCCAGCGCCAGTGCGTGTTTGGAAGGCTGCTTGTCGTTGAGCCTGCGCCATTGCGGGTCTTTCACCAGAGTCCAGACGCCGCTGGCGTTGGCTCGGGCATAACTCTTGACTTCCCCCGTAGCGCAGCGAATGCCTTCATAAAACGCATTCACGGCGCCGCTGGGGCTGACTGCCACCATGGTATAGCGCACGATGCCGTCGGGTGTGATGGCCAAAGTAGCTGGATCAATGCCAAATTTCATGCTCACATAAGGCGGCATGTCAATGGCTACCCGCTGCTTGGCGTCGAATTTGGGTGGCGCTGGAACCTCGGTTTCTTTCCAGTCCGGGTCATCGGCCGGGCCTTGTGCTTGTGCTCCCAATGCGCAACACGCCAAGCCTAGCAACAGCCAATTTTTCAAGGCGGAAGTCAGATGGTGTGGAAACCGTAATTCAGGCATGTTGTTGTCCAGACGGGGGCAGTGATTCGTGGGTGGCGCCCGGGGGCATCTCAAAACTGGCATCCGGCATGTCAGCGCAGGTCTGCTCCAGATGGAGCGGCCGGATGCCCTGACGCAAAAATCGGTTTCGATGTTCATTGCGCGGCAAAAAGCGTGACAACTCGGTTAGCGCCGTCACATAGACCTCACGCTTGAACTCCACCACGGCATCCAGCGGCACCCAATAATCGTTCCAGCGCCAGGCGTCAAACTCTGGATGGCTGGTGGCGCGCAGGTTCAAATCCCAGTCGTGACCGACGAGTTGCAACAAGAACCAGATCTGTTTCTGGCCTTTGTAAAAACCGCGCGAATCGCGGCGAATAAAACGGTCTGGCACCTCATAGCGCAACCAGTCACGGGTGCGGGCCACAATGCGAATATGTTCACGTTGCAGTCCAATTTCTTCATGCAACTCCCGAATCATGGCCTGCTCGGGGGTTTCGCCCCGGTCAATGCCACCCTGCGGAAACTGCCAGGAGTGCGTACGAATACGCTTGCCCCAAAACACCTGATTTTTCTGGTTGAGCAGGACGATGCCGACGTTCGGCCTAAAGCCGTCCCGGTCAAGCATAATCAAACCCCAATTTTTAAATTAGCTTGATTATGCACAGCCCCGGCTGTGCAGCAAGCGGCATAACCCTGACAGATCGCTGGATATCCCCATGAGAGCCTCCCAATTTTTTATTTCCACCCTCAAAGAAGCCCCGGCGGATGCCGAAGTTGTCAGCCACAAGCTCATGCTGCGTGCCGGCATGATCAAAAAACTGGGTGCCGGTATTTACACCCTGATGCCCATGGGCCTGCGCGTGGTGCGCAAAGTAGAGGCCATCGTGCGTGAAGAAATGAACCGTGCCGGCGCAGTCGAGCTGGCCATGCCGGTGGTGCAGCCTGCTGAGTTGTGGGCTGAAACCGGCCGTTTTGAAAAAATGGGCCCTGAGCTGATGCGCATCAAGGACCGCCACGCGAACGACTTTGTGATTCAACCGACCAGCGAAGAGGTGGTAACGGACATTGCGCGCCAGGAAATTCGCAGCTACAAACAGTTGCCGAAGAATTTTTACCAGATCCAGACCAAATTCCGCGATGAACGCCGACCGCGTTTCGGTCTGATGCGGGGCCGTGAATTCATCATGAAAGACGCCTACAGCTTTGACCGTGATCAGTCCGCCGCCAAGGCCAGCTATCAGGTCATGGCGCAAACCTACCGCCGTATCTTTGACCGCTTTGGTCTGACCTACCGTGCGGTAGCCGCCGACAGTGGTGCTATTGGCGGGGATTTGAGCGAAGAGTTCCAGGTGATTGCCGCCACCGGTGAAGATGCCATCGTCTATTGCCCGGGCAGCGACTACGCGGCCAACATGGAAAAAGCCGAGGCGTTGGCTCCCGCACGCCCGCGCCCTGCTGCCTTGCAAACCATGACCAAAACCGCCACGCCTGGCAAGAGCACCTGTGCCGCCGTGGCGGAGTTGCTGGATCTGCCCCTGAGCCGTACCGTCAAATCGTTGGTGCTGGCGACCGATGCGCTCAACGAGCAGGGTGCGGTGGTGAAAACACAGGTCTGGCTGCTGCTGCTGCGCGGCGACCACGACATGAACGAAGTCAAGGTCAGCAAGTTGCCGGGGCTGCAGGCTTTTCGCTTTGCCACGCTGGCCGAGATCGAAGAACATTTCGGCTGTTTGCCAGGCTATTTGGGGCCAATCGGCCTGAAGATGCCGGTGCAGGTGGTGGTGGACCGCGAAGTGGCGGTGATGAGCGATTGGGTCTGCGGTGCCAACGAGCCCGACTTTCACATCACCGGTGTCAACTGGGGCCGCGATCTGCCCGAGCCGGCGTTGGTGGCCGACTTGCGCAATGTCGTGGCGGGTGATGCCTCGCCAGACGGACTGGGTGTGCTGGCAATCGAACGCGGTATCGAGGTGGGCCATGTCTTTTACCTGGGTACCAAATACAGCCAGGCCATGAACGCCACCTTTCTGGATCAGAATGGCAAGCCCCAGTTCATGGAAATGGGCTGTTACGGCATTGGCATCACGCGTCTGCCAGCCGCCGCCATTGAGCAAAATCACGACGAGCGCGGCATCATCTGGCCCGACGCGCTGGCACCGTTCACAGTGGTGCTGTGCCCGATCAATGCGGAACGTTCGCCGGAAGTCAAGGCCACCGCAGACGAGCTGTATGCCGAGTTGCTGGCTGCCGGCGTGGACGTGATGCTGGATGACCGCGGCGAGCGCCCGGGCGCCATGTTTGCCGACTGGGAACTGATTGGTGTGCCGCACCGCGTCAACATTGGTGACCGGGCCTTGAAAGAAGGCAACGTGGAGTACCAGCACCGCCGGGATGCGGCTGCCAGCGCGATTCCGCTGAGCGGGATCACCAGCTTGCTGATGACGAAACTGAAGGTTAAAGTCTGTCCATGAACCAATCCATGTACCTGAAATGCATGGTGTGTCGCGTTGTACTTGCGGTGACGGCGTGATGTGATGACAACCAGGCGAGCCATTCTTGCAAGTGTTTTAAACGTTCGTCAATTTGGTGTCGGAGCAGCACTGGGCTCGCTTCTTTATGCAGAGCCATCCTGGGCCGGGGCGCAAATGGAAGAGCCTTTGGTTGACTCCGTTCGCACCGCCTTGAGCTCCGCCATTGCCAACCAGGCGCCACCCGTGCCAGAGTTTTCAGACACCGAGTCGCGGCTGCGTTATTTGCGTTGGCTGGGCGCCATGAGCGAGCGCCTGGCCAGCAAATATTCAGACTGGAATACGCGCAAGGAATTTCTGCAAACCGTTTGGTACGAAGCCCGGCGCGCCGGTTTGGACGAGTCGCTGGTGTTGGGGCTGATTCAGGTGGAGAGCAATTTTCGCAAGTTTGCCGTGAGTAGCGCGGGAGCACGCGGGTACATGCAGGTGATGCCCTTCTGGACCCGGGTGCTGGCGGATGGCGATGCCGGCAAGCTGTTTCACATGCAGACCAATTTGCGCTTTGGCTGTGTGATTTTGCGCCACTACCTGAACCGTGAAGGGGGTGACTGGTTTATGGCGCTGGGGCGTTATAACGGCTCACGAGGCCGTGCGCCTTACCCGCAAGCGGTGCTGAAGGCGCAGAAGGTCTGGCTTGCCTGAACCCGCTGAAGCAACCCCATCGGGGTTGTCAGCCACGGTGTATCAGGCTGCAGGCGCGCCCAGCATGGTCTGCAATTCACCGTTCTCGTACATTTCCATCATGATGTCGGAGCCGCCGATGAACTCGCCCTTGAAATAAAACTGCGGAATGGTGGGCCAGTTGCTGTAGTCCTTGATGCCGGCGCGAATGCCATCGTCTTCGAGAACATTGACGGTTTTGATGGCTTTGGGGTCAACGCCACAGGCTTTCAGGATCTGGATGGCGCGGCCTGAGAAGCCGCACTGCGGAAAACTGGCCGTGCCTTTCATGAAAAGCAGAATGTCGTTGTGCTTGACCAGGTCGTCAATGCGTTGTTGTGCGTCGCTCATGCTAGAAATTCCTATTTTTAAAACAGACCGAATTATTTCACTTTTAACGTCGGCTGGGGGCGAGACCCTGCCGGGCTTAGGGATGCTAATAGTGGGGTGGCAACTCGTCGCGCGGGTTGCGTGGCGCTGCCATGTCTTCTTGCGGGGTTTGCTGGCGCAGCCACTGCACTTCGCGTTCCAGTCGGTCGATCTGGTCTTGCTGGCGGATGATGATCTGGTCGAACTTGTCCAGCAGGTCTTCGGCAAAACTGGCTTTGACTTCCAGCTGGGTCAGGCGCTCTTCAGTGGGGTTGGTCATGGTCGGGATGCCTTTGGTTTGTCGGCTTGAATTGGCCGCCGCTGCAGCGCTCGATGCCAGCCAGGTCACGAAGTGATTGCACTTGCACAAAGCCTGTGTCGGTCAGTAAATTGCGCACGGCCTGGGCCTGATCGTAGCCGTGTTCCAGCAATAGCCAGCCGCCAGGCACCAGATGCCTTGGGGCCTGGGTGATGAGCTGGCGCAGGTCGTCCAGGCCGTCAGAGCCGCTGGTGAGCGCTTGCGCGGGCTCAAACATCAACGCCGCCAGGTGCGGGTCAAGTTCAGCGATGTAAGGCGGATTGGAGACGATGCAGTCAAACCGGGGTTCAGCGGCGGGCAGGGCGGCAAACCAGGCGCCCTGATGGAAGCTGACGTCATGCTGGAGCCTTTGGGCATTGGCTTGGGCCACGGCCAGGGCCTCGGCGCTTAAGTCGGTGGCGTGGACGTGAAGCGTCGGCTGGCTGGCCTTGAGCGCCAGGGCGATGGCACCGCTCCCGGTGCCCAGATCAAGCACGCGTTGCTGACCGTCGAGCAGTTCCAGCGCCCAGTTCACCAGCGTTTCGGTATCAGGCCGGGGCACCAGCACCCGGGCATCGACCTGCAAGTCAAGCCCAAAAAATTCCTTGCGACCTGTCAGATAGGCCAATGGCTCGCCACTCAGGCGGCGCTGCACCAGGGGTTCCAGGGCCGAGGCGATGGCCGGTGGCAGCGGGGCATCACCATGCGACAGCAGCCAGCCGCGCTGGCTGGCGGGCTTGCCCAGCAAGTGCAGCAGCAGCAGTTGGGCGTCCAGCCGATCCAGCCCCCTGGCTTGCAGGCTGGCGAGCGTTTGCCCGAGGGTTTGCCCGAGGGTTTGGGGAACCAGATTGATCGACTTCATTGCGCTTCAGGCATTGAGTTCCAGCGCAGCCAGTTGCGCCGCTGCTTCGTGGGCCTGCAGCGCATTGACAACATCATCCAGATCGCCTTCCATGATGGCGAGCAGCTTGTACAGCGTCAGATTGATGCGGTGGTCGGTGAGCCGACCCTGTGGAAAGTTGTAGGTGCGGATGCGGTCGCTGCGGTCACCGCTGCCGACCAGACTCTTGCGTTCGGCCGCATCTTTGGCAGCGCGTTCGCTACGGTCCTTTTCCTGAATGCGGGCCGTGAGCACCTTGAGGGCCTGTGCCTTGTTGCTGTGCTGGCTGCGGCCGTCCTGGCACTCGGCAACGATGCCGGTGGGCAGGTGGGTGATGCGCACCGCGGAATCGGTTTTGTTGATGTGCTGGCCACCAGCACCGCTGGCGCGGTAGGTGTCAATGCGCAGGTCGCTCGGGTTGATTTTGATGGCCTCGGCCTCATCGGGCTCAGCCAGCACGGCCACGGTGCAGGCACTGGTGTGGATACGGCCCTGGGTTTCCGTGACCGGCACGCGCTGCACCCGGTGGCCGCCCGACTCAAACTTGAGGGCGCCATAGACATGATCACCGTCAACCTTGATGACGACTTCCTTGTAGCCACCCAGTTCGCTGGGGGATTCGCTGATGATTTCTGGTTTCCAGCCACGGCGCTCGCAATAGCGCAGGTACATGCGCGCCAAGTCGGCCGCAAACAGGGCTGACTCGTCGCCGCCGGTGCCGGCGCGAATTTCAACAAAGGCATTGCGCGCGTCATCGGGGTCTTTGGGCAGCAACATGCGCTGCAGTTCGGCTTCAAGCTGCTGCAGCTCGGCGTTGGCGGCATCCATTTCCTCCTGCGCCAGCGCCGCCATGTCCGCCTCGTCGGCACTGCCTGTGAGCAGTTCCTGAGCCGCGGCCAGGTCTGCCTCGCGCTGCTGGTAGCGTTGCCAGCGGCTCGCCACGGCGGCCACCTCGGTATGTTCGCGCGACAGCAGCAGAAATTGCGCCATGTCGTTCATGATGTCGGGTCGCGACAGCAAAAACTCCAGCTCGCCCAGGCGGTCGGCATAACGAGCAAGTTGTTGACGGAGAAAGGTTTTCATTGACGTTGCGAAGATGAAGGCAGGGAGAAGGAGGAGGCCAGACACTGCGACCGACATATTGTCATTGCGTACATGGACGCCCCCTTTGAGCAAGCATTAAATACAGTGATGCAAAAGTCGGAGAGATTGCAGCCGTACATTCGAACTTTGATGGGGTTTTTACCCTGTCTTGTTCCTGATGGGATGTGCGGGTTGGCTCCTCTAGCGAG
>NZ_JAMPXE010000184.1 GCF_023701345.1 Rhodoferax sp. | reverse complement strand
TTTGCCGGCCACGGGCGGGCCGCTCAAAGTGCTGCCGTCGGAGCCGCCCAGCGAGATCTGGTACCACTCGCGGCCGTCCTTGTCCACGCCCAGGATGCCGATGTGGCCGGTGTGGTGGTGGCCGCAGGAGTTCATGCAGCCGCTGATGTGCAGGTCAACGGCGCCCAGGTCGAACAGTTCGTCGAGGTCCTGGTAACGCTCGGTGATGGCTTGCGCCAGCGGAATGGAGCGGGCATTGGCCAGCGCGCACAGGTCGCCGCCGGGGCAGGTGATCATGTCGGTGAGCAGGCCAATGTTGGCTTTGGCCACGCCCAGGGCACGTGCCGCCTGCCACAGGGCGGGCAGGTCGGAAGCAGCAACCCAGGGCAGCAGCAGGTTTTGTTCGTGCGTGACGCGCACTTCGCCGGCGCTGAAGCGGTCGGCCAGGTCGGCGGCGGCGTCGAGCTGTTCTGCCGTGGCATCACCGGGCGCAAAACCAAGGCGCTTGAAGGACAGCGTGACCGCGCGCAGCGCCGGGTTTTTGTGCGCGCGCACGTTTTGGCTGAGCCAGCGCTGGTATTCGGATGAATCGGTTACGCATGAAGACATGGATTGCCGCGCTTCGCTCGCAATGACGGAAGCTTCGTCATCGCGAGGCCGCAGGCCGTGGCGATCCATGGCTTCCGGTGGCTGGAAATGGGCCGCGACCCGGTCCAGCTCGGCTTGCGGTATGGCGTGTGCCGCGCCATCGTGCGCCAGTATCTGCGCGTACTCTGCGTCCACTTCGTCGATGAAGTGCTGGCCTTCGGCTTTCACCAGGATCTTGATGCGCGCCTTGTACAGGTTGTCGCGCCGGCCAAAGCGGTTGTAAACGCGCACCACGGCTTCGAGGTAGTTCAGGATCTGGTTCCAGGGCAGGAACTCGCGCAACACGCTGCCAATCATCGGGGTGCGGCCCATGCCGCCGCCGACCAGCACCTTGAAACCGATCTCGCCGGCAGCATTGCGCACCAGGTGCAGGCCCACGTCATGCCAGGCGACGGCGGCGCGGTCTTCAGCGGCGCCGTTGATGGCGATCTTGAATTTGCGCGGCAGGAAGGCAAACTCCGGGTGCAGCGTGCTCCACTGGCGCATGATTTCGGCATAGGGCCGCGGGTCGATGACCTCGTCGGGGGCGATGCCGGCCAGCGCGTCGCTGGTGATGTTGCGGATGCAGTTGCCGCTGGTCTGGATGCCGTGCATGTCGACCGTGGCCAGCAGGTCCATGACATCGGCGCTCTTGTCGAGCGGGATCCAGTTGAACTGCACGTTTTGACGGGTGGTGAAGTGGCCATAACCCACCGGCAGATGCGGTGTGCCGAGCTCGGCCTGAGTATCACTGGCGTGCTGGTAGACCGCTTCGCTGGGCTGGTCGTATTGGCGCGCAATCTGCGCCAGTGCCCGCAATTGCCGGCTGGCCAGCTCGCCATAAGGCACAGCCACGCGCAGCATGGGCGCGTAGCGCTGGATGTACCAGCCGTTTTGCAGTCGCAGCGGGCGAAATTCGTCGTCGCTGAGTTCACCCTTCAGGTTGCGCTCCAGCTGGTCGCGATGCTGGGCCGCTCGTTGGCGAATGAATTGACGGTCAAAATCAGTGTATTGGTACATGGTTCTTGAATACTAAAGCGAAAGTGGGGCCGGTAAATTTGAGCCGGGGATTATCCGGCACGCTGAAATGGGAACAGAAAGAATCAGAGCGCGATCAATTTGGTGCCGGCATAGGCCAGTAGCACGGACAACAATGAGCGGATCACGCGCTCGGGCACGCGGGTCATGAAGTGCGAGCCGAGCCAGATGCCGGGCAGCGAGCCCGCCAGCAGCAGGCTCAGCATCGACCAGTCCACCGAACCCAGGGAGGCATGGCCGGCACCCGCCACCAGTGTTAATGGCACGGCGTAGGCAATGTCGGCGGCCACGATGCGTGGCAGCGGCAGCATGGGGTAGAGCAGCATCAGCGCGGTGACGCCAATGGCACCGGCGCCCACCGAGGTGAGCGACACCAGGGTGCCGATCAGGGCGCCCAGCAACAGCGGCAGGCTCCAGTGGCGCGGCGTGGTGGCTTGCGCCTCCTGGCCGGCGGCGATGCGTGTCGGGGCAGCCTTGCCGCGCATGGCCTTGTACAGGGTGGCGGCAGCCGTGAGCAGCAGGGCCACACCCAGGGTTGATGTCATCAGATGTTGAATGGCCGCATCAGCCGGACCGATGGTTTTGAGAGCCCACAGCGTGATGAGTGCCGCCGGAATGCTGCCCGCGCTCAGGTGCAGCACCACGCGCCAGGGCACCAGGCCGGAGCGCGCCATTTTGACCGTGCCACCCATTTTGGTGAAGGCCGCAAACAGCAGGTCGGTGCCGACCGCCATATAGGGTTTGACGCCGAACACAAAGATCAGGATAGGCGTCATCAGCGAGCCGCCGCCGACCCCGGTCAAGCCGACCACGACCCCGACAAAAAACCCGGCAAAAATGAAAGCGATGTCATACATGGGGGTGGACTTTACGGGTCAACCCATATATTTCAAACTACATTTTGATGATTACCATATATTAAAAAAAGAATATAACAGCTGTTTCGTCATTGCGAGCGTAGCGCGGCAATCCAGGACCCCCCGGTTCCCGTCATTGCGAGCGTAGCGCGGCAATCCATGAACCCGGACATCCTGGATTGCCACGTCACTGCGTTCCTCGCAATGACGGGGTTTTTTCACGTCAAACCCAGCCCAGGGCGCCAAGCAGCGCGCCGGCGCCGAGCAGCCACAACAAATGCAGCCGGGTGCGCCAGACCAGCACGGCCACCACGGCGGTCAGCAGCCACAGCGGCCAATGCGCGAGGTCGGCACCATGGGCGGCCGTGAGGATCCAGCCGGTGGCGATCAACAAGGCCACCACCACCGGGGCCATGCCTTGTTTGAAAGCGCGCACGGCGCGCAGCTCGCGGTTTTGATGGCCCCAGCGCGAGGCCACGAATGTCAGCGTGGTGCTGGGCAGCAAAATACCCAGCATGGCCAGCAGCACGCCCAGCAAGGCGCTGCCCCAGCCGACCCAGCCGGCAGCCAGGCCACCGCCCGCGTTCAGCCCCACATGCCAGCCCATCAGGGCGACAAACAGCACGTTGGGGCCGGGCGCGGCCTGGGCGATGGCAATCGAGGCGTTGAATTGCCCGTCGCTGAGCCACTGGTTCTGATCCACCAGCGTGCGGTGCATGTCGGGCACGGTGGTGATGGCGCCACCCACAGCCAGCAGCGACAGCGACAAAAAATGCGTCAACAGGGCCAGCCAGTCGGCGGCACCCAGGGTGATCAGGGTGGGGCTCATGACGCCGCCTGTGCCAGGCGCCCGAGCTGGCGGTAAGCCCACAGCGCAGCCAGGCCGCCCAGGCCCAGCAGCACCCAGATCAGCGGCAGCTTGAGCAGCGCAATGGCGACAAAAGTGGCCGCTGCCAGCGCCCAGCAGACCGGAGTGCCGAGGGCATTGTGCTTCAGGGCTGAAAGCAGCTTGAGGCCGGTGGCGGCAATCATGCCCGCCGCAACGGCACCCATGCCGCGCAGCGCCCCCTGTACCGCCACCGACTCGGAGACACCTGAAAACAGCGCCGCCAGAATCAGCACGATGACCAGCGGAAAGGCCAGCATGCCCGCCAGCGCCACCATGCCGCCGCGCACGCCGAAATAGCGGTCGCCAATCATCAGCGACAGGTTCACCACGTTGGGGCCGGGCAACACCTGGGCCACCGCCCAGTCTTCGACAAACTGGGCCTGCGTGAGCCACCGCTTTTTGTCCACCAGTTCGCGCTGGGCAATGGCCACCACGCCGCCAAAACCCTGCAGTGCCAAACCGGTAAAAGCCCAGAACAGCGCAGTCAGGGAACTGGGCCGCGCCATCGGCGCATGTGCAAGCGGGGGAGGGTGTGTTTCGACCATGCGGCAATTATCGGTGTGGTGCGCAGACCTTCGAGGCAACGGAGTCTGCGCACCGGATAGCCGGGCTGGCGGTTTTGCCACAAGTTATCATGGCGGTTCGTTGTACGCTGACCCCGGCTGCTTGTCGGGCGGCTTCCTGTTCCTAGTCGTTTTTACAACTTCCTGTGCGTCTCAATTCCATCAAGTTATCAGGCTTCAAGTCGTTTGCCGAGCCGACCAATTTTTTGCTGCCCGGGCAACTGGTGGGGGTGGTCGGGCCGAACGGCTGCGGCAAATCCAACATCATGGACGCGGTGCGCTGGGTGCTGGGCGAGAGCAAGGCTTCGGAGTTGCGCGGCGAGTCGATGCAGGACGTGATTTTCAACGGCACCACCACGCGCAAGCCGGCCAGCCGCGCCAGCGTGGAGCTGGTGTTTGACAACGACGACCACCGCGCCGGCGGTCAGTGGAACCAGTTTGGCGAAATCGCCGTCAAACGGGTGCTCACGCGCGACGGCAACAGCAGTTATCTGATCAACAACCAGGTGGTGCGCCGGCGCGACGTGCAGGATGTGTTTCTGGGCACCGGGCTGGGGCCGCGCGCCTACGCCATCATCGGTCAGGGCACCATCAGCCGCATCATCGAGAGCAAGCCCGAAGAGCTGCGTCTGTTCCTGGAAGAGGCGGCGGGTGTCTCAAAATACAAGGAACGGCGCCGCGAGACCGAGAACCGCCTGGGCGACACGCGGGAAAACCTGACCCGCGTCGAAGACATCCTGCGCGAGCTCAATAGCAACCTCGACAAGCTGGAAAAACAGGCTGAAGTCGCGCAAAAATTCAACACCCTGACAGCTGCCGGCACGCTCAAACAGCACCAGCTCTGGTTCCTGAAGCGCAGCGAATCAAAGGCCGAGCAGGACCGGATTCAGGCAGACGGACTGGCCGCCGTGAATGCGCTGGAGGCCCGCATGGCGGACCTGCGCCACATCGAGGCCGAGCTGGAAACCGTGCGCCAGGCCCATTACGCCGCCGGCGACCAGGTCAACCAGGCGCAG
>NZ_JAMPXE010000183.1 GCF_023701345.1 Rhodoferax sp. | reverse complement strand
CGGATTGCATGGACTGCCGCGCTGCGCTCGCAGTGACGGGGTCAGGTTCAATGATTAATGTTCATGCCTCCAGCACCTCAAAGCTGGTCGTAATCTCTGCGGTTTTTGCCAGCATGACGCTGGCCGAGCAGTATTTGTCGTGGCTCATGGCAATGGCGCGCTCGACAGCGGCGGTCGGCACTCCCTTGCCGGTCACGGTGAAATGCATGTTGATGCGCGTGAACACCTTGGGATCGGTTTCGGCGCGTTCGGCGTCGAGTTTGACGCTGCAGCCGCGTACGTCGTGACGACCGCGTTTGAGGATCAGCACCACGTCATAAGCGGTGCAGCCGCCCGCGCCCGCCAGCAGGGTTTCCATCGGCCGTGGCGCCAAGTTCTGGCCGCCGTTCTCGGGTTTGACGGCATCGGGCGCGCCGTCCATCACCAGCGTGTGGCCGCTGCCGGTTTCGGCCAAAAAGCCCATGCCCGAGCGCGTCCCCGAAGCGCCGGTCCAACTTACAGTGCATTCCATGTTCAGGTTTCCTTCAAGGTTCAAGAGCGGCGATTGTCGCTTTTTGCCACTTTCGTCGGGGCGCTTATCATTGTCACCCTATGAAAACTTCAGCTTTGACCCCCGCGGACTACCTCAAAAAGATCTTGACGGCCCGCGTTTACGACGTGGCGGTGGAAACCAACCTCGAAATCGCGCCAGACCTCAGTGCGCGCCTCAACAACACCGTGCTGCTCAAGCGCGAAGACCAGCAACCGGTGCACAGCTTCAAGCTGCGCGGGGCGTACAACAAGATGGTGCACCTGAGCCTGGCACACCTGAACAGGGGCGTGATTTGCGCCTCGGCCGGCAACCACGCCCAGGGCGTTGCCTTGAGCGCCCAACGGCTCGGTTGCCGCGCCGTCATCGTCATGCCGACCACCACGCCGCAAGTCAAGGTGGACGCGGTGCGCGGCTTCGGCGGCGAGGTGGTGTTGTTTGGCGACAGCTATTCGGACGCCCATGGTCATGCGGTGGAGCTGGAAAAAAAGGAAGGCCTGACCTTTGTCCACCCGTTTGACGACCCCGATGTGATCGCCGGCCAGGGCACCATTGCCATGGAACTGCTGCGCCAGCACCAGGGGCGGCTTGATGCCGTGTTTGTGGCGATTGGCGGCGGCGGCCTGATCGCGGGCGTGGCCAATTACATCAAGGCGCTGCGCCCCGAGATCAAGGTGATTGGTGTGCAGATGAACGACTCGGACGCGATGACGCAATCGGTGACCGCCAACAAGCGTGTCACCCTGGCCGACGTCGGCCTGTTCTCGGACGGCACGGCGGTGAAACTGGTGGGCGAAGAGACATTCCGCGTCGCCAGCAATCTGGTGGACGACTACATGCTGGTCGATACCGACGCGGTGTGCGCGGCCATCAAGGACGTGTTTGTCGACACCCGCAGCATCGTGGAACCCGCCGGCGCGCTGGCGGTGGCGGCCATCAAGCAGTATGTGGCCGCGCACAAGAAAAAAGGCGAAACCTACGCCGCCATCTTGTGCGGCGCCAACATGAACTTCGACCGCCTGCGCTTCGTCGCCGAACGCGCCGAAGTGGGTGAGGAGCGCGAGGCCTTGTTTGCCGTGACCATTCCCGAGGAGCGTGGCAGCTTCCGGCGCTTTTGCGAGCTGATTGGCAACCTGCCCAGTTTTGGCGGTCCCAAGACCCTGCGCAACGTGACCGAATTCAATTACCGCATCAGTGACGCCAACAAGGCCCATGTCTTTGTCGGCCTGACCACGGCCGCCAAGGGCGAGTCGGGCAAGATTGCGGCGCACCTCAGCAGGCACCGTTTTGAGGCGCTCGATTTGACCCATGACGAATTGGCCAAGGAGCACGTTCGCCACATGGTGGGCGGCCACTCGGCGCTGGCTGAAGACGAGCGCCTGCTGCGCTTTGTGTTCCCCGAGCGACCCGGTGCGCTGCTCAAGTTTTTGAGCCTGTTGCGGCCCAACTGGAACATCAGCCTGTTCCATTACCGCAACCAGGGTGCCGACTATGGCCACATCCTGGTGGGTATCCAGGTGCCAACGAGCGACTCGCAAGCCTTCAGTGAATTTCTGGCCACACTGGGCTACCCCTATGTGGAAGAAACCGCCAACCCGGTTTACCGGATGTTTTTGCAGCAATGACCCATCAGCCGATGTCGTCATTGCGATACGCAAGTGAAGCAATCCATGACTTCCGGCTGCATGGACTGCCGCGCTACGCTCGCAGTGACGGTTAGGAGTACCACCCCATGGCAATGACACTTGACGGCAAGCTGGTGGTGGCCATTTCCAGCCGCGCGCTGTTTGACTTCGAAGAAGAAAACGAAGTCTTCGAGCAGGGCGACGACCGCGCCTACATGGCGCTGCAGTTACAGCGCCTGGACATTCCCGCCAAGCCCGGTGTGGCGTTCTCGCTGGTGCAGAAACTGCTGGCCTTCAACCAAGTTGCGCCAGCCCCCAACAACCACCCGGTCGAGGTCGTCATCCTGTCGCGCAACGACCCGGTCTCGGGCATGCGGGTGTTCCGCTCCGCGCAGCACTATGGGCTGGCCATTGAGCGCGGCAGCTTCACCCGCGGTCAGCCGCCCTGGCGCTACCTGAAACCGCTGCACGCCAACCTGTTTTTAAGCACCCACCTGAGCGATGTGCGTGCCGCGCTCGAAGCGGGCGTGCCGGCCGCGCAGGTTTATCCGCGCTCGGTCCACGCCAGCGATGCGCACCCTGCTGAAGTGCGCATTGCCTTTGACGGCGACGCGGTGCTGTTCAGCGACGAAGCCGAGCAGGTCTACCAAACGCAGGGTTTGCAGGCCTTTCAACAGCATGAGACCCTGAAGGCGGCGCTGCCTCTGCCCGATGGCCCGTTCAAGCCCCTGCTGTTTGCCTTGCAGCGGTTGCAGCAGGCCGGCACGCCCGCCATGCGTATCCGCACCGCGCTGGTCACGGCGCGCAGCGCGCCGGCGCACGAGCGCGCCATCCGCACCCTGATGAACTGGAACATCGAGGTCGATGAAGCCATGTTCCTGGGCGGCCTGGCCAAGGGTGAGTTCCTGCGCGAGTTCGAGCCCGATTTTTTCTTTGACGATCAGACCGGTCACATCGAATCCGCCGCCCGGCATGTGCCCGCCGGCCATGTGGCCAGCGGTGTGCGCAACAACCTGTCTTAAGCGCTGCTGTCGTTGGATACGGTCTGCTGGTCGTGGCTGGCGGCGCCACTGCGTACCAGTTCATCCAGCAGGGCCAGCACCCAGTCCTGAAAATTCTGATCAGGCGTGGCGCTGGACTGGTAAATCTGCTGGAGCAATGGCGTTGCCTGAGCCCACTGCATCAGGCCTGCCAGCGGAATCTTCTGAGCTTCGAGCAGTTTGAATTTGAGCAGTACCTTGGCGGCGTAGCGAATGTGCTTTTGTGGCGCCTGCACAAAACTGTCAAGCCGCCTGCGCGCCCGCGCCAGGGCGCCAGTGACATCTGAAAAGGCCGCGCCGTGGCCCGGGATGACGATGCGCGGGGCCAGCGCCTCGATCACATCAAGGGTTTGCGCCACCTCGGTAAAGGCATCTGCCCCATCGAGTTCTGGAAACACCACGCCAAAACCGTTTTCCCACAAGGCATCCGCAGAGATCAGGAGGCCGTTTTGGGGCTCGAACAGAATCACCGAATGGGGGTCGTGCCCAGGGGCGGCGTGAATCTGCCAGAGCTGCTCGCCCAGGGCAATTTCTGTGCCGGGTTGCAGCGTGGCTGTGTAGCCAAAAGGCGGGCAGATTTGCCCGGTCGGCTGGTAGGACAGGGCCACCGGATCCCAAGGTTTCACGTAGCGTGCATGCCCGGGTGGAATCAGGGTCTGCAACTGGGGGTAATGTGCTTGCAGCAGGGCGTTACCGCCGCAGTGGTCGCTGTGCAAATGGGTGTTGAGCAGCAGGCCAAGCGCTTGGTCTTGCAGCGCTGCCGTCAGCAGCCCCAGCGTCTGCGTGGCGTGGCTGGCGTAACCGCTGTCAATCAGCGCGCAGTGATGCCGACCCCGGATCAGGATGTTGTTGGAGGACAGCCAGCCGCGTTCAAGCAGGGTGATGCCACGGGGAAGTTGCACGGGAGACCTTTAAAAAGAAGGATGTTGGGCCGCAACGAAGCGTGCGGTGCGACAGTAGGCCTGAGGCCTCAGGCCTTGCCGGCCGGGACCGATGCCAGAGTCTGGCTCAATTCGGTCGCGCAGGCGGCAGCAGGGGCATCAAACAGACGGTCCAGCAAGGCAGATTCGCGCGCCTTGACGGTGTCCAGAAAACTGCTGACCGTGCCCTTGTTGCGGGCCAGCTCGGCAAAGTGGTTAAAGCCGGATTCCAGGAAATTCTGCAGCGCGCCCAGTCCGGCCAGCTGCGCTGGTTTGCGCATCATTTTGAGCATGAAATGCAGGCCCGGTTTGCGCGTCAGGCGCCCTAACTCCTGCCCAATCTCCAGAACCGTGTTGAGTTGCCGTAGCCGGTCTTCACGGCGGCCGACAGCGCGCCACGTCAGCACATAGGCTTGCGCCTGGGAGACGCCGGGTTGCAGCTGCCAGTTCAGGGCCATGGCCAGGTCAAGTTCTTCGGTCAGGTTATGCAGTTCGGCCAGGGCCACCGCTGTCGCGACCACTTGCTGGGGAAAGGTGCGTTCCAGGGCGCCGGCAATGCGGGCAAATTGCGCATCGCGCTCGGCGAAGTCCTTGGCGCTGTACAGCTCTTCCAGAAAGAAGTTGGCGCAAGCTGCGTAGCTGGCAGAGTGCAGCAGGTCCTGGTAAGTGCCAGAAAAACGCAGCGCCTGCATATGTTTGACGGTGTGAAGCGCCAGCGCCAAGTCGGGTTGATCGACAACCTTTTGGCGCAGTGCGACCACCCGGGAGATAGATTCCCGTATCTGGTTTGAAGCTTGCATCGTGCGTCAAGTTTATCCAGTCAAGTTGTGGTAAATCCAACAACTTGGCAGGAGTTATGCGCTCTAGAGATCAATACTTAGGGAAAACCCTTATATT
>NZ_JAMPXE010000182.1 GCF_023701345.1 Rhodoferax sp. | reverse complement strand
TCCGGGTACAGGCTGCCAGGCCTGGCCTGCAATACCGGCGAGTCTGCCGCGCCACCGCTGAGTTCCACATAGGCAATGCCGGTCAGTCCCTGGGTTTTCAGCACCGCCACGGTATCCTCGCGGATGGGCGCGCCATATTGAATGGCAAACAACAGCCTGACCTGCTGCGGGTTGGCGCTGTCGAGCGCAATGTCCTGCACCTTGCCCACGTCAACGCCGTTGTATTTCACCGGCGCATTCAAATTGAGTCCGGCCACCGATTCGTCCATCACGGCCAGGTAAAGGTCGTATTTTTTCTGCCAGGAGCCGCCCGAGGCCAGCCACAGCACACCCGCGATCAGCGCGGCCCCCAGCACCAGTACAAAGGCGCCGACCAGGGTGTAGTTCACTTTGGTTTCGATGATGACTCCTTGGTTTGGGCACGGCCGCGCGCGCCTTCAAAAAATGGCCGGACCGTGGGCTGGTCCAGTTGTGCGAGCTCCGCCATGGAGCCCAGGCCTTGCACGGTGCCTTCGCCCAGCACGGCCACCCGGTCAGTCACTTGCCACAACAAGTCCAGGTCGTGCGAAATCATGACGATGGTGAGCCCGAACAGGTCGCGCAGATGCAGCACCAGTTCATCAACACCCCCAGCGCTTTCGGGGTCCAGCCCGGCGGTGGGTTCGTCCAGAAACAGCAGTTCGGGGTCGAGCGCCAGCGCCCGCGCCAGTGATGCCCGTTTCATCATGCCGCCACTGAGCTGCGCCGGGTACTGGGCACCCACTTCGGGCTTGAGGCCGGTCATGTCGAGCTTCCAGGCGGCAATCTCGTCAATCAGCTTGTCGCCCAGCCGTGTGTGCTCGCGCAGTGGCAAACCAATGTTTTCCAGCACGGTGAGCGAGCCAAACAGGCCGCCGTGCTGGAACATCACGCCCCAGCGCAGGCGCAGCTCCAGCGCAGCCTCACGCGACAGGTCTTGCAGGTCAACCCCCAGCACCTTGATGCTGCCCGCATCGGGGCGGCGCAACAGGATCATTTCGCGCAACAGCGTCGATTTGCCCGAACCACTGCCACCAATGATGGCGAAAACCTCGGCACGGCGCACCTGCAAATTGAGGTTTTGATGGACCACATGCGAGCCAAAGCGGGTGACAACCTGGCGCATGTCGATGACGAAGTCGCCCTCCCTGGCGGCGGCGCTATTGATGTCGTGGCTCATGTCACAAATCCAGCAGGCTGAAGGCAACCGAAAAGAGCGCATCGGCCACGATCACCAAAAAAATCGACTGCACCACACTGCGGGTGGTTTGGCGGCCCACGCTGTCGGCTCCGCCATGGGTGCGAAAGCCCTGAAAGCAGCCCACCAGCACGATGATGACGGCAAACACCGGCGCCTTGCCAAGGCCCACCAGGTAGGAGGTGATGCTGACCGCCTTGACCAGCCGGTCCAGAAATTCACCAAAACCCACCCCCAGCTGCACCTTGGCCATGATCATGCCGCCAAAGATGCCCAGGCCATCGGCAAATACCGTCAGCAATGGCAGCGCGATCACCAGTGCCAGGATTTTGGGCAACACCAGCAGTTCCTGCGGTTCTATGCCGATGGTGCGCATGGCATCAATCTCTTCAGTCACGCTCATGGTGCCAATCTGCGCCGCATAAGCCGAACCGGAACGTCCGGCCACGATGATGGCGGTGATCAGCGGGGCAAACTCGCGCAACATCGACAGGCCCACCAGATCCGCCACAAAAATATTGGCGCCGTACTGCCGGAGTTGGTCGGCACCCTGGTAAGCCACCACCACGCCCAGCAAAAACGACAGCAGGCCGACGATGGGCAAGGCATTAAAACCGGCACTGCGCAGGTTGAACAACACCACGCGCCAGCGGATGCGCGCCGGGTGCAGCAGCCAGTCAGCCAGCGCATGGGCGCTCTCGCCAATAAAGGTCAGCATGGCCAGCAACTGTTCGAAAGCACTGGCTGCGCTGCGGCCTGTGCTTTCGAGCACCGTTGGCACACGAGGCACTTCGGGCACTTCTTTATTGGCTTGCGCAACGGCATGTTGGCGCACGCCGTCCAGCAGTCCGGTAAATTCGGCTGGCAAGCCGCGCAAACTCAGCTCGGCCCCTTCGCCACGGGGCCTGGCCAGCAACTTGTGCAGCACCCACGCCCCGGCGGTGTCCAGGCCTTGAATGCCGGAAGCATCCAGGGTCAGGGGCTGTTGCTTGTCGGCATCACGCAGCAGCAGATCGTTCTCATGCTCACCCATGCCGCGCGCCGTCCAGCAACCCGACAGTGCGATGACTTGCGGGGTGCTTTGGGAAACGGCTGCAGGAGTCACTGAATTGGTTCTCATGAAGCCGCCAAGCCTACGGCCGGGGCCGGCGCGGGTCTGTGCGCAATCGCACAGATAAAAGAAGGCATTGCAGCCACAGTGTCACTTGGTTAACCAATTTATCGACTGGAGAACAAATGACAAGAAACCCTCTTGGCCTGCGCATTGCAAGCACCACTTTGGCCGGTGTGATGACGATTTACATGGCGGGCTGCAGCAAGGTTGAAGAACCCGCCCGCGCCCCGGCAGCCGAAACCACCATCGGCACTGAAATCGACGACAGCCTGCTCACCACCCGGGTCAAGGCGGCGCTGCTGGACAACATCGACATCAAAAGCTTTGACCTCAAAGTTGAAACCCGCAAGGGTGAAGTGCTGCTGAGCGGCTTTGTCGATAACCAGGCCCAGATTGACCAAGCGCTGACCATAGCACGTTCAGTGCCCGGGGTGGTGACGGTCAACAACGGCGTCAATCTCAAGGGCGCGGCCACCACGATTGGTACCAAGATCGACGACGCCGTCATCACCGCTCAGGTCAAGGCTGCCCTGATGGCCGACGACAGCGTCAAAAGCGCCGACATTGCCGCCGTGACCCGCGATGGCGTCGTCCAGCTCAGCGGCTTTGTCAACAACCAGCCGCAAATTGACCACGCGCTCGCCTTGGCCGGCGGCATCAAGGGCGTGGTCCGCATCAACAACGAGATGAGCGTTAAACACTAACCGGAGTAGACAAATGAAAACATTGAACAATTTGACAGCGCTTGCCGCTGTAGCGGGCACCTTGCTGCTTGGCGCCTGCGCCAACACGACCCCACTCAACAACACCAGCGCAGGCAATGCCTACCCGCAGCAGAACACCAGCAGCTACACGCAATATGGCGTGGTGCAGTCGATCGCCCTGGTGCCCCAGAACAGCTCCGGCACCCCCATCGGTGCGGGCGCCATCGCGGGCGCCGTGGTGGGTGGCATTCTTGGCAACCAGGTGGGCGGCGGCTCGGGTAAAACGGCCGCCACCGTGCTGGGGGCGGCAGGCGGTGCTTACGCCGGCCATGAGCTGGAAAAGCGCAACCAGACCCAACAAGGCAATGTGTACCAACTGTCAGTTCGCCTGAACAATGGCAGCTACCAGACCCTGACGCAAACCACCAACAACGACATCCGGGTGGGTGACAGCGTGCGCATCGACAACGGTGTCGCCCAGCGCTACTAAGCTTTATTGCAGCGAGACTTGCAAAAACACCGTCATTGCGATACGCAAGTGAAGCAATCCATGACTTCCGAATACATGGATCGCCGCGGCGCTGCGCGCCTCGCGATGACGAAATTCATGCTCGTTAACTGCTCTGCCGCAGGCGCACGTCACTGAGCAGGCGGTTGAGTTCCTTTTTGACCACGCCGTAACATTCGCAAGCGTGTGATTCCAGGCCAGCCCGGTCCAGCACACCAATGTGGCCGCGGCGGTAGCGGATGTAGCCCATGGTTTGCAGGTGTCCGGCCGCGTCGGTCACGCTTTCGCGGCGCACGCCCAGCATGCTGGCCACCAGTTCCTGCGTCATCACCAGCTCACGCTCGGGCAATCGGTCCAGCGTCAGCAGCAGCCAGCGGCACAATTGCTGCTCAACAGAATGGTGCCGGTTGCAGGCCGCGGTCTGGGCCATTTGCGTCATCAAGGCCTGGGTGTAGCGCAGCAGCAAGCGCTGCAACGGGCCGCCTTTGTCAAATTCCTGCTTCAAGATATGGCGATCCAGCCGGTAGCCGTGGCCTGCGGTTTGCACCACCGCCGAGCTCGAGGTGGTGTCGCCGCCCATGAACAGCGAAATACCCACCACGCCTTCGTTGCCGACCCCTGCGGTCTCGGCGGACGCACCCGATTCGGTCACATAGTGCAAGGACACGATGGAGGTGGTGGGGAAATAGGCATGGCGCATCTGCGTGCCGGGGTCGTAGAGCATCTGGCCCAATGCCAGCGGCACCAGTTCCAGGTCTGCCGCCAGGGCCTCGAAGTCCCGGGTCGGCAAGGCCGCCAGAAGATGGTTCTGATTGGGGTTGTGAAGGAATGACATGAATCGCCCTGCCTTTGTTGTTTTTAATTTTTATTTGAGTTTTGAGGTCAGCTCCACCCCAATGCCACGGTAGCCGACAAACCGGCTGCTGCTGTTGAACATGGGCTCGCCGCTGACTTGAAAGCTCTGCCTGCTGCCATCTGCCTTGACGCGGTGAAAGACAAAGTCAATAAAGGGTTGGCGATCGGCGATGGTGGCACGCAATCTGGAGCGCTCATCTTCATTCCAGCCGTCAGAGGACGTCACCGCGACCTCACCCCTCAAAGGCTCCACCTGAATCCCCAGCATCTCCAGCACCGGGCCTGAGACCTTGCTGAAGTGACCGTTTTCGTCCTGCTCCCAGTACCAATCCGAGGCCAGTTCGGTCAGACTGCGGTAGCGCGCCTCGCTCTCACGCAACTCGGCCGTGCGCTCGGCCACCGTGGCTTCCAGCTCTTTGTTGTAATCGGCCAGTTTTTTGTACAGCAAGCGGACTTCGAGCATGTTGTGGATGCGCGTCTTGACCTCGACCAGGTCAAACGGCTTGCTGATGAAGTCCTTGGCCCCGGCCGCCAGCGCGCGCAGCTTGTGACCCGGTTGGGCGGTCAGCACAATCACCGCCAGGTAGTCATCGGTGACGTTGGTCTTGAGGCCTTCCATCACCTGAAAACC
>NZ_JAMPXE010000181.1 GCF_023701345.1 Rhodoferax sp. | reverse complement strand
CTTGATGATGGCCGGAGCCAGATTTAGTTCTTCAAATTTCATTTAGAGGTGCACCCCATCCAGGGCGCTAGGGCATCGGCCTGTTCTGGCGCGGGTAGCGACAGTTCAGTCAAAGGCAGATGGGATCAAAAATGGAACCGCGGTGTCCTACCTGGGTTCCCAGCAAGGTGCTGGTCTTGCAGGCAACTGAAGCCCCACAAGCAGGCGTATTGTCGCATGCTCTGACAGCTGCCCGTTTTTTTAGAGTAATTAACCTTTGCTGGCTAAAAGACTTGGCTAAATGGCGGCACAATTCCGCGTGGCAGGCTGCCGGCTTGAGTACGCCGATAATGCTCCCTTTATCCCTTTTGTGAACGCAATAGACCCATGGCTCAATACGTATTTTCAATGAACCGCGTCGGCAAGATCGTGCCGCCCAAGCGGCACATTCTGAAAGACATTTCTCTCAGTTTTTTCCCCGGCGCCAAGATCGGCGTGCTCGGCACCAATGGCTCCGGCAAATCGACCCTGCTCAGGATCATGGCCGGCATCGACAAGGAAATTGAGGGCGAAGCCATCCCGATGCCGGGCCTGAACATCGGCTACCTGCCACAGGAACCGCAGCTCGACCCTGACAAAACCGTGCGCGAAACCGTGGAAGAAGCCATGGGCAAGGTGATGACGGCCAAGGCGCGACTCGAAGAGGTTTACATCGCCTACGGTGACGAAGATGCCGACTTTGACAAGCTTGCCGCCGAGCAGGCCGAGCTTGAGGCCATCATTGCCACCTCGGGCACCGACTCCGAACACCAGCTCGAAATTGCCGCTGACGCCCTGCGCCTGCCGCCGTGGGACGCCAGGGTGGGCGTGTTGTCAGGTGGTGAGAAGCGCCGCGTGGCGCTGTGCCGCCTGCTGCTGGAGCACCCCGACATGCTGCTGCTCGACGAGCCGACCAACCACCTGGACGCCGAATCGGTCGACTGGCTCGAGCAATTCCTGCAGCGCTACAGCGGCACCGTGGTGGCCATCACCCACGACCGCTATTTTCTGGACAACGCCGCCGAGTGGATTCTGGAGCTCGATCGTGGCAACGGCATCCCGTACAAGGGCAATTACAGCTCGTGGATGGAGCAAAAGCAGGCGCGCCTGGAACAGGAGCAAAAGGGTGAAGAGTCGCGCGCCAAAGCCTTGAAGAAAGAGCTCGAATGGTCGCGCCAGAACCCCAAGGCGCGCCAGGCCAAGAGCAAGGCGCGTCTGGCCCGCTTCGAGGAACTGTCCGACTTCGAATACCAGAAGCGCAACGAGACCAACGAAATCTTCATTCCTGTGGCGGATCGCCTGGGACAGGAAGTGGTTGAGTTTGTCAACGTCACCAAGTCCTTTGGCGACCGCGTGCTGATCGACAACCTGAGCTTCAAGGTGCCGCCGGGCGCCATTGTCGGCATCATCGGCCCCAACGGCGCCGGTAAATCCACCCTGTTCAAGATGATTGCCGGACGCGAGAAGCCAGATTCCGGCGAAGTCAAGATCGGCCAAACCGTCAAGATGGCCTTTGTCGACCAGAGCCGTGACGACCTCAGCAACGACAAAACTGTCTGGGAAGACGTTTCTGGCGGGCTGGACATGCTCAATATCGGCAAGTTCCAGATGGCCAGCCGGGCCTACTGCGGGCGCTTCAACTTCAATGGCGCCGACCAGCAAAAACGCGTCGGCACCCTGTCGGGCGGTGAGCGCGGGCGCCTGCACCTGGCCAAGACGCTCATTGCCGGCGGCAACGTGCTGATGCTCGATGAGCCGTCGAACGACCTCGATGTGGAAACCTTGCGCGCCCTTGAAGACGCCTTGCTGGAGTTTGCCGGCTCGGTGATGGTGATCAGCCACGACCGCTGGTTCCTGGACCGCATTGCCACCCACATCCTGGCCTGCGAAGGCGACAGCCAATGGTGCTTTTTTGATGGCAACTACCAGGAATACGAAGCGGACAAGAAAAAACGCCTGGGCGAGGAGGGCGCGCGGCCGCACCGCATGCGTTTCAAGGCGCTGCGTTAACGGGCCAGGAAGCGAGTACCGCAGTGAATTCAGCCAGTCGATCCGAGCAATACCTCACGCTGTTTCGTGCCGCACTGGCACAGTCGGCACGCAATGGCGAGGCTTTGCTGAGTCATGTGTTTTTGGTGACGCGTCGATCGCTTGCGCAGGAATTCAACCATGTCACCGGGCAACTCGAGCGCGCCCAGCTGGGTCTGTCCATCAAGCTGCTGGATGAAAAAGCGGCAGCATTGTGTGCCCGGTTTCCAGCCTTGTTGCGTCAGGCATTTGAGGACAAACAAGCGGCCAGCTCCCAGTTTGGCGAGCTGGCTTTGGGTGAACTAAGTCATAAGCAGCTGGAGCACATGGATGAAAACCAGGTGCAGGAGCGCGTTGAATTCGCCCGTGCATTGCAATTGGTCCAAAGCATCGCACAACCAGGCTTGAATGAACTCAACGGATGTATGGGAACCTTGTTAGGCTTGACGCATGTCAAGCCCGAGCGCAATCCCTTGCGACCGCAAACTTACCTGACTGTTTTGCAGGAGGCATTGCTGCAGGAAGCGGTGCCGATTCAAGTCCGAATCACCTGGACCCAACACCTGGCCTCTGGTTTGGGGGAGGCCTTGCAATCTTCCTACAGTGCGTTGGCGCAGAAAATCAAATCTTATGGTGTGCTGCCGCTGCCGGCAGGCGAGCCGGAGAGGTCGCTTATGGCAGCCCGCAGCCAAGCGCCTGCGCACTGGACAAATGGTGTTGACGAGGCATCACGCCAGCCCAGTGTGTTGACCCTGAACCGGTTGCGTGAATTATTGGCAGACCAGACCGACCCTCAGCAAGAGATCGCGCCTGATGAAGCGGTGACCCAGTTCGCGGGAACATTGGACTGGAACGTGGCCGGCGCCACGAATGCTTCCCTGACGCCAGACTCCGAGGAGTCGACCACTGATTTTGCCTCGACGGTCCCAGCCGCCTTTGAGGCACTGCAAAACATGAATCAGTCAGACGAAGTGATGGTACCTCTGTCGCAACGCCAGGACACCTTGCTTGATCAGGCAAGGCAAGCCGAAACCACACGGCAAAAGTTGCGTAAAAATTGTCAAAGTTCTGCGCAGGTTCTCAGTTTTGAGGTGATGGTGCAAATGATTGACAACCTGGTCAACGACACCCGCTTGCTCAAGCCCATTCGCGATGTCATTGAAAACCTTGAGCCCGCCCTGTTGCGGCTGGTGCTGGTCGATGCCCGGTTTTTCAACAACAAGCAACATCCGGCAAGGCGCTTGTTGCAGGAAATCACCCAGCGTGGCCTGGCTTTTGGTTCGGCAGATACACCCGAATGCGCACGCTTCATCCGCTCATTGCACCGCTATGTGAACCCCTTGTCGCGCATCCATATCGACAGTGCCGAGCCCTTCGATCTGGCGCTTTTCAACCTCAACAACATGTGGTCGGAGCAACTGGGCCAGTCGCATCAGACCGTGCAGCAGGCGATGCGCGTGCTGAATCACGCAGAGGAGCGCAATCTGCTGGCTGAAAAAATGTGCGCTGCCATGGAGGATATCCCCGACCTGCAGCGGGTTCCAGCCCAGGTCGTCGAATTTCTTTGTGGGCCATGGGCTCAGGTGATGGCGGCTGCTGAACTCAACAATACCGGGGGCACCGAGGATCCCGGTGGCTACAAAGACCTGGTCAATATGCTGCTTTGGAGTGCCCAACCCGAGCTGACGCGGCAGGATCTGGGCAAGCTGACCAAACTGGTGTCCAGGCTGCTGTCCAAATTGCGGGAAGGGCTGGGATTGATCGATTACCCCTCCCTCAAAACCAGCCAGTTTTTCGACGTGTTGATGAAATTGCATCAACAGGCTTTTCGGCCTGCGCCCGATGCCCCTGCAGTTGCGTCAAAAAATGACAAGACCAATTTGCCGGGCAACCACAGGCACTGGCTGGCACCGGAAGAAGCCAAGGTCTCGGGATTCATGGAAATGCCAGACGATTTTTTGGGTAATCGGCTTGCGCAGCCACCTGCCCATGCTGCATCGGCACTGTCATTGCCGATGCTTGAAAATCTGGTGATCGGTTCCTGGGTGGAAATTGCCATCAAAGGGAACTGGCAGCGCAGTCAGCTCAGCTGGATCAGTCCGCAACGCACCTTGTACCTGTTTGCCGGAGCGCATGGCCAGACCCAGTCCATGACCCGGCCGTCGATTGAAAATTTAATAAACAACAACACCATGCGCCTGGTGGCTGACCATTCCATGGTCGACGGTGCGCTCGACGAGGTCGTGCACACCGCCATGCTCAACAGCCTGGACAGCGGCCGGGCTTGATTCAGCCTGCCAGTGCCGCCTTGACGGCTTGTGACACCATGGCCATGTCCGCCTTGCCGGCCAGTTGCGCCTTGACGGCGGCCATGACCTTGCCCATGTCACCAGGGCCTTTGGCGCCCAGACTGGCCACGATGGCCTGCACCGCCGCGCTGACTTCTTCCACACTGAGACGCTGCGGCAAGTAGGCTTGCAACACCACGATCTCGGCACTTTCCTTGTCTGCCAGATCCATCCGGTTGGCCAGGGTGTAGGCGGCCACGGAATCTTTGCGCTGTTTGATGAGCTTGTCCACAATCGCGATCATGGCGGCATCGTCCAGTTCCACGCGCTCGTCCACTTCCTTCTGTTTGGCGGCAGCAAGCAGCAGGCGGATGGTGCCCAGACGCTCGCTGTCCTTGGCCCGCATGGCCGTTTTCATGTCTTCGATGACCTGCTCTTTGAGTGACATTCTGATAACTCCTGTGAATGGATTGGGCATAAAAAAAGCCCGCCTGAGCGTCCCCGGCGAGCTTGTTCAAGAGGCTGTAGCAGCCCTGTCAGAACAACAGGTTCAATACAGTTTCTTGGGCAATTGCATGGCGCGGATACGCTTGTAATTGCGTTTGACGGCAGCAGCCTTCTTGCGCTTACGCTCAGAGGTGGGTTTTTCGTAGAACTCGCGGGCGCGCAAGTCGGTCAGAAGGCCCAGTTTTTCAATGG
>NZ_JAMPXE010000180.1 GCF_023701345.1 Rhodoferax sp. | reverse complement strand
CGAGGTGACCGGGCGCTGCGCGGTGCGCTTGACGTGCCGGTCGAAGTCGCGGTCGGCCTCGTCGTTCACGCAGCAGCCGGCGCTGCGCATGAGGATGGTGCCGAGCACGAACACCGCCAGCAGGTGCCAGCCCGGGAAACCGCCCGCCGCCACCCACAGCGCGGCCAGCGACGGCCAGAGCAGCAGCAGCCAGCCCGCGGGGCGGTTCCAGCGGATCAGGTCCAGGTACAGCGCGAGGCGCTCGCGGTGGGCGCCGTGCTCGCCCTGGCAGCTTTCGGACTGGTGCTGACCACGAACACGCTCACCGTGCTGATGTCGTTCGCCGCGCTGGCGATCACGCTGATCTACCCCTATGCCAAGCGTTATGTGTCGATGCCGCAGGCGGTATTGGGCCTGGCTTTTGGCATGGGCATCCCGATGGCGTTTGCCGCCGTGCGTGGTGACCTGCCGCCGCTGGCCTGGCTGTTGACGTTGGGCAATCTGAGCTGGGTGTTGGCCTACGACACCGAGTACGCCATGGTGGACCGGGATGATGATTTGCGCATTGGCATCAAAACCTCGGCCATTACCTTGGGTATGTGGGATGTGCCGGTGGTCATGTTGTTCTACCTCGGATTCATCGGTATCTGGACACTGGCCCTGGGCCAGTATGTGCCAGGCCCGCTGTTTGACTTGGCCATGTTCGTGGCCTTGCTCCAGGTGGTCTGGCATTTCACCTTGATCAGGTCGCGCACGCGCGAAGGCTGTTTTAAAGCTTTCCGGTTAAACCATTGGCTCGGTTTTACTGTCTTTGCCGGCATTGCAGCCAGTTATTTTGTTCAGTAAAAGTTCAGGCTGCGCCGTATTCGTCGCCGAGTTCTTTGGCGCGTTCACGGGCCGCATACATAGCATCGATGAACAGGGCCCGGACGTCGTTGTCTTCCATGCTGGAGATGGCCGCAAAGGTGGTGCCGCCTTTGGATGTGACGCGTTGTCGCAGCACCTGGGGTGGTTCGCTGGAGGCTTTTGCCAAGGCGCTGGCGCCGGCAAAGGTGGCCACGGCCAGTTGCAGCGCCTGCTCGCGGTTCAAGCCCATTTCGGTGCCGGCCATGGCCATGGCTTCCATGAAGTAGAACACGTAAGCCGGTCCCGAGCCTGACAGGGCCGTGACCACGTCGAGCTGGTCTTCGGTTTCCAGCCAGAGAGATTCTCCGGTTGTCGCAATGACCTGTTCAACAAAAGCTTTGTCATTGGGTGTGATGCTGGCACGGGCAAACAAGCCGGTGATGCCTTGGCCAATCAGCGCAGGGGTATTGGGCATGGCGCGCACGATGCGTTCACTGCCCATCCAGGCGGCGATGCTGTTGCTGGGGATACCGGCTGCCACGCTCAAGTGCAAGCCACCGAGGACATGCGGGGCGACGGCTAGCGCTGCCTGCTTGAAGGTTTGTGGCTTGACGGCCCAGACCACCAGCGCGGCATCCAGCAGAAAAGCACCCGCTTGCGGGTGGGCGGTGATGCCAAAACTGGCCTGCAACTTGTCGCGTGCCTCGGCAAAAGGCTCCACCACGTCAATCAGGTCGGTAGGAAGGCCCTGCTTGATCAAGCCACTGATGATGGCGCTGGCCATGTTGCCGCCGCCGATGAATGCGATACGTTTACTCATGAATGGTGTACAGGTGTTAATCTGCGCCAATGTTGTTGAAAACCTTGAGTCTAATCAAATGTGATGACGTGTGGCTGTCAATGCTCGGGCGGCAGCACGGTCTGCCGCACCGCATGTTCCCAGCGGGCCATCAGTTCCGCTGCCCGGCTGGGTGCCAGAGTGGGCTCAAAGCGGCGCTCGGCCTGCCAAAGGCGCGCGAGTTCGTTGGTGCTCTGATACACGCCGGTTGACAGCCCCGCCAGATAAGCTGCGCCAAGTGCAGTGGTTTCAGTCACCGCCGGGCGTAGCACCGGGATGCCCAGTAAATCAGCCTGGAATTGCATCAACAAATCGTTGACGCAGGCGCCGCCATCCACCCGCAACTCCGCGACGGCCAAGCCCCCCGCCTGCACTGCATCGCGGCTCATGGCTTGCAGCAGGGCCGCACTTTGAAAGGCAATACTCTCCAAAGCCGCGCGGGCAATGTGGGCCACTGTGCTGCCGCGGCTCAAACCCGTGATGGAGCCGCGCGCGTCCGGCTTCCAGTAGGGCGCACCCAGCCCGGTGAAGGCAGGCACCACCATCACGCCACCGGCGTCAGGCACGCTCTCGGCCAATGCCTGCACGCCGGCGCTGTTGGGGATGGCGTGCAAGCCGTCGCGTAGCCATTGCACCACGGCGCCGCCCACGAACACGCTGCCTTCCAGGGCAAATTCGGGTTGCAGCGTGACTTGTGCGGCGCTGGTCGTGATGAGACCGTTGGTCGAGGTTTGAAAATGGTGGCCGGTGTGCATCAGCATGAAGCAACCCGTGCCGTAGGTGTTCTTCACCATGCCCGGCGTAAAGCAGGCCTGACCAAACAAGGCGCTTTGCTGGTCGCCCGCGACGCCGCCAATCGGAATGGCAGCACCCAGCAGATCTGCGCTGACCTCGCCATACATTGCACTGGACGGCTTGACGCTGGGCAGCAGGCTGGCCGGGATGTCGAGCGCCTGCAGCAATTCAGTGTCCCACTGGTTGCTGTGCACGTTGAACAGCATGGTGCGCGCTGCGTTGCTGACATCAGTGCTGTGCACGCGGCCCTGCGTGAGTTGCCAGATCAGCCAGCTGTCGATGGTGCCAAAGGCCAGTTCGCCCTCTTCGGCTTGCTGTCGCGCGCCCGGCACCTGGTCCAGAAGCCACTTGAGCTTGGTGCCGGAAAAATAGGCATCAACGATTAAGCCCGTTTTGGCCTGGATGCTGGCCGCCAGGCCGCGCTCACGCAATTCAACGCAGGTGGGGTCGGCACGCCGGTCCTGCCAGACGATCGCGTTGTAAATTGGCAGACCGGTTTTGCGGCTCCAGAGCACGGTGGTTTCACGCTGATTGGTGATGCCCAGGGCGCGCACATCACCTGCCGTGATGCCCGCCTTGGACAATGCTTCGCGGGCGGTGGCAAGTTGGCTTCGCCAGATTTCCAGCGGGTTGTGCTCAACCCAGCCAGGTTGCGGGTAGATTTGCGTGAGCTCTTGCTGGGCCATGGCTACCATCTGGCCGTCCGTGTCAAAGACAATGCTGCGCGAACTGGAGGTACCCTGGTCAAGGGCAAGCAGATAGGTCATGGGGTTTGTCCTGAAATACCGAATAATGTGATGATTTGTATCCAAGATAAATAACGCATGATCACTTTACCCGAAGCGCATGCCACCAGGCGTCGCGACCTCATCGCGCGTCTTGTTGAACCATGTCACTATGACCTCATCGTGGTCGGTGGTGGCGCCACCGGCCTGGGGGTGGCGCTTGATGCTGCCGTGCGTGGCTTGCGCGTGGTACTGATTGAGTCGCATGATTTTTCCAAAGGAACTTCATCCCGTTCCACCAAACTGGTCCATGGCGGCGTGCGCTACCTTGCGCAGGGAAATATTGGCCTGGTGCGTGAAGCGCTGCGCGAGCGCACCCTGTTATTAGAGAATGCACCGCATTTGGCGCAACCGTTGCCGTTTGTCATGCCTGCTTATAAATGGTGGGAAGCGCCTTTTTATGGCGCGGGGTTGAAGATGTACGACGCGCTGGCTGGCAGCGCTGGCTTGGGGCGTACCGAGTTTTTGAGCCGCAGCGAGACTGTGGCGCAGTTGCCCATGGTGCAACCAGCGGCGCTCAAAGGCGGCGTGAAGTATTGGGATGGGCAATTCAATGACGCGCGTTTGGCGCTGGCGCTGGCGCGAACCGCAGTGCTACACGGTGCACTTTTGGTCAACTATTGCCGCGCCATCGCTTTGAACCATGACAACGGACGTGTCGTGGGCGTGGTGTGTCAGGAGCAACTCTCGGGCCAGATTTTTCAGTTGAGGGGTGATTGCGTCATCAATGCCACAGGTGTCTGGGTGGATGAATTGCGCCGTCAGGACGGTGCCGCAGCTGGTGGCGCCGCGGCAACTGAGACGCAAGCCATGGTGGCACCCAGCCAAGGCGTGCATATGGTGGTAGATCGCACGTTCCTTGGGGGGAGGGCAGCCCTGATGGTGCCCAGGACGGCTGATGGACGGGTTTTGTTTGCGGTGCCATGGCTGGGTAAAGTGATATTGGGAACCACCGATACCCCGCGCCATGATCTGGCGCGTGAACCCGAGGCGTTTGAAGAAGAAATTCAATTCATCCTGAGTGAGTCGGCCCGTTATTTGCGTCAGGCACCCACACGAAAAGACGTTAAAAGCATTTGGGTCGGTTTGCGGCCACTGGTGAAGCCGCCGGATGATGAAGGCAGCAACACCAAGGGTTTGAGTCGGGAGCATACGATTCTGGTAAGTCGCAGTGGCCTGGTGACGGTGACGGGTGGCAAGTGGACCACTTACCGCGCGATGGCCGAAGATGTTCTGGCGCAGTGCGCCAAGCATCAGCTTATTCGGGAGACGATGCACGGACTGACCAAAAGTCTTGGTTTGGTTGGTTCGGACAGGCGTTGCTTCGAAGTCAGGGCTCTGCACGAGCCTGAGGGGCTGCACTCCTATGGCTCCGAGCAGGCCCTGGTGCTTAATTTGCCTGGCGCTGAGCACTGGCTGTGTGACGGCTTGTCAGAGGCGATGGTGCGTTTTGCCGCGCGTCATGAATATGCGATCAAGGTTGAGGATGTGCTGGCCAGAAGGTCCAGGCTGTTGTTTCTCGATGCGAGGCTCGCCGCCAACTTGGCGGCTGTGGTGGCTGGGATATTGAAAGAGGAGACAGGGCAAGACCCGGCACAAGAGGAATTTGTCGACTTGTGCCAACATTATTTGCTCAAGGGCTAAGAAAAAAGTTGATCAAGCTGGGTTTTTGCTGCATAATACAAGGCTTCGCGTTAAAAGCGAAGTGTCTGCCCAAAGCTAACGACATGAGTGGTTCATGTTGCGTGTAACGGGCCCAAGACTGACTGAAGCAAGGGTGCGCATTGTGCGGGCCAATTTTTCAGTGCAAGTTGG
>NZ_JAMPXE010000179.1 GCF_023701345.1 Rhodoferax sp. | reverse complement strand
ATGGTGTTTTCAATTCTATTCAATCGCGTTTGATTGTGCGCCCAAGCCCTTGCTGGAACAACGATTGTCATTCGGCTAATTGGCGAAGCCGGCAAAAAATTGCGAAAATAACGACATCTTTAAGTGACACCATGGCTTTACTCCCAATTCTTTGTTATCCCGACCCCAAATTGCACACCGTGGCCAAACCTGTGGCTGCGGTCGATGCGCGCATCAAAACCCTGATTGCCGACATGTTCGAGACCATGTACGAGGCCAAGGGCATTGGTTTGGCCGCCACCCAGGTCAATGTGCATGAGCGCCTGATTGTGATGGATATTTCCGAGGGCCGCGATGTGCCCCTGGTGCTGATCAATCCGAAAATTCTCTGGGCCAGTCCCGAGACGCATGTGAACGAGGAGGGCTGTCTGTCCGTGCCTGGCATTTACGATGGCGTCAAACGCCATGATGCTGTCAAGGTGGAAGCGCTCGATGGCGATGGCAGGACGCTGCTGATTGAGGCTGACGGCCTGCTGGCGGTGTGTATCCAGCACGAAATGGACCACCTCATGGGCAAGGTGTTCGTCGAGTATCTGTCGCCCCTCAAGCGCAACCGCATCAAAACCAAGATGCTCAAAGCCCAGCGTGAGGACCGTTCTTGAAACTGGTGTTTGCGGGGACGCCCGAATTTGCCGCCGTGGCGTTGGCGCATTTGCATGCCGCCGGCCATGACATTGTGCTGGTGTTGAGCCAGCCTGACCGCCCGGCCGGGCGCGGCATGAAACTGCAGCTTTCGCCGGTCAAACAATTTGCGCTGGCGCATGGCATCACGGTGGCGCAGCCGCGCAGCTTGCGTCTGGATGGCAAGTACCCGGATGATGCCGAGGCCGCCCGCAAGGCGCTTGCGGCGGCGCAGGCTGATGCCATGGTGGTGGCCGCTTATGGCTTGATCCTGCCGCAGTGGGTGCTCGACCTGCCGCGCCTGGGTTGTTTCAATATTCATGCTTCCCTGCTGCCGCGCTGGCGCGGTGCGGCACCGATTCACCGCGCCATTGAAGCCGGTGATGCGGTCACGGGTGTCAACATCATGCAAATGGATGCGGGCCTGGACACGGGTGACATGTTGCTGAGCCAGGCATTGCCAATCTTGCCGTCCGATACCACGGGCAGTTTGCATGACCGGCTGGCCGGGCTGGGTGGCCAACTAATGGTGCAAGCCCTGGGGCAGGCCGAGCTTGGCCAATTGCACCCCGTGCCGCAGCCGCTTGAGGGCATCACCTACGCCAGCAAAGTTGACAAGGCCGAGGCTGCCATTAACTGGTCGCAGACGGCGCAAACCATCAGCCAGCGGGTGCGTGCCTTCAACCCGTTTCCGGGCGCCAGCACCGTGCTCGCCGGTGAGACGCTCAAAATCTGGGCGGTGGAGGTGGGCGATGCGGTCCCCATGGCCGGTCGGGTTTTTGGGCAAATTGTGGCATTGGCGCCCTCTGGCATTGTGGTCGCAGCGCTTGATTCAACGCTCATCATCACCGAGCTGCAGCGCCCCGGTGGCAAACGCCTGGCCAGTGCCGAGTTCCTGCGCGGCTGTCCCATGCAAGCAGGACAGGTGCTGGGTTAATGCGCCGCCTGCATGCCCGTGCCCGCAGTTGGTGGCAACACCCGGCGTTCGGGCGCGGCCTGGGTGAGATGGCCTCGGTATCGCCGGGCCTGGCGGCCTGGGGCCTGATGACGGGTGTGGCCATGGTCAAGTCGGGCATGAGTACGTTCGAAGCCGTGGCCATGAGTTTGCTGGTGTTTGCCGGCAGCTCGCAACTGGCGGCCATGCCCTTGATTGCCGCGGGAGCGCCAGTCTGGGTGATTTTGGCCACCGGCTTTTGCGTGAATTTGCGTTTTGTGGTGTTCAGTGCCCACATGCGGCCCTACTTGATGCACCTGCCCCTGCGCTGGCGCCTGTTTCATGGCTATCTGACCGCAGACCTGAGCTACGTCATGTTTACCAGGCACTACTACCATCCCCCCGTCAACGACATCGAGCGCCGTGAACAACTGGCCTACCTGAGTGGTGGCAGCCTGTTCAACTGGGTCAGTTGGCAAAGTGCCAGCTTGCTGGGCATCGCGCTGGCCAATGTGATTCCGACGCATTGGGGTTTGGGCTTTGCCGGTATTCTGGCCTTGCTCGGCGTCGGGTGTTCCCTCGCATCGAGCCATTTGCGGCGTGTTTCAGCCGGCGTGGCAGGCCTGGCCGCCGTGGCGGCCTACGCGCTGCCGTTCAAACTCAACATTGTGGTGGCGATTGCCAGCGCCGTGGCACTGTGCCTGATCCTTGAGGCAAGCTGGCCCAAAACGCCGGGCACACCCAGGGTGCCGTCATGAACGACACTGATCTGTGGACACTCGGGGTGATCGTGGGGCTGGCGTGGGTCACCGTGCTCACCCGCTGTCTCTTTTTCATGAGCAATGAGCCCTGGCATTTGCCACATTGGGCACAACGTGGCCTGCAATACGCCCCCATTGCCGCGCTGGCGGCGGTGGTGGTCCCTGAAGTCGTCATGGCGCAAGGTCATCTCACCAGTACCTGGCAGGACGCCCGCATCTATGCTGCTTTGGTGGGGGGCGGTTATTTTTTCTGGCGCCAAGGCCAGGGCCAGGCGGTACTGGGCACCATTGTTTCGGGCATGGCGGTTTATTTGCCTCTGCATCTGGGGCTGGGGTGGTAGCGCTTTGGCGGCGACAACCGAAGGGTTTTTGTTGCTCCCATGTAACTGCTTTGTGTGAAAATCAGGAAACTAAATTACATCGGAGATCGATTCATGCCACGTCGCGCCACCAAAATTGTTGCCACCTTGGGCCCAGCCTCCAGCGATCCCGTTTTGCTTGAGCAAATGATTCGCGCCGGGGTCAACGTGGTGCGGCTGAACTTCAGCCATGGCACCGCGCAAGACCACATTGAGCGCGCGCGCCTGGTGCGTGAAGCCGCCAAACGCGCCGGCCGCGAAGTCGCCATCATGGCCGACTTGCAGGGCCCCAAAATCCGGGTCGGCAAGTTTGCCGAGGGCAAGGTGTTTTTGCAGCCCGGCCAGTCCTTTGTGCTGGACGCGGCCCGCACCGAGCTTGGCGACATCGACGCGGTTGGCCTGGATTACAAGGCCCTGCCGCGCGAAGTCAAGGCCGGTGATGTGCTGTTGCTCAACGATGGCCTGATTGTCATCATCGTGGACCGGGTCAAGGGCGAGGCCATCTACACCACGGTCAAGATGGGCGGCGAGTTGTCCAACAACAAGGGCATCAACAAACAGGGTGGCGGTTTGACGGCCCCGGCCCTGACCGCCAAGGACATGGAAGACATCCGCACCGCCATGAGTTTTCATGCTGATTACGTCGCCGTGAGCTTTCCCAAAAATGCCACCGACATGGAAATGGCGCGCCAATTGTGCAACGTGGCGGCCGACGACGGGCACCGTCCTGGCCTGATTGCCAAGATCGAGCGCGCCGAGGCGATTCCTCACCTTGAGGAAATTTTGCTGGCCAGTGATGGCATCATGGTGGCGCGCGGTGACCTGGCCGTCGAAGTGGGCAACGCCGTGGTGCCGGCACTGCAAAAACGCATGATCAAGCTGGCCCGCGAGCATGATCGTGTGGTGATTACCGCAACACAGATGATGGAGTCGATGATCACCAATCCGGTGCCGACGCGCGCCGAAGTCAGTGACGTCGCCAACGCGGTGCTGGACGGCACCGATGCCGTGATGCTGTCGGCCGAGACCGCCGCAGGCAAGTACCCGCTGGAAACCGTCATTGAAATGGCCAAAATCTGCCATGCGGCGGAGGGTGGCGAGGAGTTCAAGCTTGAAGCGGACTTTACCGGCAAGACCTTTACCCGCATTGACCAGACCATTGCCATGGGCGCGCTGTTTACGGCGCATCATTTGGGCGCCAAGGCGATCGTGGCCATGACCGACAGCGGCTCGACCGCGCTGTGGATGAGCCGCCACCTGATCCAGGTGCCGATTTACGCCTTGACCTCCAAAATTGCCACGCAACGCAAGATGACGCTTTACCGCAATGTGCGGCCACTTTTGATCGACACCAGCGCCGACCGCGACACCGCGCTGGCCGAGTCCGAGGCCGACCTCAAGGCCCGCGGCATTGTGCAGAAAGGCGATGTTTATGCCATCACCTGCGGTGAACCCATGGGCTCGCCCGGCGGCACCAACATGCTCAAGATTTGCCGGGTGGGGTAGGCCAGTCGGTGTCGGCTTCGCTGCCAGTTGAGTGGCTAGAATTGGAACGAGTTACTGCTCAGTTACCAATTTTCAAAGGACACCATCATGGCACTTGTTTCTATGCGCGAACTGCTTGACCACGCCGCGGCCAACGGTTACGGCATTCCGGCTTTTAACGTCAACAACCTGGAGCAGGTGCAAGCAGTGATGTCGGCGGCCGAAGAAGTGGGCGCGCCCGTCATTCTGCAAGCCAGTGCCGGCGCCCGCAAGTATGCGGGCGAGCCCTTCATCAAGCACCTGATTCTGGCGGCCATTGAGTCTTACCCGCACATTCCGCTGGTGATGCACCAGGACCATGGCCAGAGTCCGGCCGTGTGCCAGGGCGCCATTGACCTGGGCTTCAGCTCGGTGATGATGGACGGCAGCCTGCAAGGCGATGGCAAGACCATTGCCAGCTATGACTACAACGTCGAAGTGACCCGCAAGGTGGTGGAGATGGCGCATGCCGTGGGTGTCACGGTCGAGGGCGAGTTGGGCTGCCTGGGTTCTTTGGAAACCATGAAGGGCGACAAGGAAGACGGCCATGGCACCGAAGCCACCATGACCCGTGAGCAAATGCTGACCGACCCCGAACAAGCGGCCGACTTTGTCAAACGCACCCAACTCGATGCGCTGGCCATCGCCATTGGCACCAGTCACGGTGCCTACAAGTTCACGCGCAAGCCCACCGGCGACATCCTGGCAATCGACCGCGTGATGGAAATCAACAAACGTTTGCCCAACACGCATCTGGTGATGCACGGCTCCAGCAGCGTGCCGCAGGAGTCGCTGGCGCTCATCAACCAGTACGGCGGCAAGATGAAGGAGACCT
>NZ_JAMPXE010000045.1 GCF_023701345.1 Rhodoferax sp. | reverse complement strand
GACCATCTGGCGCAGCGAGATCGGGATGCGCGTGGCCAGCACGCAGGGGATCGAGCCGGAGAAAAACAGCACCGAGCTGACCGAGACCACGGCGGCGACGTAGCGCACCACCGGGTCGGCGCCCTTGAGCTGCAGGGCCGGCAGGAACATCTCGGCCAGGCCCGAGGCCAGGGCCTTGGATGTGGCGACAGGTTCGGCCAGGCCGCCGAGCCAGACGAAGGGCAGCAGCAACAGGCCCAGCACGTCGAACACCGGGGTGTAGCGCGCCAGCAGCAGGCCGATCAGGCCGACGGCGAGGATGGTGGGCACCACCGCGCTGGCCATGGCCAGGCCGTCGCGCAGGTTGTCGCGCAGCACACGCCACAGCGGCGGCGCACCATTGGCCTGGGCCAGGCCGGCGTCCCAGGCGGCCTGCCAGCGGTTGCGGCCGGCAGGCAGGGTGGCGCTCACGCCACCGCTGTTGTCCATGCGCGAGATCGGCGGCATCCAGGCGGTGATGGCGGTGACGGCGAAGGCGATCACGAAGGTGGACCAGAAGTAAAAGTTCCAGGCCGGCATGAGGTTCAGCGTCTTGGCCACGATGATCATGAAGGCGGCCGAGACGGTGGAGAAGCCGGTGGCGATGATGGCCGCTTCGCGCGCCGTGTACTTGCCGTCGAGGTAGACGCGGTTGGTGATCAGCAGGCCCACCGAGTAGCTGCCGACGAAGGACGCAACAGCGTCAATCGCGGAGTGGCCGGGCGTGCGCCAGATCGGCCGCATGACGGGCTGCATCAGCACGCCCACCAGTTCCAGCAGGCCGAAACCCACCAGGAAGGCCAGCGCCACCGCGCCCAGCGGCACGATCAGACCGACGGTGAGCGCGAGCTTGTCGAACAGGAAGGGCAGCATGTCTTTCTGGAACAGCAGCGCCGGGCCAGTGCCGGTGAGGTACATCAGCGCCAGCACCAGGCCCATCACCTTGAGCCCGCTGAACACGGCGCTGGTGGTGCTGGCGCGCCAGCTGCCCCGGGCGAAGGGCGCGGCCGCACCCCAGGCCATGAGCGCCAGCACCAGCGCGATCGACAGGCTGCGCTGCTGCTGCGCGAGGTAGGTCGCGGCGTGGTCGAACAGGATGGTGGATTTGCCGGCGATCTCCAGCGGCAGGAAGAACATCACCAGCCCGATGCTGCTGTAGGCCAGCAGCCGCAGGAGGGCAGCGGGGATGGGCGGGCTCGATGCCGAGGCGGTGCGGGTGTTCATGGGCTGTCTCCTAGGGGCGGTTTCGGTTGTATTGGTATACATATTATGGCTATTAACTAAAATATGTATATACAATTTTATGTGGCCATAATCCCCCCTGTCAATACCAATTCATAGGCTGAAATCCTAGTACAAACCCTATGACGAACGGTTCCACTTCCTTGCCCGCGGTGACAGATGGCGATCGCACACCGGCCTATTTGCGGGTGAAGCAGCATGTGCTGGCGCAGATCCAGAGCGGCGCCTGGCAGGAGGGTGAGGCGATTCCGGGCGAAGAAGCACTGGCGCGCACGTTCGGCGTGTCGCGCATGACGGTGAACCGCGGCATCCGGGAGCTCAGCGACGAGAAGATCGTGGAGCGGGTGCAGGGCTCGGGCACTTATGTGGCGCAGCAGAAGTACCAGGCCACGCTGGTCGAGATCCGCAATATCGCCGAAGAGATCGCTGCGCGTGGCCATGTGCACCGCAGCGAGCTGCACAAGCTCGAACGCACCAAGGCCGGCGAGGCGCTGGGGCGGCAGTTCGGGCTGAAGGCCGAGCAGCCGCTGTTCCATTCGGTGGTGGTGCATTTCGAGGATGGCGAGCCGATCCAGGTGGAAGATCGGTACGTCAACCCGACGGTGGCGCCGGACTACCTGCAGATGGACTTCAACAGCCAGACGCCCAACGCCTACCTGATGCGGGTGGCGCCACTGCAGGGCGTGCGCTTTGTCATCGAAGCCTGCCTGCCGCCGCGCGAGGTGGCCGAGATGCTGCACATGGCGCCCGAAGAGCCCTGCCTGGTGCTGCGCCGGCAGACGCATTCGCAGGGCCAGGTGGCGTCGGTGGCGGCGATGTGGCACCCGGCGGCGCGCTACCGGTTCACCGGCAGTTTCTAGAAGTCTGCGCGATGGAAGAGATCGAGGCGAAATGTGTGGGAAAAACGGGGTGCAGCGCCAATGTCAGAGCGCAATGCCGCCCGAGACTTCGATCACTTCGCCATTGATGTAACTGGCTTCGTCGCTGGCCAGGAAGGCGTAGACGTTGGCAATTTCCTCGGGTTTGCCCAGGCGGCGCATGGCTACTTTGGCGCTCAGGTCCTGCAATATTTTTTCGGGCATGGCTGCCACCATCGGGGTGGTGATGAAGCCGGGGGCGACGGCGTTGGTGCGCACGCCCTTGGGGCCGAGTTCGCGGCTCCAGGTCTTGGTGAAGCCGATCACGCCAAACTTGGTGGCGGCGTAGTTGGTCTGGCCAAAGTTGCCATACAGGCCGACCACCGAACTGGCGTTCAGGATCACGCCGCTGCCCTGCGCCACCATGCCGTCGGCGACTGCCTGCGAGCAGTGGAAAACCCCGCGCAGGTTGACGTCGATGACGCGGTCAAACTGCTCCAGCGTCATTTTTTGCAGGCGCGCGTCCTGGGTGATGCCGGCGTTGTTAACCAGCACGTCGATGCGGCCGAATTTGGCCTTGACCTGGGCCACCACGTCGTCAACCATGGCGCGCTGGGTCACGTCCATGACAAAGCCTTCGGCCGTGGCCCCCAAGGCACGGCACTGCGCCACCGTCTCATCGATACCGGCCTGCTTGACGTCACAAACGATGACAATGGCACCTTCTTTTGCAAATTTGAGGGCGGTGGCCAGGCCGATCCCCTGGGCGGCGCCGGTGATGATGGAAACTTTGTTGTGCAGACGTGCAGACATGATGATTTAACTAGTTAGTGAAAGAAACAGCAGGATGTTAAGCCTGTGACATTTCATGAAATTGACGTCTGTCAATTATTTCCAGCTTAGCGGTTCAATGTCGACGTTGTGGCTGCCGTCACCCAACATCAGCACGCCTTCCTGGATGGTGGCCTGCAGCACCATGCTGCGTTGCGCCATGGGAATCAGGGCTTGGGCGGCAGCCGTGGGAATGCGCCAGACGCGCAGGTTTTTGGGGCGAGCCAGCTTGCTCTCCATGCCGCGCCACCAAACCTCTGCAGCCTGGCCAAAACAGTACAACACGACGGCATCGGCCTTGCCGCAGGCCTTGAGCAGCGGCTTGTCCTCGGGCTGCCCCACCTCGATCCACAGCCGCGTTTGCCCGGTGAAATCGCGCAGCAACACGTCGGGCTCGTCGGGGTCTGACAAACCGGCACCAAAAGCCAGCGTGCCGTCGCCAGCGCACATGCTCTGCAACTGGTGGGCCTGCAAGGCCAGAGCGCACAGCCGTACCATCATGCGTTCGTCGGTTTCGCTGGGGTGGCGCGCCAGCGTCAGTGCATGGTCGGCGTAGTAGCTGTGGTCGATATCTGCAATCTGCAGGCTGGCCTTGAAGATGGTGGATTTGATGGCCATGCGTTATCGGATAGGTATGGGAAGAGCGTCATTGCGAACGCAGTGAAGCAATCCATGACTTCCGGACTGCATGGACTGCCACGCTTCGCTCGCAGTGACGGGGAGCTACACGCGTTTTGCCAGCTCTGCGGCCTTGCCGACGTAGCTGGCCGGGGTCATGGCCAGCAGGCGCTCTTTTTCGGCTTCCGGCAGGTCCAGACCGGCAATGAAACCCTGCATCAGCTCGCGCGTCATGGCCTCGCCCCGGGTGAACTTTTTGAGCTGCTCGTAGGGTTGCGGCAGGCCAAAGCGGCGCATCACGGTTTGAATCGGTTCCGCCATGACTTCCCAGGAACTGTCGAGGTCGGCGGCAATTGCCGATTCGTTGATCTCGAGTTTGCCCAGGCCCGTGGCGAGCGACTGGTAGGCCAGCACGGCGTAACCCAGCGCCACGCCCATGTTGCGCAGCACCGTGCTGTCGGTCAGGTCGCGCTGCCAGCGGGAAATTGGCAGCTTGTCGCTCATGTGGCGCAACAGCGCGTTGGCCAGGCCCAGGTTGCCCTCGGCGTTTTCAAAATCAATCGGGTTGACCTTGTGCGGCATGGTGCTGGAGCCGACCTCGCCATCACGCAGTTTTTGCTTGAAGTAGCCCAAAGAGACATAACCCCAGACATCACGCGACCAGTCGATCAGGATGGTGTTGGCGCGCGCCACCGCGTCAAACAGCTCGGCCATGTAGTCGTGCGGCTCGATCTGGATGCTGTAGGGCTGAAAGGTCAGGCCCAGGCCCAGCGGCTCGGGACTTTCGATGACCTGGCGGCTGAAGGCCTCCCAGTCAAATTCAGGCCAGGCCGACAGGTGGGCATTGAAGTTGCCGACCGCGCCGTTCATCTTGCCCATTAATTTGACGCTGGCGATTTTGTCGCGTGCCGCCACCAGACGCACCACCACGTTGGCGATTTCCTTACCCACCGTGGTCGGGCTGGCGGTTTGGCCGTGGGTGCGGCTGAGCATCGAGACTTCGGCGAAAGCATGTGCCATCTGGCGCAGTTTCTCGATGATTTCATCGAGTTTGGGTAGCAGCACCAGGTCACGGCCGGTTTTGAGCTGCAGCGCATGGCTGGTGTTGTTGATGTCTTCGCTGGTGCAGCCAAAATGCACAAATTCCTGCGCGGCTACCAGCTCGGGCCGGCCCTCAAACTTCGATTTGATCCAGTATTCCACCGCCTTGACGTCGTGGTTGGTGGTTTTTTCGATGGTCTTGATGGCTTGGCCATCGATTTCAGAGAAATTCTTGACCAGACCCAGCAGGTAGGTGCGTGCGCCCGGCGACAGTGGTTTGAATTCCTTGAAGCCGCAGTCGCTCAGGGCAATGAACCAGGCCACTTCAACCTGCACCCGTCGGTGCATGTAGCCTTGTTCGCTCATGGCGGGGCGTAGTTTTGCAAGTTTGGCCGCATAGCGGCCGTCCAGTGGCGAAAGCGCAGAAATGGCAGAAGTAGTCATGGCCGGGATTGTAGGAGGATCAAAAGTGCCTCAATGCAGATGGGCTGCTTCAGGCGGGAAACGCTGTATAGAATGCAAGCAACATAATTTTTTATTGCACCTCTGTCACATGACCATGAAACTGATCGGATCCAACACCAGCCCTTATGTGCGCAAAGTACGCATCGTCATGGCCGAGAAAAAACTTGACTACGACTATGTGCTGGAAGATGTCTGGTCCGCCAATACCAGCATTGCGGTATCGAGCCCGTTGGGCAAGGTGCCTTGTCTGGTGATGGAAGCGGGTGATGTGATTTACGACTCGCGGGTCATTGTGGAATACCTGGACACCCTGTCACCGGTGGGCAAACTCATTCCTGCCGTGGGTCGCGAGCGGGCCGAGGTCAAAACCTGGGAAGCCCTGGCCGATGGCATCCTGGATGCCGCCATTTTGGCGCGACTGGAGGCCACCTGGGGTGGGCGCACCGAGACCCAGCGCAGTCAGGCCTGGATTGATCGGCAACTTGGCAAAGTGGCGGCTGCTTTGCAGGCCACCAGCAAGGGTCTGGGCGACAAGCCCTTTTGCATGGGTGTTCATTTGAGCCTGGCCGATGTGGCGGTCGGTGTGGCGCTCGGTTATCTGGACTTTCGTTTCCCCCAATTGTCGTGGCGCGAACAGTACCCCAACCTGGTCAAGTTGCAGGACAAGCTGATGCTGCGTGCCAGCTTCATGGAGACCCAACCGGGTTGAATTGCAGGTGCCGGGCTGGCGTGACGGGGCGGTTGCGGGTTTTACATTGGCTTACATTTTTTCTACTCGGTGAGGCGCTGACTGGCGTTAAAGTTTGCCACCATGGCAACACGCTTCAAAACCAATTTCAAGACCGCCTACCAGTGCCGGGAGTGTGGTTCCACCTGTTACCAACCTGTGATTGACCGCGCGCCATGCGGTGCACTGCTGCCCAACGGGCAGTACCGTTGCGCCGGCTGCCGGACCATTTTTACCGATGTGCAGTCATGGTTGGCGCCGCGCCAAGGTTTGGCACGCCAGCACCAGTCCATGCCTTCATGACAGCGCCATCGACCTGAGCTGCCCGGGGCAGGAATGCCTGCTAGCATTCGGCCCATGTCTGAACCCCCTGTTTTTTATGATTTGACGGCCAAGCTGTGCCATCCCGGTGATCTGGCGGCGCGCGTGGCCGCCTTGCCGCGGCCGCTGGTTTTTACCAACGGCGTGTTTGACGTGTTGCACCGGGGCCATGTGATGTACCTGGCGCAAGCCCGTGCACTGGGTGCCAGCCTGCTGGTGGCGCTCAATACCGATGCTTCGGCGCGCCGTCTGGGCAAAGGGCCAGACCGGCCGTTGAACAATGAAATGGACCGTGCCTGTGTCATTGCGGCATTGGCCAGCAGCAGTCTGGTGACCTGGTTTGATGAAGACACGCCACTTGAATTGATCGCCCAGGTGCGTCCCGACATTCTGGTCAAGGGCGGTGACTACGACATGGCCAAGCTGCCCGAGACGGCGCTGGTCCGGTCCTGGGGTGGCCGGGCGCTGGCACTGCCGTTTGTGGCGGGGTACTCGACCACGGCGCTGGTCAAGAAGATCCGCCATAGCTGAAAAAAACTTCGCCGCACCGTTGACTTTGCGGCCAGCCTATTGGCGGTCGCTGCGGAACTGGTCGTGGCAACTTTTGCAGCTATTTTGCACGGCTTCCACACTGGCGCGGATGTCGGGCAGGTCAGCGCTGCCTGCCACCTGCACCAGGGTGTCGATGGCCGCCAGGTAGTTGTCCTGCGCCTGTTTGAATTCGCCGGGCTGGCTCCAGACTTCGGGCCTGGCGCGGGTCGGCGGGTAATTGCCGTCGGCGGTGAAATAAGCCCAGGGCTGGCTTGCGAGTTCTTGCAGTGTCTGTGCGCTGGCCATGAAGTCAGTCTTGATGTAATCCTGCCGGTCCCGCGCCACCAGACCCATGGGTTCGAGTGTTTTGGTGAACTCCTTGAAAATGGCCTGGCGCTTGCTGACCAGTTGTTGCGGGTGGGTGTCTTTGACGCGGTCGCTGCAGGCGCTGAGCAGGGCAGTGGCAGCGACGAGCGTGATCAGGGCGGGTTTGGGCATGTCGTCAAAGTGTGAGGCTAAGGGTGGGAAGGGGATGGCGCGAAGACCTGGTGCCACAGGGTCAGAATGGCATCGCGCTGGACCTGCATGGCCTCAGACGCGAGTTGGATCGATTCTTCGTTGAGGCGTGCCTTGTGTTGCACCTGGCGCATGGCGCGGTAGGCACTGGCGGCGCCGTGCCCCACGCCCGCGGGCAGCAGACCCAGGCTCTCGGCGCGTTCCAGCAGCGCAATGTTGCCCGCGTTGGCCATCAGTTCAGGGTGGGCACCCGACTGCGACAGCACCAGGAACTGCATCACAAATTCGGCGTCGATCATGCCGCCGGCGCTGTACTTGATGTCGAATTTTCCGACTTTGACCGGATTTGCGCTGGCCATGCGCTCACGCATGGCAACAATCTCTGCGCGCAGGCCGATCGGATCGCGCGGCGCGGTGATCACCGCTTTGCGCACGGCGTCGAAGCGTTCGTGCATTGACGCATCACCGAGCACGCAGCGGGCGCGCGTCATGGCCTGGTGTTCCCAGGTCCAGGCGGTGTTGGAGCCGCGTTGTTGCTGGTAATTGGCATAGGCCGCGAAGCTGGTGATCAGCAGGCCGGCGTTGCCGTTGGGGCGCAGCGCGGTGTCAATTTCGTAGAGGTCACCCTCGCCGGTTTTGACGGTCAACCAGTTGATGAGCTTGCGCACCAGCGCGGCATAGGCTTCCGGGGCACGCTCATCGTCGTCGTCAAAGACAAACACAATGTCAAGATCGCTGCCGTAGCCCAGTTCCTTGCCGCCCAGTTTGCCATAGGCAATGATGCCGAATTGGGGCTGCGCGCGGTGCGCTTTTTTGAGGTGGGCCCAGCACCAGCGGGTGGTGACGCGCAGCACCGCATCGGCCAGCGCACTCAGGTCGTCGGCCACCTGCTCCACCGTGAGTTTGCCCTCCACATCGCGCGCCAGGGTGCGAAACACCTCGGCGTGGTGGGCCCGGCGCAGCAGGTTGAGGAGGGTTTCCTCGTCATCCTCGCCGGTGCCAATCAATGAGGTGCGGCGGTGCTCCAGCTCGGCTTCGAACTCCTGCGCGTTGAAGCGTTCCACCATCATGGCGGGACTGGCCAGCTCGTCAATCACGCCAGGGTGCAGCAGCAAATAGCGCGCTGGCCAGCGCGCGGCGCCGAGCAAACGCAATAACCGTTCGTGCACCTGCGGGCGCTCCAGCAGCAAGGCGAGGTAACTTTCGCGGCGCAGCAGGGGCTCCATCCAGTCCACCAGGCGCACCGCCGCTTCTTCCGTCACGCGGTCTTCGCGCACCCATTGCGCGGTGCGCCCGAGCAGGCGCTGCAAGCGTTCGCGAGCCTCGTCGCGCAGCGCCAGCACGCGCGGGTGCTGGCACCAGGATTGAAGCCGCTGGCGAAAGGCGTCGCCCAGTTGCGGCAACAGGTCGTCGATGGACTGGGTGCCGTTGTTGGGCTTGCCGTTGTTGCAGCCTTTGCAGTCAGGCTCGGGGCCGCCCAGCAGTTTGTCAAATTCCTGGGCCACCAATTCGCGATGGGCATCGAGCTGGCTCAGCAGGGTCTGCGAGGAGGCAAAACCCATGGTTTCGGCGATCCAGCCCAGGTCATGGTCCTGCGTTGGCAGCACATGGGTTTGCTGGTCGTCCAGGTACTGGATGCGGTGTTCAATCTGGCGCAAAAAGACGTAGGCCTGGGCCAGCGCCTGGGCGGTCTGCGCTGACATCAAATTGGCGCGCACCAGGCGCGGCAGCGCGCTCAGCGTCGGGCGGGTGCGCAGCTCGGGGAAGTGACCGGCGCGCACCACCTGCAGCAGTTGCACGGTGAATTCAATTTCGCGGATGCCGCCGCGCGAGAGTTTGACATCGTTGGCGCGCTCGGGGTGGCCGGCACTGCGTTTGGCGGCGTGTTCGCGAATTTGCCGGTGCAGTACGCGCAAGGCATCGAACACGCTGTAATCCAGGTAGCGCCGGAAGACAAATGGCATCACGATTTTTCGCAGCGCCTGGGTGGCCCCGCTGGTGACACTCTCGAACGGCGCCACGACCCGGCTTTTGAGCCAGGCAAAGCGTTCCCATTCGCGCCCCTGCACATGCAGGTATTCCTCCAGCGCATCCAGCGACACCGCCGCCGGGCCCGAGTTGCCGTTGGGGCGCAGGGCCAGATCGACGCGGAACACAAAGCCATGCTCGGTGGTGTCGCCCACCAGTGCGTAGACCGCGCGCACCACTTTGCCAAAATATTCATGGTTGGTGATGCGGTTGCGGCCCAGGGCATCCCCCGCTGTTTCACCGTCTTCGTCATAGACGTAGATCAGGTCGATGTCGCTGGACACATTGAGCTCGCGGGCACCGAGCTTGCCCATGCCCACAATCCAGACCTGGGCGCGCTGGTTCTGGGGTGTCAGCGGAGCGCCGTGGGTCTGGTCGAGTGCGGACTGGGCTTGCGCCTGGGCGTGGTTGAGCGCGAATTCGGCCAGTTCGGTCATGGCCTGGGTGACCCGGGCCAGTGGCAGTTGCTGTTCGCAGTCCAGGCACAGCAGCCGCTCAAGCACCAGCTGGCGTGTGATGCGCAGTGCGTTGGCCATGTTGTGCCCCTGTGCCTGGAGCGCCTCAAAAGTGTTTTGCATTTGTCCCGGATCGGGCACACCGGGGTCCAACAGGGGCAATTCGGCCTCATAACGGCGGCGCACGCGTTGGACAAAGCGGGAGTGGGTGGCCAGGGATGGTCGGGTCATAATTCTGGTTGAGCAACTTTTATCGAATCAATGTGCCGCCCCTTCCCTCCAAACTGCTGAAAACCTGGTCGAGCCTGACGCGCTGGCTGCTGGCTGCGGTGGTGTTGGCGTGGTTGCTGCTCGGTCTGGCATGGGGGGCGCTGCACTGGGTGATTGTGCCGCGAATCGGCGAATTTCGCCCGCAGCTGGAGTCTCGGCTCTCGCAGTCCCTGGGGGTAAGGGTGCGCGTCGGGGCGGTAGCCGCAGAGTCCAATGGCATGGTGCCCTCTGTTGAGTTGACCGATGTCACTCTGCTGGATGCGCAAGATCGGGTGGCCCTGCGTTTGCCGCGCATCCTGATTGCCATATCGCCGCGCTCATTGTGGCGTTTGGGTTTTGAGCAGATTTACATTGATCAGCCAGAGCTTGACATCCGGCGCGCCGCCGACGGAAAAATTACCATTGGCGGGCTGGATTTTTCGAACACCCGGCAAGCCGACAGCGTGGCGCTGGACTGGTTTTTTTCGCAGCTGGAGTTTGCCATTCACGATGGCACACTGCGCTGGACCGACGAGCAGCGGGCGGGCGAGCCGGTGTTGCTGCAACAGGTGTCGGTGGTGGTGCGTAACCGTGGCCGTCACCACGACATGCGGCTGGACGCCACGCCGCCCGAGTCTCTTGGGAGCCGTTTTACTTTGCGAGGCAAGTTTTTGCAGCCCTTGTTGGCACGCCAGAATGGTCGCTGGCAGGACTGGGAGGGGCAACTTTATGCGGCATTTGAGCGCGCTGACCTGTCCGCGTTGCGCCATTACATGCCCCTGGGGGTGGACCTGACCCGGGGCCGGGGTGCGCTGCGGGCCTGGATGGACGTGGCCCAGGGCCGCATCACCCGGGTCGCGGCGGACGTGGCCTTGTCGGAGGTTCAAGCCGTCCTGGGGGCAGATTTACAGGCTTTGGCGCTGCAGCGGGTGCAAGGGCGTCTGGGCGGACAGCGGTTGCCATCCGGCTTTGAGTTTTTCACCGAGTCCTTGCGCTTTGACACGCAGGATGGCCTGCATTGGCCGGGCGGCAACGTTTACCTGAGGCTGGAGCAGGCGCAAGCCGGGCAGCCCGAGCGTGGTGAGTTCAAGGCCGACCGGCTTGACCTGGCAGCGCTGGCACAAATTGCCAGCCGCCTGCCGCTGGCTGCCACAGTTCGCAAGCGGCTGCAGGTTTATGCGCCCAAAGGGCAGGTGGACACGCTGCAGGCCAGTTGGCAGGGGGCTTTGAGCGCGCCGCAGACATATGCCGCCAGCGGCAGGGTCAGCCGGCTGGCAATGGCGGCCGTGGCGCCAGCGCCGGGGTTCAGCGGGCTTGACGTGGACTTTGATCTTGACCAGCAAGGCGGGCAAGCACGCCTTGCCTTGACCGCCGGCAGTGTCGATTTGCCGGCAATCTTTCAGGAGCCGCGCATTGCCATTGAAACGTTGGCAGCCGATGCCCGCTGGCAACTGCAGGGCGAGCGCATCGCGGTGCAGCTGGACAAGGTCAAATTTGCCAATGCCGACGCCGAAGGGGAGGCCCAGATCAAATGGGAAACCGCCGATCCGGCCAAGTCGGTGTCGCGCGCGCTTTATCCGGGTGTGCTGGACTTGCAGGCCAACCTGAGCCGGGCCGAGGGCAGAAAAGTGCACCGTTACCTGCCGCTGGTGATTGACCAGGCAGCGCGCGATTACGTGCGCGATGCGGTGCTGGACGGGCAGGCCACATCGGTGCGCTTCCAGGTCAAGGGAGACATTGCCCAGTTGCCTTTGGTTGATCCCAAAAAAGGCGCATTCAAAATCTCTGCGCAAGTGGTGGGTGCCAGGCTGGCCTATGTGCCGCCCAGCCTGCAGGACAGTGGCGATCTACCCTGGCCTGTGCTGAACGACCTGAGTGGCGAACTGGTGATCGACCGCATGCAATTGCTGGTCAACAACGCGCGTGCCCGACTGGGCGAGGACACGGCTTTGCAGGTGACCAAGGTCGCCGCCAGGATTGATGATTTGAACCATTCCCGGGTGCTGGTCGATGCCGACTTCAAGGGGCCGTTGCCAGAACTGATGCGGCTGGTCAATACCTCGCCTTTGCGCGCCATGACCGGCGCAGCGCTGGCCCGCAGCGTGGTCACCGGCAATGCCGATTACAAGCTCAAGCTTGAGTTGCCGGTTGCTCATATCAACCAGTCCAGCGTGCGCGGCAGCATCTTGCTGGCGGCTAACGATGTGCAGATCACGCCAGACAGCCCCAAGCTCACCCGCACCCGCGGCAGTGTCAACTTTACTGAAACCGGATTCGCTTTGAGTGGTGTCCAGGCGCGCATGCTGGGGGGGGACGTGCGTCTGGAGGGCGGCTGGCTGCTGGCGCCGGAATTACCCGGCGCCCGACGACCCCCTACCCTGATCCGTGCCAATGGCACGGCCTCGGCCGAGGGCTTGCGTCAGGCGACTGAACTGGGCTTTGTGGCGCGTCTGGCGCAGCAGGCCAGCGGCAGTGCCGTCTACACCGCCACGCTCGGCCTGCGCAGCGGGGTGCCCGAGTTGATGGTCAGCAGCAATCTGCAGGGACTGGCGTTGAGTTTGCCAGCGCCGCTGGTCAAAAGCGCCGACGCGGTGCTGCCGTTGCGTCTGGAGACCGCTTTGCTGGCGGCTGCGCCAGCGCCACTGCAAGACCGGTTGACATTTTCTTTGGCTAACCAGCTGCATGTCATTTACGAGCGCGATGTGTCGCAGGACGAACCGCGCGTGTTGCGCGGTGCCATCGGGATCGGGCTTGATTCTCAGGAATCTGCGCCGCTGCCACTCACCGGGGTACGCGCCAACATCAGGCTGAATCATTTCAATGTCGATGCTTGGCATGAGGTTTTGACGCAGGCCACCGGGGCCCCGGTAACGGGCGCTGCCCTGGCGGCTGGCAGCACCACGGCTACCTCGTATTTGCCGGATCAGTTGGCGGTGCGCTCGGAGCGCCTGACCTTTGGCGGCCGGCAGTTCAACCAGGTGGTGGTTGGCGGTGGCCGCGAAGGTGCCGTCTGGCAAGCCAACCTGCAGGCCACTGAGCTCAATGGTTACCTGGAATACCGGCTACCCAATGCGCAGGCCAGTGGTGGCGCCGAGGGGCGTGTCTATGCCCGTTTGGCGCGCTTGACCATCGCCCCCAGTGTGGTCAGCGATGTGGAGGCTTTGCTGGAGGCGCAGCCGGCCAGCATTCCGGCACTTGACATCGTGGTTGATGATTTTGAGTTGCGCGGCAAGCATTTGGGCCGTCTGGAGGTGCAGGCGGTGAACCGCAGTGGCCAGACTGCCGCGCGCGAGTGGCGGCTGAATCAATTCAATCTGTCGGCGCCAGAGGCCAGCTTTGTTGCCAGTGGCAATTGGTCTGCACTCAATGCCCAGGCACCCGGCCCAGCCAGGGCGGTGGCAGGCAATCCGACCGGGGCCCGGCGCACCGTGATGAATTTCAAGCTGGATGTCGGCGACAGTGGTGCCCTGCTGAGTCGCCTGGGCATGAAAGACGTGGTGCTGGGGGGGCGTGGCAAGCTAGAAGGCCAGGTGGCCTGGACGGGCTCGCCCCTGAGTCTCGATTACCCGACCCTGAGTGGCGCCGTCACGGTCAATGTGGCGTCCGGCCAGTTTCTCAAGGCCGACCCGGGGATTGCCAAGCTGCTCGGGGTGCTGAGCCTGCAGGCCTTGCCGCGTCGTTTGACGCTGGATTTCAGGGATGTTTTCAGCGAGGGTTTTGCGTTTGATTTCTTGCGCGGTGATGTGAAGATTGACCAGGGCATGGCGTTCACCAACAACCTGCAAATGAAAGGTGTCAATGCGGCGGTCCTGATGGAAGGCAGCGCCGACATAGCCCGCGAGACGCAGGACATCAAGGTGGTGGTGGTGCCCGAGATCAATGCGGTGACCGCGTCCCTGCTGGCCACGGCGATCAATCCGGCGGTGGGACTGGGCACTTTTCTGGCCCAGATATTTTTGCGCCGCCCACTGATCGAATCCGCCACCCAGGAGTTTCATATCGACGGCCCCTGGGCCGACCCTCAAATTACCAAAGTGTCGCGTTCTGCTGCGACGATTCAGGAGATAAAACCATGAAAGTTGCCGCCATTCAAATGGTCTCGGGAGCCGACGTTTCGGCCAATCTGAACGAAGCGAAAGGGCTGCTGCAAGCGGCCGCGCTGGCGGGGGCCGAGCTGGCTGTGCTGCCCGAATATTTTTGCCTGATGGGCCGTCGTGATGCCGATAAATTGGCGATTCAGGAGCCCTTTGGGCAAGGCCCGATACAGCAGTTCTTGAGTGACACGGCGCATGAACTGGGCCTGTGGCTGGTGGGCGGCACCATGCCCATCAGCGCCTCGCCAGGCCTGCCAGACCCGGCGACGCCTGACGCGCGGGTGTTCAACAGCTCACTGGTCCATGCGCCCAGCGGGCAATGTGTGACGCGCTACGACAAAATGCATTTGTTTCGCTTTGACAATGGTGTTGAACGTTATGACGAATCGCTGGTGCTGGCCGCCGGCCAGCAGCCCGTCAGCTTCGACCTGGCCTCCAGCGATGGTCATACCTGGCGCATTGGCATGAGTGTGTGCTACGACCTGCGCTTTGCCGAGTTGTACCGGCATTACGCCCTGCTCGGAACGCACCTGATGCTGGTGCCAAGCGCCTTCACCTACACCACCGGTCACGACCATTGGGAATTGCTGTTGCGTGCCCGCGCCATTGAAAATCTGTCGTTTGTGGTGGCCGCTGCCCAAGGCGGGCTGCATGACAACCAGCGCCGCACCTGGGGCCACGCCATGCTGGTGGATCCATGGGGCAAGGTGCTGGCCGAGCGCGCGCAAGGGCCGGGGGTGGTGATGGCCGACCTGTCCTGGGATTTGATGCAGCAGTACCGCAGCCGTTTGCCGGCACTTGAGCACCGCTTGCTGTGATGACGCTGCCCCTGCTGTTACGGTGGACGCTGGCAGGCCTGCTGGCGAGTGTGCTGCTTGCGTGTGCTACGCCGCCCCTGCCAGAGCCGGATGGCAGCACGGCACCTGGTGTGTTGCAAGGGTCCGACACTTCCTTGCGCTTGCCTGATGCCGCAGCGTCTGTGCCGGCCCTGCTGCGCGGCAACAGCCGCTGGCAGCCGGTGGCTTGGACTGAATTGCCGGGTTTTGAGGGCGACAAGCTTTTTGAAGCCTGGAATGCCTGGCTCAAAAGCTGCGAACGCCCGGGGCCTGTGTTTGCGCCCTTGTGCCCGGAAGTACGCCGTCTGAGCATTGGCACCGAGGCCGAGCAGCGCCAGTGGCTGCTGGAGCGGCTGCAGCCTTACCGTGTCGAGCCTTTGCAGGGGGGGGCGGTGGTGGGCTTGCTGACCGCCTATTTTGAGCCGGAACTGCAGGCCCGGCGCTTGCCTGGTGCCGGGTTTGAGGTGCCCCTGTACCAGTTGCCGGCCAACCTGAAGGCGCGTCAGCCCTGGTTTTCACGGCAGGAAATAGACAGCGTTGGCATGGCGCAGGAGGCCTTGCGCGGCCGTGAAATTGTTTACCTGAACGACCCGGTGCAGGCCATGGTGCTGCAAATCCAGGGCTCGGGGCGCATCCGTGTGACCGAGCCTGACGGCAGCACCCGCCTCATTCGCCTGGCCTATGCCGGCCACAACGGCCATCCTTACCAGAGCATTGGCCGCTGGCTGCTCGACCAGGGCGAGTTGCGCGATGCCTCCTGGCCCGGCATTCAGGCCTGGCTGCAGCGCAACCCGCAGCGCGTCAATGAGCTGCTGTGGCGCAACCCGCGCGTGGTGTTTTTCAAGGAAGAGGCACTGGGTGACCTGGATGCCGCCTTTGGCCCCAAGGGGGCGCAAGGCGTGCCACTGACGCCGGGGCGTTCGATTGCCGTCGATCCACAGAGCATTCCTTATGGCACGCCGGTCTGGCTGGCCTCGCCGGGGCCGCAAATTGCCTTGCAGCGGCTGGTGCTGGCGCAGGACACAGGCAGCGCCATTCGCGGCGCGGTGCGGGCCGATTATTTTGCCGGCTGGGGTGAGTCTGCCGGTGAATTGGCCGGTCGGCTCAAGCAGCCACTGCGCCTTTGGGTGCTGTGGCCCAAGTCACCCCACTAATACATACGGCCGGGCGTCGGTGCAAATTCCGCAGGCTATTCGGGGCTTTGATCATGCCAACGCACGGCACCCGGCGCTGGTAATGGAAAAATGGCTGCTTCTTTGGGCGTATTTCAGACCCATGAAAGACTTGAAGGCGCCCGATTAGCGCCCGCATACAATGCCTAGCTGCCTGAAAAGCGCGTTTGCGTTTGCCATTTGGCAGGCATTTTTTTGTTGTTGGTTTATTTATTTGGAGTTTGCTGTGTTTATTTCCTCTGCCATTGCCCAAACCGCTCCCGCTGCTGCCGCTGGTGGCGACATGCAGTCTTCACTCATGGGTATGTTGCCTTTGGTGCTGATGTTTGTGGTGCTGTATTTCGTGATGATTCGCCCGCAAATGAAAAAGGCCAAAGAGCACAAAGCCATGATCGAGGCCTTGGCCAAAGGGGATGAGGTCGCCACGGCAGGCGGCATCCTGGGCAAGGTGACCAAGCTCGGCGACAGCTTCATTGACATAGAAGTCGCTGAGGGCGTTGAAGTCCATTTGCAACGCAGCGCCGTGGTGCAGGTCTTGCCCAAAGGCAGCATCAAGTAAGTTCATTCTCCTTGCGCGCTGGCCTGTGCCGGCATTTTGCAGTTTGATGTCATAAAGGCGATCATGAATCGTTACCCGGTCTGGAAGTACGTGATCATTGTGATTGCGCTGGTGGTGGGGGGCTTGTATGCCTTGCCCAACTTTTTTGGCGAGTCGCCCGCGGTGCAGGTGTCTTCTGTCAAGCCGCTGGTCAAGGTCGACATGGGCACCTTGTCGCAGGTGGAAGCGGCGCTCAAGTTGGCGGGTGTTGCGCACGATGTCGTGACGCTCGAAGGTGCCTCTGTCAAGGTCAGGCTGGCTGATACCGACACCCAGCTCAAAGCCAAGGACGCCATCCAGAAAGCCCTGGTGCCGGATGCCACCAATCCTGGCTACGTGGTGGCCTTGAACCTGTTGTCGAGCTCGCCAGCCTGGCTGACCAGCCTGCATGCGTCTCCCATGTATCTGGGGCTGGACTTGCGCGGCGGTGTGCACTTCATGCTGCAGGTGGACATGGAGGCTGCGCTGACCAAGCGCGCCGAATCCTTGTCGGGCGACGTGCGCACCAGTCTGCGTGAGAAAAATATTCGCCACAGTGGCATCAACCGCAACGCTCAAACCATTGAGGTGCGCTTTCGTGATGCCGCCACGCTCGATGCGGCCAAGGCCGTTTTTCAGGATCAGTTTGCCGACCTGCAAACGGTCGATGCCGCCGAGGGAGCCGAGTTCAAGCTGACGGCCTCCATCAAGCCCGAAGCAGCACGGCGCATTCAGGACCAGGCGCTCAAGCAAAACATCACTACCCTGCATAACCGGATCAACGAACTGGGTGTGGCTGAACCGGTGATTCAGCAGCAGGGGCTGGACCGCATCGTGGTGCAGTTGCCAGGTGTGCAGGACACCGCCAAGGCCAAAGACATTCTGGGTCGCACGGCCACGCTGGAAGTGCGCATGGTCGATGAAAGCACCGAGGCCCGTGCCGCCGAATTGGGCAATGCGATGGTGCCGTTTGGCTCCGAGCGTTACCTGGAGCGCAACGGCCAGGCGGTCATTGTCAAAAAGCAGGTGATCCTGACCGGCGAGAACCTGACCGATGCGCAACCCGGCTTTGACAGCCAGACGCAGGAGCCCACCGTCAACCTGAACCTGGATGCCAAAGGCACACGTATTTTTCGCGATGTGACGCGTGACAACGTGGGCAAGCGCATGGCCATTCTGCTGTTTGAAAAAGGCAAGGGCGAAGTGGTCACGGCGCCGGTGATCCGCACCGAAATTGGCGGTGGCCGGGTGCAAATTTCGGGTCGCATGACGACCATGGAAGCCAATGACACCGCCTTGCTGTTGCGCGCCGGTTCGTTGGCGGCACCGATGGAAATCATTGAAGAAACCACCATCGGGCCCAGCCTGGGGGCAGAGAATATCGCCAAAGGGTTTTACAGCGTGGCCTGGGGCTTTGTGGCGGTGTCCATCTTCATGTGCCTTTACTACATGCTGTTCGGGGTTTTTTCCAGCATTGCCCTGGCTTTTAACCTGCTGCTGCTGGTGGCGGTGCTGTCGATGCTGCAAGCCACCCTGACGTTGCCGGGCATGGCGGCCATGGCGCTGGTACTGGGCATGGCGATTGATTCCAACGTGCTGATCAACGAGCGTATTCGCGAAGAGTTGCGCGCCGGCGCTTCTGCACAAGCGGCCATTCACACCGGTTACGACCGTGCCTGGGCGACCATTTTTGACTCCAACATCACCACCCTGATTGCCGGTCTGGCTTTGTTGGCCTTTGGCTCCGGTCCGGTACGCGGCTTTGCCGTGGTGCACTGCCTGGGTATCATGACCAGCATGTTCTCCGGCGTATTTTTCTCGCGCGGCCTGGTCAATTTCTGGTACGGGCGCAAGAACCGACTGAAGACCGTGTCGATTGGCACCATCTGGCGCCCCGACTCCGGCACTGCCCTCAAGACTGGCGAATAGAAAGAAAACCATGGAATTTTTTCGGATCAAGCGTGATATCCCCTTCATGCGGCATGCGCTGGTGTTTAATCTGATCTCCGGCCTGACGTTTTTGGCGGCGGTTTTTTTTCTGTTCTCGCGTGGCTTGCACCTGTCGGTGGAGTTCACCGGCGGCACCCTGCTGGAAGTGACCTATTCCCAGCCTGCTGATTTGGGGGCAGTGCGTGCCGGTGTGGCCAAGCTTGGCTTCACTGATGTCCAGGTGCAGAATTTTGGTACTGCGCGTGATGTGCTGATTCGGTTGCCAGCCCAAAAGGGCGTGAGCTCGGCCCAGCAAAGCTCCCAAGTGATGGCGGCCTTGAAAGAGCTGGATGCAACGGCCACCATGCGGCGTACCGAATTTGTGGGGCCACAAGTGGGTGATGAATTGGCCGCCGATGGCCTCAAGGCGCTGGCTTTTGTGGTGGTCGGCATCATGATTTACCTGGCGGTGCGTTTTGAGTGGAAGTTTGCGGTGGCGGCCATCATCGCCAACATGCACGACGTCATCATCATTCTGGGCTTCTTTGCGTACTTTCAGTGGGAGTTTTCGCTGCCGGTTCTGGCCGCCGTGCTGGCTGTGCTGGGCTACTCGGTGAATGAGTCGGTGGTGATTTTTGACCGGATTCGTGAGAACTTCCGCCGCTACCGCAAAATGAACACGGAGGAAGTCATCAACAACGCCATCACTTCCACCATCAGCCGCACCATCATCACCCACGGCTCGACGCAGATGATGGTGCTGGCGATGCTGCTGTTTGGTGGTGCCACACTGCATTATTTTGCATTGGCGCTGACCATTGGTATTCTGTTTGGCATCTACTCTTCCGTGTTTGTCGCCGCGGCCATTGCGATGTGGCTGGGTATCCAGCGCGAAGACCTGGTCAAGGGGGGGGTGGCCAAGAAAGACCTCGATCCGAACGACCCCAATGCGGGCGCCACGGTTTAGAGTTTTTTGTCATGGCTCCTGCGTTGTCGGTCCCTCAAAACGCGTCCCCGGCGGCGCGCGTCCGTCAGCGCCTGGTTGAAGAAGCAGCTCAGGCCCAGACTGCTTTGCAGGCGTTGATCCGGGAGCATTTGATCACTTTGCTGAATGAGGTCACGCCGATGCGTGAACAGCAGTTGCGCCGCGACACCTGGACTTTGTACGAACAGCAAAAAGAGCCTTGGCAGGAGGGTACCCTCAAGGCTTGGCGGGCTGCCCTGAAACCGGTTGTACAGCGTCCAGTCACCTCATCGCAGAACAACCCTCTGGAATTGGTCAGTACCGAAACGGTTGAAAACCGCATGCTGGCCTCCCGCATGGCCTTGTCACTGATGGAGGTGGCCGCCAGTGAAGTCAATGATTTACGCAAGCGGCTAAAGCACCTGGAGCCGGCGCAGGAATTGTCTGCCCAGGACATCGTTCATCCTGAGGTTTTGGTACAAGCCATGGTCGAGCAATGGGGGGCTTGTGGCTTGTCGCTGGAGTCGTGGACCTTGATCAACGAAGTGGTGCAGCACCATATCAACACGCAATGGCGACAGATCTATGCCAATTGCAATGCCGAGTTGGTGGCGCAAGGTGTGTTGCCGGTGATCGAGTTCGAGCCGCGCGCCAAGCCCCGGCAGACAGCTGCCCCTTCGGCCGGTTATCCACAGCAAAACTACATGACTGGTCAAGATGCCTCGGGTGCGGCTCCAGGCTGGCCCTCTCTTCCCGGCGGTTCAGCCCAGGGCTGGCCTGCGGCGGGTTTCCATGCTGGCGCGGCCACACACGACGATGCAGGCTGGCCTGTGCAGGCGGGAACCGCTGTTGCGCCACCCTGGTCCGATGCGCGTGAGGTGGGGGTGCTGGACCGCGTGGGTCGCATGATGTCCGGCGTGTTGCCTGTTCAGAATTTCGCAGCAGCCTTCCAGCATGCCACTTCGCAAAGATTGATGACAGCGCTGGCGCAACGCCCCGTGCTGGGTGACGCCCTGGCCGGCGCCGGGGCCGGTTCTGCGGTATTTGGTACGGTGCTGGTGGAGCGACTGGCAGGTGAGCTGCAACAGCAATCGGCAGAACTCAAAAATCTGGCGCAAAACGACAACGAAAAGGCCATCATTGAGCTGATCGCCCTCATGTTCCAGTCGATTTTGCAGGAAGAACGGATTCCACCCGGGATCCGGGTCTGGTTTGCCCGGCTGCAAATGCCGGTGCTGGGCGTGGCTTTGGCAGAACCGGATTTTTTCAACCGGCTGGATCATCCGGCCCGTCAGTTGATCGACCACATGGGGTCTTGCGCGCTGGGTTTTGATGCCAGCGACATCAGCAGTGAAGCGCTGGAGACCGAAATCAAGCGGGTGGTCCAGGTGATCGAGCAGTATCCGGAGACCGGAGGACGTGTCTACCAGCGTGTTTACGAAGAGTTCAAGGAATTCCTCAAGCGTTACCTGACGCAAAAAGGCTCAACCCAAAAGGTCGTGGGTGTGGCGCAACAGGTAGAGCAAAAGGAAACCCTGGCGATCCAGTGCACCATTGAATTGCGTAATCAGATCAAGAACATGCCAGTGCGCGACGAGATCAGAGACTTTTTATACAAAGTCTGGGCCGAAGCCATTGCCGTGGCCAGCATGCGCCAGGGAGGGCAACATGCGCAAACGCTGTTGCTTAAAAAAGCTGCTGTTGATTTGATTTGGGCCGCCAGTGCCAAGCTCAATCGGGCAGATCGTGCCCAGGTGATTGCAGACCTGCCCGAATTGTTGAAAACTTTGCGCACGGGTATGGGCATGCTTGGTCTGGGTCCCGAGGTTCAGGATGGGCATCTGAAGGTGATCAGTGACATTCTGGCCGATGCGTTCATGTCCAAGACGCAAACCATCGAGATGGATCAAATTCAAGCACTCGCCGAAAGGCTGGCCAACCTGGAAGACTATTTCACGGACGATGGTGCTGAAGAGCTGCCGCTCGACACCCAGAGCATCGAAGACTTGCTGGGTATTGACGCCTCAGAGTTGGACGTGGTAACCAGTGGCGGCGTCGAGCCCAGTCCGGTCATGATGGCCTGGGCGCAAAACCTGAGCCTGGGTTCCTGGTTCACCCTCGATTACCTTGAACAGTCGGTTCAGGTGCAATACATGTGGCGCAGTCCGATTGGGCATTTGCATTTGTTTGCATCGGTGGTTGGGCGCAGCTACCTGATTCAGTCGGTGCGACTGGCGGCCTACCTAGAAGCGGGTTTGCTGGCGTCTCAGGAGGAGGTTTCCCTGACGGTGCGCGCCACCCGTTCAGCGATGGCCAAACTGGAAGCCAATCCCGAGCGCTTGTTGGGCTAGACCTTTTCAGGCGGCGGACAAGCGCTGAAACAAACCGCCTGGCAGGCGTGCCACCAGACCCTTGATTTCCAGTGTCATCAATTGGGCCTGCAGGTCAGCCGTTACCAGTTGGGTTCGTCCTTGCAACGCATCCAGCCCGACGGGATCAAAACCGAGGGCTTGCAGCAACAGGGCATCAACGTCTGCCGTGTGCTTGTTGTCCAGGGTGTCTGCAGACACCAAGGCGGCATCTGCCGCGACAGACAGGGCACTGAAGCCCTGCAGCTCCTCCAGCACGTCTTGCGCTGTTTCGACCAGTTTGGCGCCTTGCTTGATCAGTGCGTGGCAGCCACGCGATTGCGCAGCATGAATTGAGCCGGGAATGGCAAACACATCCTTGCCCTGTTCGGCCGTGAGTCGGGCGGTAATGAGCGAGCCTGATTGCAGGGCGGCTTCCACCACCAGCGTGCCCCGCGCCAGCCCGGCGATGAGACGGTTGCGTTTGGGAAAGTTGGCATTCAAGGGCGGTGTGCCCAGCGGGTATTCGCTCAGTAGCAAACCATGTTGTGCAATTCGGTGTGCCAGGCCATGGTGTGCCTTTGGGTATACCCGGTCCAGGCCGGTGCCGATCACCGCGATCGTTGCTGGCAGATCGGTGGCACCCTCGGTCAAACCTTCCAATGCGCCCGTGTGGGCAGCACCATCAACCCCCAGGGCCAGGCCGCTCACCACCGTCAACCCGGCTTGCACCATGGTTTTGGCAAACTGCCTGGCATTGGCCGCGCCTTGTGGTGTTGGATTGCGGCTGCCGACAATGGCCAGACAGCGCTGCGCTGCGATTAACCAGGCATCAGCCACCGGGATGGCCGGCATTGCGACTTGATCGGAAACGTCTGATGGCTGTCCCTCCTGGAAACTGGCGACGCCATAGAGGTACAGCAACAAAGGCGGGTCATCGATGTCGAGCAGCGCTTGCGGGTAGCCCGGGTCGCCCAAGCTAAGCACCTGGCGCCGGCAGCCGTTGACTTCAGTCTGGTTGAGCCAAGCCCAGGTCGTCTCCAACAGTTCAGGCAATGTCGCAGGCTCGGTGCGCAGGGCTTGCGTCTGGACGGGCGTTGCGACTTGGCGCAAGGCCGGGGTGGTTTGTTCGAAAATGGCCTGGGGCAAGCCAAAGCATCCCAGCAATTTGCGCGCCGTGACGTTGCCGATGCCGGGGCTCAAGCTCAGCCGTAACCAGGCCTTGAGTTCATCGCGGTCCATGGCGGCAGATGGGGTGGCGGTCAGCGCGGATTGACGAGCCGATCGCCCACCTTGACACCATGGGTGATGTCGAGAATGAGGGCATAGGACACCTTTTCAAAGGTACGAAACACCATCAACAAGCCGTTGCGCTCATCGGGAAGTTTGAGTTGTGTCGACTTGGCGTCGGTCTTGTCCAGCAGGCGTGCACCGTCTGTCATGATGGCCAGCACATGGCCTGACTCGATGCCGTCACGGCGGCCCCGGTTGATGCTGACCACCTGGTTTTGGGCGGCATTCACCACGGCGCTGCCATAAATGGAAACGATGCGCGCCTCAACCGGGTCTGTGGGCGCATGGGGGACGTAGCTTTGCAGTTGGAGTGGTGGCTCGGGTAACAAACGGTCGCCGACGCGCATTTCTTCCTTGGCAACGACGATGTCGATGGTCGCCGGAACGATGTCGGTTCGGGCCTTGCCGTCGGCGTCAACACTGCTCTGCGTGGTTTCGCTGCGCGCCAATAGTGCCTTGCCAACGTATTGGGCCTCGTAACCGAGCACTTCACCGCTGACCGGGTCCTTCAGGGGGGTGGCGTTGCGAAACACCCGAAATGCCTGCTGTTGTTTGGCCGGATCATCTTGCAGCTCGAAACCAGCGTTGCCTCGAGCATAGGCCCGGTCACCGCGGGTGAGCAGCACCCGGCTGTCTTGCGCGGCCACAATGCGCGCGGCAGCGCTCAGGCCCAGTTCGTCCACAATCATGGGCTCGGCCAGAAAGGGCTCGATCAGATGACTTTTCAGGGTGGGCAGGGCATTGACGTTTAAATTTTCTATGCGCGTGCGTGGCGATAAACGCACCGTCGGCAAGTCGGCGCCAGCGTTAGTGCCTGCAGCGCGCAGGCTCAGACGGGCTCGGCCGTTGCTGGTGTCCAGGAACAAGATCTGCCCCGGATAAATCAGGTGCGGATTTTTGATGTCGGACAGATTCATGCCCCACAGTTCGGGCCAGCGCCAGGCATTTTTCAGAAACAGGCCAGAGATGGCCCACAGCGTATCGCCAGATTTCACGGTATAGCTTTGCGGCGCATTGGGGCTTAATTCGCTCAGGGCAACGCCACTTT
>NZ_JAMPXE010000044.1 GCF_023701345.1 Rhodoferax sp. | reverse complement strand
GCCTGCTCGTCGCTCATCCCCTTGACCTTGGCGTAGTCACGCACCTCCTGCGATATCTTCATGGAGCAAAACTTGGGGCCGCACATGGAGCAGAAATGCGCCACCTTGGACGAGTCCTTCGGCAGCGTTTCATCATGGAAATCACGCGCCGTATCGGGGTCGAGCGACAGGTTGAACTGGTCCATCCAGCGGAACTCGAAACGCGCTTTGGACAGCGCGTCGTCACGCGCCCGCACACCGGGGTGGCCCTTGGCCACATCGGCCACATGGGCTGCGATCTTGTAGGTGATGATGCCGACCTTCACGTCGTCGCGGTCCGGCAGGCCCAGGTGTTCCTTCGGCGTCACGTAGCACAGCATGGCGGTGCCGAACCAGCCAATCATGGCCGCGCCAATGCCGCTGGTGATGTGGTCGTAGCCGGGTGCGATGTCGGTGGTCAGTGGCCCCAGCGTGTAGAACGGCGCTTCGTGGCAGTGTTTGAGCTGCTCGGTCATATTCGCCTGCACCATGTGCATGGGCACGTGACCCGGGCCTTCGATCATCACCTGCACGTCCTGCTGCCAGGCTTGTTGCGTCAGTTCGCCCAGCGTGCGCAACTCGGCGAACTGCGCTTCGTCGTTGGCGTCGGCACCCGAGCCGGGGCGCAGGCCGTCACCCAGCGAATAGCTGACGTCATAAGCCTTGAGGATTTCGGTCATTTCATCGAAGTGGCTGTAGATGAAATTTTCCTTGTGGTGGGCAATACACCACTTGGCCATGATCGAGCCACCGCGCGACACGATGCCGGTCACACGCTGGGCCGTCAGGTGGATGAAGGCCAGGCGCACGCCGGCGTGTACGGTGAAGTAATCGACGCCCTGCTCGGCCTGCTCGATCAGCGTGTCGCGGAAGATTTCCCAGGTCAGGTCCTCGGCGATGCCGCCGACTTTTTCCAGCGCCTGGTAAATCGGCACGGTGCCGATCGGCACCGGCGAGTTGCGCAGGATCCAGTCGCGCGTGGTGTGGATGTTACGGCCGGTGGACAGGTCCATCACGGTGTCGGCGCCCCAGCGCATCGACCACACCAGTTTTTCGACTTCTTCTTCAATGCTCGACGTCACGGCCGAGTTGCCGATGTTGGCGTTGATCTTGACCAGGAAGTTGCGGCCAATCGCCATCGGCTCGACTTCGGGGTGGTTGATGTTGCCCGGGATGATGGCGCGGCCGCGCGCGACTTCATCGCGCACGAACTCGGGCGTCATCACGCGCGGAATGCTGGCGCCAAAGCTGTTGCCGGCCAGCCGCGCTTCACGTTCGGCGTTGCCCTGATAGGCTTCCATCCAGGCCTGTTTCTGGTTTTCGCGGATCGCCACGTATTCCATTTCGGGCGTGATGATGCCTTTGCGGGCATAGTGCATTTGCGACACGTTGGCGCCCGCCTTGGCGCGGCGCGGCGTGCGCTGCAGCCCGGCGGCCTGGGCGCGCAAGGCGGCGAGCGCTTCCGACTCGCCATTTTTCAGGCCATCGTCGAGCGCAAAAGGGGGACGACCGGTGTAGGACTCGGTGTCGCCGCGCGCGGCGATCCAGGGGCTGCGCACCGAAGGCAGTCCCTGACGCACATCAATGCTGGCGTTGGGGTCGGTATACGGGCCGGAGGTGTCGTAAACGGTGACGGCCTCGCCGTTGCTCTGCATGATTTCACGCATCGGCACCTGGATATCGGCCTGGCTGCCGGGCAGGTAAATTTTGCGCGAGGCCGGCAGGGGCTCACGCGTCAGACGCATCAACTGGCTGAATTTGTCGGGGGCATTCATGGGATCGATCTCCTGTTGTGTTAAAAACAGCGCGGGAGTTTGGGCAACCAAGCGGCAAACAGGACAAGATCAAACGCGACAGATCACTGCTTAATCCATGATGCCTGTGTGGCAGGAAACATGGCAATGACAAAACGCCTGGCACTTCTTACGCCGGTATCAACCGGATCAAGTTCGCGGGTTTGGAAGACCATCTCAGTGCTGACACAGCACACCCCGGGCAGGCTGCAGTGTAAGCGAAGGGCAGTCCGGTTTTTCACCCGCGCTCCTCGTTACCATGGAGGCACTGCCCAGGAGTCCTCTTATGCCCGTGATCACCCAGATTGAAGACCTTCGCGTACTGACCCAAAAACGCGTGCCGCGCATGTTCTATGAGTATGTTGATGCCGGCTCGTGGACTGAGAGCACTTATCGCGCCAATGCGGATGATTTTCAAAAAATCAAACTGCGCCAGCGCGTCGCCATCAACATCGAAAGTCGCAGCACAGCCAGCACCATGATCGGGCAAAACGTGGCCATGCCGGTCGCCCTTGCGCCCACGGGCCTGACCGGCATGCTGTGCGCAGACGGTGAAATCAAGGCGGCCAATGCGGCCAAAAAATTCGGTGTTCCGTTCACGCTCTCGACCATGAGCATTTGCTCGATTGAAGACGTGGCCAGGGAAACCGGCGGGCACCCGTTCTGGTTTCAGCTGTATGTGATGAAAGACCGTAATTACATTGAGCGCCTGATTGACCGCGCCAAAGCCGCCAACTGCTCGGCGCTGATGCTGACGCTCGATTTGCAGATCAGCGGTCAGCGCCACAAGGACCTTAAAAACGGACTGTCCGTGCCGCCCAGGCCGACCCTTGCCAACCTTCTCAACATGATGACCAAACCGCGCTGGGGACTGGGCATGCTGGGGACCCAGCGGCGCAGCTTTGGCAACATCGTCGGCCACGTCAAGGGTATCGACAGCATGGGCAGCTTGAGCGAATGGACGGCCAAACAGTTTGACCCGGCGCTCAATTGGGGCGATGTGGAATGGATCAAGCAGCGCTGGGGCGGCAAGCTGATCCTGAAAGGCATTCAGGACGTGGAAGACGCCCGGCTGGCGGTTGATTCCGGGGCCGATGCGCTGATCGTCAGCAACCATGGCGGTCGCCAGCTCGATGGCGCTGAAAGCAGCATTCGCGCCCTGCCCGCCATCGTCGATGCGGTGGGCAGGCAGATCGAGGTGCACATGGATGGCGGCATTCGCAGCGGCCAGGATGTGCTCAAGGCGCGCGCCCTGGGCGCCCGCGGCAGCTACATTGGCCGCGCCTTTTTGTACGGTCTGGGCGCCATGGGCGAAGCCGGTGTGAGCAAGGCGCTGGAGATCATCCACAAGGAACTCGACCTGACCATGGCCTTTTGCGGCCACACACACATCGACACCGTGGACAAAGGGATTTTGCTGCCGGGGACACACCCGGTATAGGCGCGTCAGGCCACAGCTAAGTCGCCGAACCACCGGTCGCAGTCAGCCAGTGCCTGGCAATGTCCTCGCGGCGAGCCACCCAAACCTGCTTGCCGCAGCCGGCCAGGTAGTCCAGCACCAGATCAAGTCCGCCAATGCGGGCCGGACGGCCGATGATGCGCGTGTGCAGCCCCACGGTCAGCATGCGCGGGGCATGCCGGGTTTCTTCCAGAAAGGCCTTGATGGCGGCGATCACGTAGTCGGCAAAATCGCGCCCCTGCACAAAGCTGGCGCGGTCAAAAAAACGCATGTCATTGGTATCGAACGCATAGGGCAGCACCACGTACGGCTGACCGCTTGCGCCAGCCAGGGTAAAGGGCAGATCATCGCCATAGTCATCGCTGTCGTACAAAAACCCGCCGTGTTCCTGCAACAGGCGACGGGTGTTGACCGAACGCGAAGACTTGCAGTGCCAACCGGTCGGTGGCCGCCCCCAGAGCCGGGCGATGGTGGCGGCAGTGCGGGCGATCACCGCGCGCTCGGTGGCCTCATCCAGCCGGGCTGGCGACTCCCAGCGCCAGCCATGGCCGCACATCTCAAAACCATGAAGCAGGGCGTCCTGCGCCACCCAGGGCGTGCACTCCAGCGCCCGGCCGCACACATTCAAGGTCAGCGGCAGGCCGCGTTGCACAAAACGGTCAAGCACCCGGCGGTAGCCGCAGCGCGGGCCGTATTCAAAATGGGTTTCCATGCAGAAGTCCGGCACACCGGCAATTTCATGCACTACTTCGTGCACAGCTTCGTTGCCAGGGTCGCCGCTGGTGACGGTGAACTCTGCCCCCTCCTCGATATTGAGCACAAAGGACAGCGCCAGACCGGCACCGTTGGGCCAGCGCAGCATGGGGTTGCGCGCCTGGCCATTGCCAAAGCGTCTGGCGGATTTGAATTCGTGGGTCATGCTTGTTGCAAATAGGGGCTATAGGTGGGCTCAGCGGCTGCCATCGGCTAAAGTACCTTGGTACAACGCCAAACTCCAACGAAGTGACGAAAGAAAATGATTGATAAAGACACCGTGGTGGCCGCCCTGGTGCGCGCACGCAATGACCATAACCTGATCGACGCCGGCGCGCTGGCGCAGGCGCTGCCAAACACCGAGCAGGCTTACGCCGTTCAGATGGCCGTGGCACGACACCACGGCTGGTACCGTGATGCCCCACCCGGGTACTGGAAATCGGGCGGTGCCAATCGCGAGACCCAGTTGACCCACGCCCCGCTGCCACCGGCCGGCATCTGGCACAGTCCGGCCAGATGCGGCGATTGGCCGTTCGCCATGCGCGGGATCGAGGCCGAGATCGCGCTGCGCCTGGGCCAGCCGGTTGACCAGGCCCTGGCCCGCACACTGGCGCCCGAGAACGCAGGGGACCTCGTTGACGCCATGACGGTGTCGATCGAAATTGTGGATTCGCGCTGGCAACAGGGCATGGCGTCGCCGGCGCTGCTCAAGCTGGCCGACCTGCAGTCGCACGGTGCACTGGTGCTGGGCGACTGGGTCCCCTACCAAAAGCTGGATTGGTCCCGGCAGGTCTGCCGGGTGTGGGTGGGCGATCAACCCGAGGTGGTGCGGGTGGGCACACATTCCTTGGGCAATCCGGCCTGGCTGCTGCCACAGTGGCTGCGCCAAGCCTGCGCGATGTACGGCACGCTGCCAGCGGGCACCGTGGTGACCACCGGCACCTGGGTTGGCATTTTGTCGGGCCAGAGCGGCGACCATGTCAAGGTGGTGTTCGACGGCATGGGTGAATCCAGCGTGACCCTCTGATCGCCAGGCCGTGCTCAAAGCGGCGGCCATCGACCGGCCCAGGGCGCCAGGGCTTCAAAGGACGCTGCCAAGTCAAACAGGGCATCGTCACTGCCATAAGCGCCCACCAACTGCAACCCGATGGGCAAACCTGATCGTGCGGGTGCTGTCGGCACGGAGATGGCGGGCAAGCCGGCCGCGTTGATCCATCCGGTGAACACGGCATGACCGCGAGGCCCCACCGGCTGGCCCGCGATTTCAGGCGGATAGGCCTGCTCCGCCGGCCAGGGCAAAGCCGCGGCGCTGGGTAGCGCCACGCAGTCCCATTCATGAAACAAGTTTGCACAGTCACTGCGCAGGCGCGCCACACTGTCGAGCAGGGCCCACAGCACCGCTGCCGGCAGCTTGGCCCCCTGTTCGGCCATGGCCAGGTACTTGGCGGAGGCACCACGCTGCCATTGCGGTTGTCGCTCAAACAGGGCGGCCAGTCCGATCTGGGCCACCTGGGGCCATGCACTGGTGATCCAGTCCAGGTCCAATGGCAGCGCGCCGTGCTGCACTTCATGACCCAAAGCCAGCAACTGGCGCACGGCCTGCGCGCACGAGGCTGCAATTTCGGGGTCAACCGGCGAACCGTCGAGTGTCGGCACGTAAAGTACGCGCAGCGGGCCGGGTGGCCGCCCTGCCGAGCGAGCGGCGGCGGCCGCCAGCGACGCGCGGTCGCGCGCATCGGGTCCGCGCAGCACGTCAAACAGCAGTCGCGCATCCGCCACGGTGCGCGCCATCGGACCAACCACCTCGAAGTCGAGCAGCAAGGTCGGCAGTCCGCCGCCACGTGCCACGGCACCGATCGACGGCTTGAACCCCACCAGGCCGCAGTGCGACGCCGGGCGGCGTATGGAACCGCCGCCGTCCGTGCCCATGGCCAGCGCCGTGCAGCCAGCCGCCACGCTGGCGACCGCGCCGCCGCTGGAGCCGCCAGGCGTGAGCAATGGGTTCCATGGGTTGCGGGTGATGCCGAACAGCGGATTGCCGGTATAACCCTCGAGCGTGAATTCGGGCACGTTGGTCTTGCCAACGATCAGCGCGCCGGCGCCGCGCGCACGCGCCACTGGAAGTTCGTCGGCAGCAGGGCGGTGCAGCGCCAACGCCGGACAGCCCCAGGTGGTGAGCAGGTCAGCGGTACACAGGTTGTCCTTGACCGACAAAGGCAGGCCGTCCAGCGCAGACAGCGGCTGGCCAACCCGAAAGCGCTCGGTGCTTTCGACAGCGTCATCCAGCACGCTGTCGCGCAGCGCCACAAAGGCGTTGATCTTCGGGTTAGCCTGCGCAATTCGCGCGAGGCTGGCGCGCACTGCCGCCAGCGGGGTGACGCGCCCATCGCGGTACGCACGATGCAGCGCGACGGCTGACCATTGCCAAAGGGGAAGGTCTTCGTTCATCGCAGGCGTGGTCATGGAACGATTGACTTCACATCTGGGCCGGCAACCAGGTCACGATTTCGGGGAAAACGATCAGCAGCAGCGTAAACGCCAGCAAGATGATCACGTAAGGAAAGGCGCCGTAGATAGCATCGCGAATCGAACCACCATCCGGCCGAATGCCCTGCACCACAAACAGGTTCATGCCCACCGGTGGTGTGATCAGACCCAGCTCACACATGAGCACGATGAAGATGCCAAACCACACCGGGTCAATGCCCAGCGCATTCACGATGGGGAAGGTGATGGGAATCGTGGCCACCATCATGGAGAGCACGTCCATGAACATGCCAAGTACCAGGTAGAACACGATCAGGATCAGCAGCATCTGATTACCCGACAGTCCAAACGACGTCACCCATTGCGTCATGGCCTCAGCCACGCCGGTCAGGCTGACCGCCAGGTTCAGAATGAAGGCTGCGGTGATGATCAACAGAATCATGCCGCTGGTCTTGGCGGTCTGCACAAAACAGTTCTGCAGCAGGGGCCAGGTGAGCTTGCGGCTGTGCCAGGCAAAACCCAGTGAGGTCACCACACCCAACGCGGCTGACTCGGTGGTGGTGGCCACACCGCTGTAAAGGCTGCCCATCACGATAAAAAACACCACACCTGGCGGCACCAGGTCCTTGAGAAGGTGGATACGCACATGCAGCGGTACCCTTTCCTCGCGAACGGTACTTTTGGTCAGCAGGGCATGCACCATGATGAACCCCATGAAGGCCGCCGACAGCAGCAGCCCCGGAATGATGCCGGCAACAAACAGGCGCCCGATTGAGGTATCGGTCAGCGAGCCATAAACGATCATGTTGACCGAGGGTGGAATCAAAATGCCCAGCGTGCCGCCGGCGGCAATGGACCCCAGCGACATGTGCATCGGATAACCGCGCTTGTGCAACGAAGGCAGGGCCACCGTGCCGACCGTGGCCGCGGTGGCAACGGACGAACCTGAGGTGGCGGCAAACAACGCGCTGCAACCAATGTTGGTGTGCAGCAAGCCACCAGGCAGTCGGCCCAGCCAGGCCGCCAGCGCACCAAACATGCGGTCGGCAATGCCCGAACGCAACAGCAGTTCGCCCATCAACACAAACAGCGGGATCGAGGTCAGCAGATTGTCGTTGTGCACGCCCCAGACCACGGGCGCGATGGAGTCGACAAAAGGCAAGCCGTAGGCCAGCATGCCGCCAATGATGCCGACCGTGGCCATGGACGTGGCAATGGGCAGTCCGATCAGCATCATGGCCAGCATGCCGAAAAAAGCGATCAGGATGTAGCTGATGTTCATGCGACACCTGCCTGACTGACAACCACCTGGCCCGCCTGCGGTGCCACCGAACGAACCTGCAGGTCGTCAAGTTCTTCCTTGAGTTCCTCCCGGGTGGAGCGCGGGTGCAGCATGGCGTTGAGTTGCGCACTGCGCCCGGTGAACAACAGGTAGCTGGCATAAAGCGCCACAGCCACGGCCAGCAGGCCAAACAACATCAGCCCCACCAGCCAGATTGACTGTGGATACACCAGTGGCGTGGCCCAGGGTGTTTGGGCGACGCTCTGGTAGTTGCGCGAGTCCTGGATGACAAACCACGCCAGCCACGCCAGCAGTCCGGCGAAACAAGCCAGCGAGAGCGCCGAAAGCCAGTTCAACAAGGTCTTCACAGGTGACGGAAAGTGGTCGTAGAAAACATCGACGCGGATGTGGTTACGACCCAGCAGCGCCATGCTGAAGGCAATGGTGGCGCCAATCGCCAGAGCATAGCCTCCTAGCTCATCAGCACCTTGCAAGGAGACGTTGAACAGCTTGCGCAAGGCCGTCTCTACCGCAATAACCAGCGACAAACCGACAAATATCAGGCCGAACAGGGTGCCTAGCCAGCGTTCGATGTTCTCTTTCATGTCATCCATCCATTCATGAGTGTGAGGCGCAGGCCGGGTGAGCGACCTGCATTTTCAGCGCTTACTTGATTCCGATCACCTTACCCACAGTGGCTTTCCAGGCTGCCGAGCAGCCGGGGTTGGATTTGTCACAAATCTCGGCCCAGGTCGGCACGGAAATTGTGGCAACGGCATCACGCAGCGTGTTCAGGTCTGCCTGTTGCACCGGCACGTCAATCAGGCTGTACTTCTTGCCCGTGGTGCAGGGCTCCCTGCCCGCATTGCAATTCATGGCGTCCTTGGTCAGCTCCTGCGAGTAGACCCAGATGTCGTCTGTCAAGGTCTTGAAGGCGGCCTGCATCTTGCGTTGTTGTTCGGCATTCAGGCGGCTCCAGGCCTTGAGTGTGATGGAATAACCGTTGACTGCCATCTGAAAACCGATGGGGTACTGGTGGGTGGTCACTTCAGGCCAGCCAGAGCTGTTGGCGGAGCTCGGGCCGGTAATGGCGCAATCAACCACACCCAGGGACAGCGACTGGTGCACTTCGGTAAATGACAGCGGCACGGGCACGCCGCCCACAGTCTCGATGAACTTGGCCAGGTTCTGGTCGTAAACGCGCACTTTCATGCCCTTGAGGTCGGCCAGTTTGCCAATCGGCTTCTTGCAGAACAGGATCTGCGGACCAAACGGCCAGGCGCCCAGCAACTTGACCTGGAACTGCTTTTGCAGACGTTGGTCCAGCGTATCAAAGTAGGCCTCATAGACCTTGCGCGCAGTTTCGTAATTGGGTGCAGCACCGACCAGGTCCAATCCGAGCAAGGTGGGTTCGTCGCGTGAGTTCTGCGACACCCTAAGTGACACGATATCGAACAGGCCCGCTTTCATCACACGCAGCTGCTCGGTGTCCTTGATACCAAGTTGGTCGATGGCCTTGTAGTCGGCATCGATGGCCAGACCGGTGCGTTTGGCAAAGTCTTCAAAGAACGGCTTTTCCTTGTTTTTTTGCACCATCCCGGTGGCGGCAGGTTGACCGATGACCTTGTAAGTGATCTTGTCCTGCGCGCCGGCGGCGCCGCTGAATAGTACGGACGCTGCAGCGACCAGCGGCAGCAGGGACTTGGCGAAGCGATGGGTCAGACTCATGGTGAAACTCCTTGGTGGGTTGGCGGGTGAAACAAAAACTGAAAAAAATGTGTGTCAAGACTGTGCTCTGGGGCGCTGAGGCAACAAGCTGGAAGGCTGGCAGTGCAGAAACCGCCCCTGCCCCGCGCGGGGGTGGAACTGCCCGTCCCACACCACGTCGCCACCGACGAGGGTGATGCCGGGCCACGCGCGCAGCGTGCGGCCTTCGTAGGGGGTGTAGTCGACCGCGTGGTGCAGGTCGGCATTGCGCAGCACAAACTCGCGCTCGTCCCAGACCACGAGGTCGGCGTCGGCACCCACACTGATGGACCCCTTGCGTGGATGCAGACCATAAGCCTTGGCAGGGTTGGTGGCGGTCAGTTCGACAAACTTCTCGAGCGTGATGCGCCCACCCAGGACACCCTCCGAATAAAGCAGGGCCATGCGGGTTTCAAGGCCGGGAATACCGTTCGGAATGTGCCGGAAAGGCACCTCTGTGCCTCCTGGCTTTTTGCCTTCGTCACCCTCCATACAAAACGGTGCGTGGTCCGACGAGAACACGGTGAACAGACCATCGGCCAGACCGTTCCAGATGACCTCCTGGTTGGCACGGTCGCGCGGCGGCGGACTGCAGATGCAGCGCGCACCCTGGTAGCTGTCGTCCAATCCCAAGTCGTCGGCGGTCAAAAACAGATACTGCGGGCAGGTCTCGGCAAACACCTTCAAGCCTTGCGCGCGCGCCCAGCGAATTTGTTCAACCGCCTCGCGCCCCGAAACATGCACCACGAGGATGGGCACATCGACCAGTTCAGCCAGCGCCATCGCCCGATGGGTGGCCTCACGCTCAATCAGCATGGGACGCGCCAAGCCATGGAAACGCGGCGCGGTGCGCCCGGCAGCTTCGAGTTTGCGCGTCAACCACTCGATGGCGTCGGAATTTTCCGCATGAATCATTGCCATGGCACCACTATTGCGGGCCACCGCCAACACATCCAGGATCTGTCCATCATTGAGCTTGAGGTCGTCATAGGTCATGTAGACCTTGAACGAGGTATAGCCCTCGGCAATCAGCTGGGGCAATTCGTTCTGCAGCACCTCGGGCGTGGGGTCGCTCACAATCAGGTGAAAGGCATAGTCCACATGGGCCTTGCCCGCTGCGCGGCGGTGGTAATCGGCCACAGCGGCTCTGAGCGACTGGCCTTTGACCTGCGCGGCGAACGGAATCACCGTGGTGGTGCCGCCACAGGCCGCTGATCGGGTACCGGTGTCGAAGTCGTCGGCCATGCGCAACGGCGGCGTCATCGGCTGGTCAAGGTGGCAATGCGCATCGACCCCGCCCGGAGTCACAACACGGCCAGCAGCATCAATATCGCGCACACCTTTGGGCAGGGATGCACCAATTTGAACAATACGCCCCCGGCTGATGCCGATGTCGGCGGCAAAACAATCGCTTGCCGTTGCGACGCGTGCGTTGTGCACAACCAGGTCAAACGCCTCAGTCATGAGAGACCTCGCAGCGGGGATTCATCAGCAAATAATTGATCATTTTGTCAACAACTACGTTTTAAAGCGACTTGGTCTGTGAATGGTTACAGAGCTACTATTGCAAATCGCGTGCCAACCCGATGGTCGTTTTCATGTTTTCAAGCTCAGTCAATGAATTTCATAAAAAAACCATTGTTGACAATCTTTTATAAAAATGTCGGCAAAATAATCGAGTTGGCACGACATTCGCATGGAATGACCCCACCTTGCCATCCAACTGGAGCCTACTCATGACATCGTCCGTTCGCCTGGGGCTGCTGACCCCCTCGTCCAACACCGCACTGGAGCCACTGACCAGTGCGATCGTTGCCACACTCGCCAACGTGAGCGCCCACTTTTCACGTTTCAAGGTGACAGAGATTTCGCTGCGTCCAGACGCGCTGGAGCAATTCAACGACAGCAAGATCCTGGCTGCCGCCGAGCTACTGGCAGACGCCCATGTGGACGTGATCGGCTGGAGCGGCACCTCCTCAGGCTGGCTCGGCTTTGACGCTGACCGCCGCCTGGTCGAGCGCATCCAGCACCATACCGGCATACCCGCCACAACCGCGGTGCTGGCGCTTAATGAGTTACTGGCACTGAAATCCATTGATCGGCTGGGGCTGGTGTCGCCCTACACACCCGACATTCAGCAGCGCATCGTGAGCAACTACGCCGGCATCGGTGTCGAGGTCGTGGCTGAACAGCACCTTGACATCCATGTGAATTACGACTTCGCGCTGGTCACCCAGGACCAGCTTCAGGAAATGATGCGGACGGTGGCCCTGGCACACCCGCAGGCCATGACAACGTTCTGCACCAACCTGCATGCCGCCCCGCTGGCCCAATCAATAGAGGCCGAGTTGGGCATCCCGCTGCTGGACACGGTCAGCACGACCGTGTGGGGCATGCTGCGTACGGCAGGCGTTTCGCCTTCAGCCATTCGTGGCTGGGGTCAACTCTATAACTGGTAACTGCCCGCACTTTGGCGCTGGACCGATGATCATGGCCCAAAGTGGCGACACCAAGCCTGGCACTAACCTCCAACTCCTGGATCACCCCAACATGCCGAAGCCCCCCCGATCAGTGCCCCCCATCAGCCACCTGGAGCGCGAGACTGCCAATGACGATATCTATGAAAAAATTTATATCGCGATACTGGAACACCGCCTGCACCCCGGCACCAAGCTGGGCGAGGACCGGCTGGCCAAAATCTTCAATGTGAGCCGGGCCCGAGTGCGCGAAGTGCTGACCCGGCTGGCACATGAGCAGATCATTGACCTCTACCCGCAACGCGGGGCCTTTGTCGCCAAACCATCGCCGGAACAGGCCATGGACGTGTTCGAGGCCCGCCGCCTGATCGAGCCTGCCTTGCTCAGACGGCTGATCGCCACGCTGACGCCGGACAAGGTGGCGCGGCTGCGCCGACATCAGGAACTTGAGCTTGATGCACGGCGGCGCGACGACCGGCGCACCGTTGTACGCCTCTCGGGTGAGTTTCATGTCGTGCTGGCCGAACTGGCCGGAAACTCATCGTTGTCGCGCAGCATGCGCGAGTTGTCGACCCTGACCTGCCTGATCATCTTTCTCTACGATGCGCCCACTGCGATGAGTTGCCGCGCCGACGAACACGCGGACATCATCGACGCGATCGCACGGCGCGACATGGCCAAGGCCGAAAAACTGATGCTGTCACACCTTGACCACATCCAAAAAAGCCTGGCACTTGACAGCTTGAACGCCGAAGTGGACCTGGAGGCCGTATTTCGTGATTAAGCGCCAGGGAGCCCCGGCCATGCGCCTGCTGCTGATCAACCCCAATACATCGGTCCACATCACCGAACGCTTGGCGGCATCGGCCCGCCTCATGCTGCCAGTCGGCGCCACGTTGACCGCACTCACAGCCACTGAAGGCCCTCGTGCCGTACGCTCACCCGCAGAAGTACGGGGAGCCGCCGAGCGCGTGGTGGCCATGGCCCGCGAACACGGTTCGCAGCACGACGCCGTGGTGGTGGCGATTTCACTTGATTGCGGACTGGCGCAAGCCCGTGCCCTGTGTGCACCGCGCCCCGTCATCGGCATGACCGAAGCCGCCTGCCTGCTAGCCTGCCTGTGTGGGCCACGCTTCGGTGTGCTGACCCTGGGCCGGGACATGGCCTCCTTGTACCACGACCATGTGAGCCAACTTGGCCTGGGTCAGCGCCTGGTGGGCGTGGCCACGCCCGAGGCCCCGGCGGCCTTCGACGCCCCGGTGGCGACTGTGTCGCCACAGCTGCTCGACCTGCTGACCGAAGCGGCGCGGCCCCTGCTGCAAAACGGGGCCGATGCGATCGTTCTGGCGGGTGCGGTCTTGTGCGGCTACGCACCGGCGCTGCAGCAGCGCCTGGGCAAGCCTGTTTTGGACGGTGTTGCCTGCGCGGTGCAGTTGGCGTGTGCGCGGCTGGAAATGGCATGGCTGAATTCGGCAGCTGCCGTCGAATGAATAAACTTTTTTGTGTACTCAATCAGGAGCTGACTTGTTGAACCTTAACTTCCATCCCGCCGGTCGCCACCAGCTGCAAATTCCCGGCCCCAGTCCGGTGCCCGACCGTCTGCTGCGCGCCATGAGTTACCCAACCATCGACCACCGCGGCCCCGAATTCGGCAGGCTCGGTCTGGCCGTGCTGCAAGGGCTGCAAAAAATCTTCCAGACCCGGCACCCGGTAGTCATCTATCCGGCATCGGGCACGGGCGCCTGGGAGGCGGCGCTGGTCAACACCATGAGCCCGGGTGACACCGTGCTGATGTACGAGACCGGGCACTTCGCCAGTCTGTGGCGCAAGCTGGCCCAGCGCCTTGGCCTGCAAACCGAGCTGGTGGCGCTGCCTGGCACCTGTGCTCAGACCGGATTACCCAACAGCTGGCGTTTCGGTGTACAGGCTGATCTGATCGAGTCCCGTTTGCGCGAAGACAGCGCACACACCATCCGCGCCGTGTGTGTGGTGCACAACGAAACCTCGACCGGCGTGACCTCGGACATCGCCGCCGTGCGGCGCGCCATTGATGCCGCAAAACACCCGGCCCTGCTTCTGGTCGACACCATCTCGGGCCTGGCAGCGGCCGACTACCGGCATGACGAGTGGGGCGTCGACGTGACCGTCAGCGGCTCCCAGAAAGGTCTGATGTTGCCGCCCGGCATCAGCTTCAACGCCGTGTCGCCCAAGGCGCTGGCGGCCAGCCTCGAGGCGCGCTTGCCCAAGGCATTCTGGGCCTGGGACGACATCATCGACATGAACCGCAACGGCTACTGGCCGTACACCCCCAACACCAATTTGCTCTATGCACTGGCCGAATCTCTGGACATGATTCTGGGTGAGGGCCTGCCCGCCGTATTCGCCCGTCACCACCGGCTGGCTGCTGCCTGCCGCGCGGCCGTGAATGCCTGGGGGCTTGAGGTGCAGTGCGCTGATTCCGCCGTCTGTTCACCGGTGCTCACCGGCGTGGTGTTGCCACAAGGCCATGACGCCGATGCCGTGCGCCAGTTAATTTACGAGCGTTTCAACATGTCGCTGGGCACCGGACTGGGTCAACTCAAGGGTCGCATGTTCCGTATCGGACACCTGGGGGAGTGCAATGATCTGACCCTGCTCTCGGCCTTGGCCGGCTGCGAAATGGGCCTGCGCCTGGCTGGCGTGCCGCTGCTTGGCAGTGGCATACAAGCCGCCATGGCTTTGCTACAGGCCAGCGCCGAACGGCAGGCACGCTACCCCTGAGTCTCGCCGGCCGATATTCAGCGCGTCAAAGCCCACGGCAACTGCGCCGGCGTGATCACGTCCACGCTGTACCCTTGTTCTGTTTTCATGGGCCAGCCCTGCAGCACTGGTGCCACCACATAAGCATGGTCAAGCTTGATGTCCTGACAGGCCTGCCAAAAACCTCGGGGCACTTTGGGGGCAGTCGAAAATTTGATCTCAAAGCCGATTTTTTTGCTGCCCAGCTCCACCACCACGTCCAGTTCGGCACCCGCTGCCGTGCGGTAAAAACCCACATCAGCCCCTTTGGGCAACAGGGCGCAAATTTGCTCCACGATGAATCCCTCCCACGACGGGCCGGCCATGGGGTGGCCGATCAGCGCGTCAACATCAGGCACATTGAGCAGCGCGTGCAGCAGGCCACTGTCGCGCACATAGACCTTGGGCGACTTCACCAGGCGTTTGCCGATGTTCACAAAATGCGGCTCCAGGCGGCGCAGCATCATGGTGTCGGTCAAGGCATCAAGGTAACGCGCCACCGTGGTGTGGGAGATGCCACCCAGCGACGCAGCCAGGTTGGATGCATTGAACAATGCCCCATGCAAGTGCGCTGTCATGCGCCAAAACCGGTGCAGTGTTTGCGCCGGCACGTTGACCCCCAGCTCACGAATGTCACGGTTCAAAAACGTGGCCACAAAATCAGTCCGCCATGAAAAAGACAGCGCGTCCGTCGGCGCCGTGTAGCTCACCGGAAAACCACCGCGCAACCAGAGTTTTTGCAATGTGGTCAAGTCAGAGGCAACATCCGCGCCGGTTGCCATCACTTCACCCACCTGCAAAGGCGTGAGTTCGAGGTAACTGGCGCGCCCGGCCAGCGACTCGGAGCTTTGTTGCAGCAAGCGCCCTGATGCCGATCCCAGCAGCAAAAATCGCCCGGGTCTGCGCAGTGCATCAATCTCAGGGCGCAATTGCGCAAATACCTCGGGCACATACTGCACTTCGTCAAGCACCAGCAATTTGTCACGGTGCGCCTGCAAAAAGCCACTGCCCTCGGTGAGTTTTTCACGGTCGCCAGCCAGTTGCAAATCCAGGCTCATGGCGTTGGGGTGCATGGCTGCAATTTGCCGTGCCAAAGTAGTTTTGCCAACCTGCCGGGGGCCAAGCAGAACCACAGCAGGCGAAAAAGCCAGTTGCCCGGTAGCTGACTTGAGCAGCGCCCGAGGGTATTCCGGAATTTGCAGATGGTTAAAATTGCTTTCAATCATCCTTGCATTTTGCATTCTCAGGAGTCAATATGCAAGATTAATAACAGGCTCGCACAAGTCAGCCGTGGATGATGAACGCAACGTTGTTCGGTTGTGGATTGAACCGGTTTTTTTCCGGATTACAAGTCTTGGGCAAAGTTTGCCCGCGTTGCCTCAAGCGATTGCACTGGCACACTGATCCCGGTTTGGTCGTTAATCATTTCAATCACCGTTGGCAAAAGTGCGCGATCCGTTTGGGCCGAGGGGTGCCAAAGCTTTGAACGCATCAGCGCCTTGGGGCAATGAAGATAGGCGGCTTCAACCTTGACTTCCATGACCAGTTTGGGCGGACGTTGCTGATTGGCAAAATAACGGAGAAACGCCTCAGCGCAGGACAGGCGTGCCGCACCATTGATGCGCAAAGTCTCGTCAAATCCGGGAATCAGGAAGAGCAAACCGACTTGTCCGGTTTCGATGATGTTTTCAAACGTATCGAGTCGGTTGTTGCCTTGGGCATCCGGGATGAGCAGGGTCTGTTCGTCGCATATCTTGACAAAACCGGGAACGCCACCGCGTGGGGAGGCATCCATTGCCAGCGAACGGCTGGCGCTGGCAATGACGACAAAAGGGGAAAGCTGGATGAACCGCTGGCAATGAACATCAAGTGCCGGGAGCTGTTTTTTGATGATGCGCTCTTTGGGGGCGGGGTAGATGGCGCGGAGTTGCTCCTCAGTTTCAATGTTCATGGCGGATCACATTCAATTCAGACCACCTGCAAATGGTGCGTCACCAGCTTGAAATCAGGGTCTTCGGGGAAGGGCTTGACAGCAAAACCAAGCCCCTTCATGAGCTTGAGCATATTGGGGTTGTTGGCCAGCACCAGGCCCTCGATCTCGGTCAGGCCCTTTTCACGGGCAAAGTCCATGATCGACAGCATCAGCCGTGAACCCAGGCCACGGCCCTTGAACTCGTCGGCTACCACCAGAGAGAACTCGCAGCTGGCGCGATCCGGGTTGGTGATGTAGCGCGACACGCCAATGATGCGCGTGGCCTCCACGGTTTCCCCTTGCTCATTGGTGACTTCTTCGGTGATGAGTGCCACCAGCGCCATTTCCCGGTCATAGTCAATCAGCGTGAAGCGCGACAGCATGGTGGCCGGCAGCTCCTGCATGCTGGAGACAAAGCGGAAATAACGACTCTCGGGCGACAGGCTGCGCACAAAATCCTGCAGCATGGTGGCATCGTCCGGATGCACCGGGCGCACGATGTATTCGCCGCCACCGGCCAAGGGGCACAACTGCTCGTGCTGCGACGGGTACGGCAGGATGGCCAGATGGTTGTAATGGCGCACCGACGGCGCGGCGTTGTCCACCACGATGCGGGCGTCCACGGCCAGCGCACCGGATTCATCAACAATGATGGGATTGATGTCCATCTCGCGCAGTTGCGGCAATTCGCACACCATCTCCGACACACGCAGCAATATCTGCTCCAGCGCCTCCATGTCGACCGCTGGCGCGCCGCGCCACACCCCCAGGGTTTCCGCCACGCGCGAGCGCTCGATCAGGCGGCGTGCCAAAAACTGGTTCAGCGGCGGCAGTTCCATGGCACGGTCGTTGATGAGCTCGATCATGGTGCCACCGGCGCCAAAGGCGATCACCGGGCCGAACGGTTCGTCGGTCACCAGCCCCACACAAACCTCACGTCCGCGCTTCTGGTTCGCCATGTTCTGGATCGTTACCCCGTTGATGCGGGCATGGGGTTGCAATTTGGTCACCGTCTGGATCATGGCGAGGTAGGTGTCGCGCACACTGGTGGCATTCAAAATATTGAGCGCCACGCCCTGCACGTCGGACTTGTGGCTGATGTCCGGCGAGTCGATCTTGAGCGCCACCGGAAAACCCAACTGGGTGGCAATCATGATGGCTTCATTGGCACTGCGCGCCAGAATGGTCTTGGTCACCGGAATATGAAAAGCCGCCAGCAGCGACTTGGATTCCATCTCGGTGAGCACCTTGCGGCGCTCGGCCAGCACGCTCTCGATCAGCAGGCGGGCCCCTTCCACATCAGGTTGAGCCAAATCCGACAGCGGCGGCGGCGTTTGCTGCAGCAACTGCTGGTTTTGGTAAAACGAGGCAATGTTGCCAAACGCGCCCACCGCTGCCTCCGGCGTGCGGAAGGTGGGAATGGCGGCGTCGTTCAGGATTTTCCGGGCCTCACCCACCGTGGCATCGCCCATCCAGCAGGTCAGCAAGGGCTTGCTGACATGACGATTGAAGTTGGCCATGGCGCTGGCCACGGCATCACCATCAGAGCCCATTTTGGGCGAATAAATCACCAATATGCCGTCAATCTGGGGCGCTTTGCTGACGGCCTCGATGGCCAGCCGGAAATGTTCCGGTCCGGCTTCTTCCGACACGTCGATCAAATCAGTCAGGGTGGCCAAGGGCGGCATTTGCGGCTTGATGGCCAGTGCCTGCTCGGGTGTGAGCCGTCCCATCGTCAGATTGATTTCACTCACCCAATCGGCGGCCAGCACACCCGGGCCACCGCCGTTCGTAATGATGACCAGACGCTTGCCCACCGGCTTGTAACGCGAGGCGAGGCACTTGGCTGCCGAGAACAGGGCCACAAACGAGCGCACCCGCACCGCACCGGCGCGCCGCAGTGCGGCATCAAAGACGTCATCGCTCCCCACAATGGTGCCCGAATGGGTCAAGGCTGCCTGATTGCTGGCAGCCTTGCGCCCGGCCTTGAGCACCACCACCGGCTTGGCATTGGCCGCCGCGCGCAGCGCGCTCATGAAGCGCCGGGCATTGGTGATGCCTTCCATGTAAATCACGATGCTGTGTGTTTTGGCGTCAGAGGCCAGAAAATCCAGCACCTGGGCCATGTCCACTGCGGTATTGGGGCCGAGGGACACCACCGTAGAGAAACCCACCGCGTTCTTTTTGGCCCAATCCAGAATCGATGACGTCAGCGCGCCCGACTGCGACACCAGCGCCAGCGGCCCCAGCGATGCCAACTCACCGGCCACGCTGGCGTTGAGTTGCAGGTGAGGACGCTGAAAGCCCAAACTGTTGGGACCCAACAGGTAGATGCCGTCGCGGGTCGCCATTTTGTGCAAATCGGCCGCCAGTGCGGCGTCGATGCCGGAAGAGATTACCAGGGCCGAACGGCATTTGATGCGCCCGGAAATTTCCATTGCGGCCGCGACCTCGGAAGGCGGCAGCGCAATAATGGCCAGATCGGCATTGACAGCGGCCAAGTCAGCCAGGGTGCCACTGGCATGAATGTCCAGAAAAGTCAGTTTGCCGGTAAAACGCTGGGTCGTGATCGCCTGGTGCAATACGCGCGCCTGCGAGGTGAATGTCTCGGGTTCCTCTGGCTTGCCTGCAAACACCACAATGGAGGCAGGTGAAAACAGAGAACTCAAAAAATGCTTATCCATGAAACCACCTATTGACAAAAATCCGTATTGATAAAGCAACTTGGCAGAGCTTAACCTGAATGGTCTGATTTTTTTTGACCTGGCACACCAAAGAGGCAGGCAATCGCGCTACTTTATGCCACATTGCATCAATGGCTACAAACCGACCCCATTTGCCTCGAAAATCATGGCGTCATGAGCACCCCACGGACTGCCCCGCTACGCCGCATTGCCCACTTGGACATGGACGCGTTTTATGCGTCCGTGGAGTTGCTGCGTTACCCCCAGCTCAAAGGGCTGCCACTCGTCATTGGCGGCGGACGCAGGACGCAAGATGCCGACCTGAAAGAACGCCAGGGCGAGCGCCCGCCAAACAAAATCCCGGTAGCCGATTTTCCCCGGTTGCAGGACTACAGCGGGCGCGGCGTCATCACCACCGCCACCTATGCGGCGCGCCAGTTTGGCATCGGCTCGGCCATGGGACTGATGAAAGCCGCCAGGCTCTGCCCCGAAGCGATTTTGCTGCCGGTGGACTTTGCCGCCTACCGGCACTATTCCCGCGCCTTCAAAAACATCATCCTGGAAATTGCACCGCTCATGGAGGACCGCGGCATCGACGAGGTCTACATCGACTTCACCCAGGTCCCCGGCGGCCAACGCGAAGGTGGCCGCGTGTTGGCGCGGTTGATCCAGAAAGCGATCTTTGATGCCACTGGACTGACCTGCTCGGTGGGCGTGGCGCCCAACAAGCTGTTGGCCAAGATGGCCAGCGAATTCAATAAGCCCAACGGCATTGCCATTGTTTTCGAGGACGACCTGGAAAGCAGCATCTGGCCGCTGGCCTGCCGCAAGATCAACGGCATTGGCCCCAAGGCCGATGAAAAACTGCAGCAACTGGGCATCAAAACCATCGGCGAACTGGCCCAAAAAGAACAGGATTGGCTGATGGACCACTTTGGCCAGAAAACCGGTACCTGGATGTTTGATGCCGCCCACGGCGTGGACTCCCGACCCGTGGTGCTGGACAGCGAACCGGTCTCCATCAGCCGCGAAACCACGTTTGAGCGCGACCTGCACGCGGTGCGCGACAAGGCCGAACTGGGTGCCATATTTACCCGCCTGTGCGAACAGGTGGCACAAGATCTGGCGCGCAAAGGCTATGTGGGCAGAACCATCGGCATCAAGCTGCGCTACGACGACTTCAAGGGTGTCACGCGCGACCTGACACTGCCCGACTATACCGCCGATGCGGCGGCCATCCGCCACCATGCCGGTCTTTGCCTCAAGCGGGTGCCGCTACAGCAGAAACTACGCCTGCTGGGGGTGCGCGTGGGTTCCCTGATGACTCTGGCCGAGCACCAACTCTGGCGCCAGAATGAAGCCCCCATGCAGCCGGTGCAGACGGCCATGGACCTGGACACATAAGTCATAATTTAGCCCACCGAAGACCGCCGTTTGGTGCCTGTTTCTGGCTGCTGGACGTTTTCAACGCCACTTTTTCAGCCATGCACCGAACCATTTTCACAACGCCCGTCGTCAGTTCCCTGCTGCGCGTTTTTTCGCTGACATTTCTCAAGCTGACTGGCTGGCAAGTGCAGGGCGCCCTGCCCGCGCAGGCGCAAAAAAGTGTGCTCATTGCCGCCCCCCACACCAGCAACTGGGACCTGCCCTACACCCTGATGGTGGCCTTTGCGCTGCGCCTGAATATTTACTGGATGGGTAAGGCCAGTATTTTTCGCTTTCCGTTTGGGCCGCTGATGCGCTGGCTCGGCGGCATCGCGGTGGACCGCGCCAAAACCAACAACCTGGTGCTGGCTTCGGCGCAAGCCATTCAGGCCGCCGAAGGTGCACTGCAACTGATCGTGCCACCCGAGGGCACGCGCAGCAAGACGCGCTACTGGAAAACCGGCTTCTATCACATTGCAGCAACGGCGCAGGTGCCGATCGTGATGGCCTACATGGACTACCAGCGCAAGATCAGCGGCCTCGGGCCGATGTTTGTGCCGAGCGGCAACGTCGAGGCCGACATGGTGCAGATCAAGGCCTTTTATGCCCCGTTCAAAGGCCGAAATGCGGGGCAGTTCGAGACCGTATAGCCTGCTGCGGTCAACGCCTGGCCGCCCGGTCGATCTCGGCGCGCAGCTCGGAGTAGTTCATCGTCACCGGAAACTGGGGAAACTCGTCGATCACGTTCTGCGGCGGGTGGAACAGGATGCCGGCATTGGCCTCGGCCAGCATCGCGGTGTCGTTGTAGGAGTCTCCGGCGGCAATCACATGGAACTGCAGCTCCCGGAAACGCTGCACCGCTTCTTTTTTCTGGTTTGGCATGCGCAGGTGGTAGTTCACCAGAAAGCCATCGGCATCGGCTTCCAGCTTGTGGCAGAACAGCACCGGCATGTTGAGCTGGGCCATCAGCGGCATGGCAAATTCGTAGAAAGTGTCTGACAGGATGATGACCTGGTAGTCGCGCCGCAACGCGTCCAGAAAATCGCGGGCACCGGCCATCGGCCCCATCTCGGAGATCACCTTTTGAATATCGGGCAGGCCCAACTGGTGGGTCTTGAGCAGGTCCAGCCGGTAGCTCATCAACTTGTCGTAGTCGGGCTCGTCGCGGGTGGTGCGCGACAGTTCCGGGATGCCGGTGCGACGGGCAAACTCGATCCAGATTTCGGGAACGAGGACACCTTCGAGGTCAAGACAAACGAGCTGCACAGACATTCTCCATAAGTTGGTAACCAAAGGCGGGCATGTTAACGTGAAAGAACTTCGTCATTGCGAACGAACGCAGTGAAGCAATCCATAACGTCCAAACACCTGGACTGCGACGCTACGCAGTGACGGGGCTTGGTCCAAGAGTCGTGCGCGGTATCGGGACAGCTTCAGGCGCTGCCCTCGTCCAGCGTCGCTTCTTCGAGGTGAGCGGTATCACCCCAGCCCACCAGCGTGAGGCCTTCGGACGTCCACAGCAGGCGGTTGATGGCGGCATTGCCCAGGTGCCAGGTGCGCGGGGCTTGCAGTTCCTGGCCGGTGGCCAGCCGGTACAGCACGTCCATCACACCGCCGTGGGCGACCAGCACAATTTGGCCACCAACATGTTGCACCGCCATGGCAGCCACGGTGCCGCTGATGCGCTGGCGCAGGGCCAGCAGCGATTCGCCGCCAGGCGGTGCCCAGTCGGGCTCCCGCTTGCGCCAGCGCAGCGAGTCTTCGGGCCACTGTGCTTCCAGTTCGACATAGGTCTTGCCTTCAAAACTGCCAAAGCAGCGTTCACGCAAATCCTGGCTGGCCACCAGGGGAGCCCCGGTGGTTTGCGCGATGGCGCGGGCGGTATGCCAGGCGCGCAGCAGGTCGCTGGTGTAAATGGCCTCGACAGACTCACCAGCCAGTGCGCGCGCAACTTGCGCGGCCTGCCAGAGGCCTTTGGGATTGAGCGCAATGTCAAGATGGCCCTGCAGGCGGGTATCCACGTTCCAGGCGGTTTCTCCGTGGCGGATGGCAATGATGCGGGTGGCTTGCATTAACGGGGGATTTCAATGTTGACGCGGCGCGCACCGGATGGCGGCGTCGGAAAGCCCTGCAAGGCGGCATCGAGCATGGCGGCCAGCACAGCGTCACTGTCGGCCCAGATGCCGTCGTGGCTGGCGTGGCTCTCGAACACCACGACACCCGCGGCATTGCGCATGATCAAACTGACCTGGCGCCAATAACTGGTGCGCGAATCCAGTCCTGGAAACAGTGGACCATGACTGCCCACACTCAAACCCCCATGACCCCATACCCAGCCCAGACCCCAGCCAATGTTCAAGCCGTTCTCAGTGTAGAAAGTCTCCTGGCGCTGGATGGCACTGACCTGCACGCTCAATGGGGCCGCATTTTGCCGTCTGAGACCCACTTTGGCCAGCGCGTGTTCGGCCAGCTTTTCCAGTTTTGCCTGATTCACAGGGTTAGCCAGTTGCGAGGGCAGGCGCTCAAACTGGTAACTGGCCCCCGGGGCAATCACTTGCGTCGCGAAACTGTTGACCTGGTTATCAATGAGCCGCGTGCTGGCGCAACCCGAAATCAGGAAAACCACCAGCAACAAAGCTGAACGCACCATTCTGATCGGGGCTAGCGACATATTCCCCCCTTCAATTTAAAGTGTAAGGACATCGTCATTGAGAATGCGTCAGAGCTGCACCACTTGCAAACCCGCCACTTTGTGCAGCGGGAATTCTTCCTCGTCAAAGACCTTGTCACCGTCAACATCGGCCTGTCCGGTGATTTTGATGTTTTTGAAGTCGTAGCGATTGGCATCCATCAAGTGTGAAGGCACGACGTTTTGTAAAGATGTGAACATGGTTTCGGTGCGCCCCGGGTATTGCTTTTCCCAATCACGCAGCATCTGGCCAATGAGCTGGCGCTGCAGGTTTTCCTGGCTGCCGCACAGGCTGCAGGGGATGATTGGAAACTGGCGGTGCGCGGCCCATTTGGTGAGGTCTTTTTCGGCCACGTTGGCGAGCGGACGGATCACAATGTGACCGCCGTCGTCACTCACCAGCTTGGGCGGCATGCCCTTGAGTTTGCCGCCAAAAAACATGTTCAAAAAGAAGGTGGCCAGCATGTCGTCGCGGTGGTGGCCGAGCGCAATCTTGGTGATTTTCAGCTCGTCGGCCACGCGGTACAAAATGCCGCGGCGCAGCCGGCTGCACAGGCTGCACATGGTCTTGCCCTCGGCCACCACTTTCTTGACGAT
>NZ_JAMPXE010000043.1 GCF_023701345.1 Rhodoferax sp. | reverse complement strand
TGCGTGATTTCATTGCTGAAAATGGCAAGATCATCCCCGCCCGCTTGACGGGTACACGCGCTATTTTCCAGCGCCAGCTCAACACGGCCATCAAGCGCGCCCGCTTTTTGGCGATGTTGCCTTACAGCGACCAGCACAAGATCTAAGGACCACAACCATGCAAATCATTCTGCTCGACAAGGTGGTGAACCTTGGTAACCTGGGTGAAATCGTTCGTGTTAAAGACGGATATGCCCGCAATTTCCTGATTCCTTCTGGCCGCGCCCGTCGTGCCACCGAGTCTGCCAAACATGAGTTCGAAGCACGTCGTGCCGAGCTCGAAAAAGCCGCCGCAGCCAAATTGGCTGAATGCCAGGCCGTTGGTGAAAAGCTGGCCGGTATCACCTGCAAGCTGACCCAAAAGGCGGGTGTGGATGGCCGCCTGTTTGGTTCTGTGACCAATGCTGACATTGCAGAAGAACTGACCAAGTCAGGCTTTGCTGTGGCCAAGTCTCAAGTTCGCATGCCCAATGGCCCGATCAAGACGGTCAGTGACAGCACGGTCAGTGTGGCGCTGCACACGGACGTGGTGGTTGATATTACCGTTTCGGTTTACGGCGAAACCGCCTGATACCGCTTCGTTCAAAAAAACCGCCAGTGGCAACACGGGCGGTTTTTTTTGCTTGAATGGCCGAATGGACGCGGCGTTGTTATGAAGTTGTCAGGCCTTTGAACAGCATATAAGCCGCCAGAAGATACAAAATGCTGGCAAAGATGCGTTTAAGGCGTTTGACCGGGAGCTTGTGTGCGGCTTTGGCGCCCAGGGGAGCAGTTAAAACGCTGCAACTCGCAATGACGAGCAAACCCGGCAACCAGATATAACCCATTGAGTAGGGCGGCAAATTCCCGAGGCTCAATCCACTCAAGATGTAGCCTGTCGTGTTGGCCAGGGCGATTGGAAACCCCAGCGCGGCAGACGTGGCAACAGCGTTGTGGATCGAAACATTCACCCAAGTCATGAACGGTACGCTGATAAAGCCGCCACCGGCACCTACCAGTCCGGAGAAAAAACCAATCACCGAGCCGGCGCCGAGCAAGCCAACTGTCCCGGGAACTTCCCGACTTGGCGGCGGTTTTTTATCGAGAAACATCTGTGTCGCAGAAAAACCGACAAACAGCGCAAAGAAAATGGCCAGCGAGGACCCTTTGAGCAGGGAAAAAACACCCATGCTGGCGAGCATGCCACCCAGAACAATGCCGGGTGCCAGTTTTTTAACCAGATCCCAGCGCACAGCCCCCCGTTTGTGATGGGCGCGGACACTGGAGATGGATGTGAAAACAATGGTCGCCATCGAGGTGGCAATGGCCATCTTGATGGTCAGTTCAGGCGCTACGCTACGGTTGGTCAGGATGATGCTCACGAATGGCACCATGATCATGCCGCCACCAATGCCAAGAAGACCAGCCAGAAAGCCCGTACACAAGCCGAGTGTCGCCAGTTCAGCAATCAAAAGGGGTTCAAGGAACATGGGAAAACGCAGTGAGTAGGGTGCCTGCGCATGTCACCGGGTCCGCATCCTGAACCGGGGTTCAGGTGGGCGAGGTCAGTCTGTGTCTTGGGTTCATCTGACGCGAGACGATCACGCTGACAAGACAATGTTCCAAGCCCGAGCTCTTAGAGCATTGGTTCAAGGAAATATAAAACCCGGCATACACGGCAGGCAAATTGATTGTAGTGTTGCCAGGGCTTGCTGTGGCAAGAAATTCATGAAAATGATGCAACGATCAAGGTCGCGCAATCAGTACGTATATTTCATTGACCTTGATCATGCCGAGTTCCATGCGCGCCTTTTCCTCAACCATTTCAAGTCCCTCTTTCAAATCACGAACTTCAGCAGCAAGTTGCTGGTTGGTCTGGGCCGCTTGCTGGTTAAGCTCGGCTTGCGCTTTGAGTTGCATTTGCAACTGGGTCACGTTGGGAATGCTGCCGCGCCCCCACCACAATTGCCCGTGGAGTATCACGAGCAATGCGATCAGGGAGAGCATCACCGAACGTGAGCCCATGGCAGGCTTTAGCGCAGGTTGTAAAAGGCCGCGCGACCTGGGTAGCTGGCGATCTCACCCAGGTCTTCTTCAATGCGCAGCAACTGGTTGTATTTGGCCATGCGGTCGGAGCGGCTGAGCGAGCCCGTTTTGATTTGCAGGGCGTTGGTACCCACTGCGATGTCGGCAATGGTGGAGTCTTCGGTTTCTCCCGAACGGTGGCTGATGACCGCCGTGTAGCCTGCTTTTTTGGCCATTTCGATGCAGGCAAAGGTTTCGGTCAAGGTGCCGATCTGGTTGATCTTGATCAGGATCGAATTGGCAATGCCCTTGTCGATGCCTTCTTTGAAGATTTTGGTGTTGGTGACAAACAGATCGTCGCCCACAATTTGCACCTGTTTACCCAGGCGATCAGTCAAAACTTTCCAGCCGTCCCAATCGCCTTCGGCCATGCCGTCTTCAATGCTGATGATCGGGTATTTGTCAACCCAGGTGGCCAACATATCGGTCCAGGCTTCAGCACTCAAAACCAGGCCTTCGCCTTTGAGGTGGTACTGGCCGTCTTTGTAAAACTCGCTGGCGGCACAATCCAGGCCAATGGCAATTTGCTCACCCGCGGTGTAGCCGGCCTTGTCGATCGCCTGCAAGATCAACTGAATCGCGGCCTCATGGTTTTCCACACTGGGGGTAAAGCCACCTTCGTCACCGACGGCGGTGCTCATGCCTTTTTCGTCGATGATTTTCTTCAGGGCATGGAACACTTCAGCGCCATAACGCAGGGCTTCCCGGAAGCTGGGTGCGCCCAGCGGGATGATCATGAATTCCTGCAAGTCGAGGCTGTTGTTGGCGTGCGCGCCGCCATTGATCACGTTCATCATCGGTACCGGTAGCTGCATGCCACCCATGCCGCCGAAATAGCGGTACAACGGCAAGCCGGATTCTTCAGCGGCAGCCCGGGCCACGGCCATGGACACGGCCAGCATGGCGTTGGCACCCAGGCGGCTCTTGTTCTCCGTGCCATCGAGTTCAATGAGAGTTTTGTCCAGAAAGGCTTGTTCGGACGCATCCAGCCCGAGCACGGCCTCAGAAATTTCGGTGTTGATGTACCCAACAGCTCTCAGAACGCCTTTACCCAGGTAGCGGGTTTTATCACCATCACGCAACTCGATGGCCTCACGGCTGCCTGTGGAGGCGCCAGACGGTACCGCAGCGCGGCCCATGGTGCCAGATTCCAGCAACACATCGCACTCGACCGTGGGATTGCCACGGGAGTCCAGAATTTCACGACCAACAATATCAACGATTGCACTCATGGGTTTCTTTCTTTAAAAACAAGGTTCAAGTGGACAATAGCCTGAGCACTCTGCTCAAGCTGCAAAATGATTCTCAAGAAATCCGTGCCGTTTGGTCACTTGGTCCAGTGCCAACAGGGTTTCAAGCAAGGCTTTCATGTGTTTGAGCGGCACGGCGTTGGGGCCGTCGCTCAGCGCTTTGGCGGGGTCCGGGTGGGTTTCCATGAACAGACCCGCCACACCCACTGCGACGGCCGCACGCGCCAGCACGGGAACCATTTCGCGCTGGCCGCCGCTGCTGGTGCCCTGGCCGCCGGGCAATTGCACCGAGTGGGTGGCATCAAACACCACCGGCGCACCGGTGTCGCGCATGATGGCCAGCGAGCGCATGTCGCTCACCAGGTTGTTGTAGCCAAAACTGACACCTCGTTCGCAGGCCATGAAGTTGTCTTCAGGCAGTCCTATTTCACGGGCGGCAGCGCGGGCTTTGTCGATCACATTCTTCATGTCACCGGGCGCCAGAAACTGTCCCTTTTTGATGTTGACGGGCTTGCCGGACTGCGCCACGGCCCGAATGAAATCGGTCTGGCGGCACAAAAAAGCCGGGGTTTGCAACACGTCAACCACCGCCGCCACCTGGGCGATCTGGTCTTCCGAGTGAATATCAGTGAGCACTGGCAAGCCCAGTTCGCGCTTGACCTTGGCCAGAATCTCAAGGCCCTTGTCTATGCCAGGACCCCGAAACGTGCCACCGCTGGAGCGGTTGGCCTTGTCAAAACTGCTTTTGAAAATGAAGGGAATACCGAGGCTTGTCGTGATTTCCTTCAAGGTACCGGCCGTGTCCATCTGCAATTGCTCGGACTCAATGACACAGGGGCCGGCAATCAGAAAAAATGGCCGATGCAAGCCGACATCAAAACCACACAGCTTCATCAGGCCACCGCCTTCAGGGTGTTGGGCAGTTTTTGATGCTCCAGCGCGGCCCGAACGAAGGCATTGAAAAGGGGATGCCCGTCCCACGGTGTGGACTTGAACTCCGGGTGAAACTGCACACCCACAAACCAGGGATGGACGTCTTGCGGCAGTTCCACAATTTCTGTGAGGTGCTCACGCTGCGTCAGCGCAGAGATCACCAGGCCCGCCTGACGCAGCGTGTCGAGATAATTGACATTGGCTTCATAGCGATGGCGATGGCGCTCGGTGACCACATCGCCATAAATTTTGTGGGCCAGCGTGCCTTTGGTCACATCAGAGCTTTGCGCACCCAGGCGCATGGTGCCGCCCAGGTCGGAGTCTTCGTTGCGGGTCTTGATGCTGCCGTCCTCGTCTTTCCATTCGGTGATCAGGGCAATCACGGGCTGGGGCGTGGCGGGGTTAAATTCAGTGCTGTTGGCCTCGGTGAGGCCGGCCACATGGCGCGCAAACTCGATGGTGGCGACCTGCATGCCCAAACAGATGCCGAGGTAGGGCACCTTGTTTTCCCTGGCAAAACGGGCCGCGCATATTTTACCTTCCACGCCGCGCACGCCAAAGCCACCTGGCACCAGAATCGCATCGAACTTGGCCAGCCGCGCGACGTTGTCGGGGGTGATGGTTTCGGAGTCGATGTAGTCGATCTTGATGCGTACATGATTTTTCATGCCGGCATGGCGCAAGGCTTCGTTCAGCGATTTGTAGCTGTCGCTCAATTCCACGTATTTGCCCACCATGACGATGTTGACGTCGCCTTGCGGGTGGGCTGTTTCATACACCAGCTCGTCCCAGCGCTTGAGACTGGCGGGCGGCGTGTTCAGGCGCAACTTGTCGCAGATCAGGCCATCCAGACCCTGTTCATGCAACATGCGCGGCACCTTGTAGATGGTGTCCACGTCCCACATGGAAATCACACCCCACAGCGGCACATTGGAGAAAAGCGAAATTTTTTGCCTTTCTTCCTCGGGAATCGGGCGGTCGGCGCGGCACAGCAGGGCGTCTGCCTGAATCCCGATTTCACGCAATTGTTTGGCGGTGTGCTGCGTCGGCTTGGTTTTGAGCTCGCCCGCTGCGGCAATCCAGGGGACATAACTCAAATGCACAAAAGCGCTGTTGTTGGGGCCCAGTTGCAGGCTGAGTTGGCGTACCGCCTCCAGAAAGGGCAGCGACTCAATGTCGCCGACGGTGCCGCCAATTTCCACAATGGCCACATCAACCGCCTCCGGGGTGCCAAAACCGGCGCCGCGCTTGATAAAGTCCTGAATTTCGTTGGTGACGTGCGGGATGACCTGCACCGTTTTGCCAAGGTAGTCACCCCGGCGCTCTTTTTCGAGCACGCTTTTGTAGATTTGACCCGTGGTGAAATTGTTGGGTTTCTTCATGCGCGTTTCAATGAAACGCTCATAGTGACCCAGATCAAGATCAGTTTCGGCGCCATCGTCCGTTACAAACACCTCGCCATGCTGGAATGGCGACATGGTGCCGGGGTCCACATTCAGATAGGGGTCGAGCTTGATCAGGGTAACTTTGAGGCCGCGCGATTCGAGGATCGCAGCCAAAGAAGCGGAAGCGATTCCCTTGCCAAGGGAAGACACTACACCGCCGGTGACGAAGACAAATTTGGTCATGTCAGAGTGAGTTTTGAACTCGGGAAGCTGGTAAAGCGAGATTATAGGGGGCGCCTTCATGCCTTCTTCTCGGTCTGTTACATTGCTGCGCATGAAAGATTTAGCTGGAAAACACATTGTTTTGGGTCTCTCGGGTGGTATTGCCTGCTACAAGTCAGCCGAGTTGTGCCGTTTGCTGATCAAGGCCGGTGCTACGGTGCAGGTGGTCATGACGCAAGCGGCAGAGCAATTCATGACCCCGGTCACGATGCAGGCCCTGAGCCAACGCCCGGTCTATGGTTCGCAGTGGGACACACGGGCAGCCAACAACATGGTGCATATCAACCTGTCGCGCGATGCCGATGCCGTGGTGATAGCTCCTGCCAGCGCCGACCTGATCGCCAAGCTGGCCCAGGGCCAGGCCGATGATTTGCTCAGTTTGATGTGCCTGGCACGCCCGGCAGACCGGGTGCCCCTGTTGATCGCGCCGGCCATGAACCGCGAAATGTGGCAACACCCCGCGACCCGGCGCAATGTGGCGCAGGTGCAGCTTGACGGCGCCCGGGTGCTGGGTGTGGGCCATGGTGACCAGGCGTGTGGCGAAACGGGCGATGGCCGAATGCTGGAGTCGCTTGAGTTGCTGGACGAGCTGATCGCCTTTTTTCAACCCAAAGTATTAAGCGGTCAGCATGTGCTGGTGACGGCAGGCCCCACGTATGAAGCGATTGACCCGGTGCGTGGCATCACCAATCTGTCGAGTGGCAAGATGGGGTTTGCCATTGCCCGCGCCGCGCGTGAAGCCGGTGCCATGGTGACCCTGGTGGCCGGGCCGGTGAGCCTGCCCACGCCGCGTGGCGTCAACCGGATCAATGTGAAATCAGCTCTGGACATGTTGGCCGCTGTGACAGGACAAGCGGATAAAGCCAGTGTTTTTATTGCGACCTCGGCCGTGGCAGACTGGCGCCCCGCCAACGCCTCGGCGTCAAAAATCAAGAAAGACGGCAGTGGTCAGCCCCCGGAGTTGCACTTTGTCGAAAACCCCGACATCCTGGCCACGCTGGCACAGTCGGAGCGAGGTAGGAGCCAGTCGCTGTATTGCGTGGGTTTTGCTGCCGAAAGCCACGACCTGTTGGCCAACGCCCAAGTCAAGCGGCAACGCAAGGGTGTGCCGCTGCTGGTGGGCAACATTGGCCCCGATGCTTTTGGTCAGGATGACAACGCCTTGTTGCTGGTTGATGAAACCGGCACCCGTGAGATGTCGCGCGATACCAAGCTCTCGTTGGCGCGTCAACTTATCGCTGAAATTGCCCAACGCCTGGGTGCTGGAGCCTCTGCATGATGAAGATTGATGTCAAAGTGATCGACCCGCGCATGGCGGACCTGCTGCCCGCCTATGCCACGCCCGGCAGTGCCGGTCTGGATTTGCGCGCCTGCCTGGATGCGCCGCTGACGCTGGCAGCCAATGCCTGGCAACTGGTGCCCACCGGCATTGCGATCTATCTGCATAACCCCGGTTTTGCCGCGATGATTCTGCCGCGCTCCGGCCTGGGTCACAAGCACGGCATCGTGTTGGGTAATTTGGTCGGCCTGATCGACAGCGATTACCAGGGCCAATTGATGGTCAGCGCCTGGAATCGCAGCGATGTCGCGTTCACCATCGAACCCATGGAGCGCATTGCGCAACTGGTGATCGTGCCGGTGGTGCAGGCGCAGTTCAATGTGGTGACCGAGTTCCCGGCCAGCGAGCGTGGTGAAGGCGGTTACGGCTCAACAGGCAAAGCCTGAGCGGTCGAGGACTCTATTGCAGTAAATCGCTGCCCGGCGCCATACTGTGCACGGGCGTGATCTTGAAAAAGCCGGTGCCCGCACTGCCACAGCCAATTTCGGCTTCGGTGGCTTCCCGCACAGCGCGCACCTGCAGTGTCAGATGCAGTCCAATGCCGGCGAGCGGATGGTTTCCGTCCAGCACCACATGTTCGGGGTAAATGTCGGTCACGGTGTAGAGCACATCTTGCGGCATGTCCGGGGTACAGCCTGCGGGCAGGGCGGTGCCCTCGAACGTCATGCCTTCCTCGAGCTCGGTTGGAAAGAGTTCGCGGGGTTCCAGAAAGATCAGTTGGTCGTTGAACTCGCCAAAGCCCTGCTCGGGCTCGATGTGCAGGTTCAATGTGGCTCCGACCGTGTGGCCTTGCAGCGCGGTTTCAATGACTTCGAACAAGTCACCGCCCCCCACCAAAAACTCCACAGGCTCTTCGAGCACGTCCAGTTCCTCACCCAAAGAGTCCTTGAGTGTCCAAGTTAAAGCGACGACGCATTGTTGTGTGATTTCCATACGAGAATTGTCGCAGACAAAAAACCGATCGGAGAACCCCATGGATGTCACCCAAGCGCTGCCTTTATTAGGCGGTATCAGCCCCCAAGTGTTCATGAAGCGCTACTGGCAAAAGAAGCCTCTGCTGGTCAGGCAGGCTATCCCCAACTTCAAACCCCTGCTGGACCGCGCACAACTGTTTGAACTGGCCGCCAACGAAGATGTCCAAACTCGCATGGTGATTCAGGAGCCAGGCAGCAAGCCGGGATGGCGCTTCAAGCACGGGCCGTTTCAGCGCCGTGCCTTGCCACCCCTGAAACAGCCGGGTTGGACGATTTTGGTGCAGGGCGTCGATTTGCACCATGACCGCGTCCATGAATTGATGAACGAGTTTCGTTTTGTGCCCGATGCCCGGCTGGATGATCTGATGATCAGTTTTGCCACTGATGGCGGTGGCGTCGGGCCGCACTTCGACAGTTACGACGTGTTTTTGTTGCAGGCCCAGGGCCAACGACGCTGGCGCATTGGTCGCCAGAAAGATTTCAGCTTGCAGCCCGATGTTCCCTTGAAAATCCTGGCCAACTTCGAGCCTGAAGTGGCGTACGTGCTGGAGCCCGGTGACCTGCTGTATTTGCCACCGCGTTATGCTCATGACGGCATTGCTGTGGGTGAATGCATGACCTATTCCATTGGTTTTCGTATTCCCAACCGGGCCGAGCTGGCACAGGAGCTGCTACAACGCTTGGCCGAAGAGGCCGAGGAGGCGGTGGGTGTGGATTTGTACCGCGATCCCGATCAACCCGCCGTGGATCAACCTGCTGAAATTCCGGCCAGGATGCTGGAATTTGCCCAGGATGCGTTGCAAGACGCCCTGCAGGATAGCCAAGCCCTGGCACGCGGCCTGGGCGAATACATGACCGAGCCCAAGCCCAATGTCTGGTTTGAAGCGCGTACCGAGTCGGCTGATGATACGAAGGCATTGAAAGCGCAGGGGATCCGTCTGGACCGTCGTACCCGCATGATGTTTGATGCTCACCATGTTTTCATCAATGGCGAGAGTTTCAGTGCCTCGGGTAGGGATGTCACCTTGATGCGTGCTTTGGCCAATGCACGCTATTTGACGGGTCGGGATGTAGCAAGGCTCAGTGCGCAAGCGCTTCTTTTGTTAGCTTCATGGTGTTCTGCAGGGTGGCTGGATGTTCAATCTGGAGATGAATTACGAATGTAATAGATTGTTGCAAACATATATTGAGTTATCAGTCAAGCGTAAAAACCAGTAGTTCCAAACTATAATTTGCCCCCAAGCCGGTAAACATTAAGTTAACCGGCCTGGTTTTGTGGGGCACCACAAATCAATTTCCGGAAATTGTTTTTTTATCAGGTACTACACATGAATAAATCTCTCGTTCTGATCGCTGTGATCGCTGCTGCTGCTCTGGCTGCCTGCGGCAAAAAAGAAGAAGCTCCTGCACCTGCACCGGCTCCCGTGGAAGCACCTGCTGCTGCTGCTGCTGTGGTTGATGCTGCTGCTACTGCTGCCGCTGCTGCCACCTCTGCTGCCGACGCTGTTGCAGTTTCTGCTGACGCTGCTGCTGATGCTGCCAAGAAGGCTGCTGACGCTGCTGCCGAAGCTGCCAAGGCTGCCGCTTCCAAGTAATCAGCTTTTTGCTGCTTCAAAAAAGCCACCTTCGGGTGGCTTTTTTTGTGGTGCGTTGAAGGTGCTCACGCGAATGGCTTGATTACAGTCTGTGATAAGAAAAAAAGTTCGGTCCAGGTTCAGACGTAGTAAAGGATTAGGAAACCCAACAGCAGGACCAACACCCACAAGGCCATGCTTCTGGTGGACCAGGTTCGCGCAAACTGCCCATCCTGGCGATGCTGGTAAAGCACCAGTGCCGTGGATTCCATGATCAGCACATAGGCAGCGTGGACCAACATGTTCCACGCCTTGACCAGTGGCATGCCGACCTTGCACAACAGGGTAGGCAGCAAGATGCGCCAGAGCCAATCCGTATCGAGGGTGATGGTCAGCGTGCGTTTCAGGTAGGGCAGCATGACAAAGAATGCCAAGCCCGAGAACAGCAGCAACTGCAGCTGTGTCACCACATGGGCTCCGGTATAGGGCACATAGTTCACGCTGTAGGGCAGAAGCGCATAAAGTAGTTCAGGCCAGACACCCAGGGCGATGCAAAGAAAAGAGAAGACGACCATGGCCCAGCGCATGCTCACTGGCGGTTCGGACGGGCGCAGCCCCGAGTCTTTCTGGAAAAAAACAAACCAGGGAAATTTGATGCCGGCATGCAGAAACACGCCGGCCGAAGCGGCCGTCAGCAACAGCCAGACCCACAGCAAGTGGCCATCGAGTGCGGCCTGCGAGACCATGGATTTTGAGACGAAGCCGGAGGTGAGCGGGAACGCCGAAATCGCCAGCGCACCGATCGTGCCGCAAGCTGCTGTCAGGGGCATGGTGCGCACCAGACCACCCAGCTCGGAGCACCTGCGTTTGCCCGTCATTTGCATGACCGAGCCCGCCGACATCAGTAACAGTGCAACGTAAATGACGCCGGCAAAAGCCTGCGCGGCCGCACCGTTGAGAGCCATCTCGGTGCCAATGCCGATGCCGACCATCATCAGACCGCCTTGGTTGACGATGGTGTAGGCCAGGATACGCCGTATGTCGTTTTCAAGCAGACCGTAAATAATGCCGTAGAAGGCCATGAACAGGCCGAGCCAGATCAGCAGCTCGGTGCCCGGAAAGCCACGAATCAGCACATACACCGCGGTCTTGGTGGTGAATGCCGACAGGAACACGGTGCCGCTCCAGGAGGCCTCAGGGTAGGCATCAGGCAACCAGGCCGACAGTGGCGGTGCAGCGACGTTGATCAGAAACCCGATCAGAATCAGCCAGTGTGCCGGCGAGTCAAGCATCATGCGCGTGAAAGTCACATCCCCGGTGTTGACGATGTGACCGGTGACACCGGCAAACAGCACCACGCCACCCAACAGGTGGATCATCAAGTAGCGCCTGGCTGCTCGGTAAGCACTCTGCGTGCCCTGGCTCCACAACACAAGTGTTGAGCCAACGGCCATCAGTTCCCAAAAGACGAAGACCGTGATCAGATCCCCGGCCAGGGTCACGCCGATGGCAGAGCCGGCATAAACAAACGCCGCTGGCACTTCAAGGCGGCTTTTTTGCGATATCGCGAACAAGCCGCCGCCGGCTGCCATGAGCGAGAAGATGGTGGCAAACAGGCGCGATAGCTTGTCGCCTTGCAGTGGTGTGATGGTGTAGTCCAGAAAGCGCAGTTGCCAGGCGGGTCCGTCAGGCACCTGCCACACCAGCGCCAGTACGACCAGTGGCAAAGCCACGATGGCAACCGAGCGCACCGCACCGCGCAACAAAGGCAGCAGCAGGGCGCCAACAATGAGCACCAGCCCGGGATGAAACAAAACCTCAGTCATTGTCTTTGCCGTAATAGGTGTCAGGTCGTTTCAGCACTTGTGCCAAACCCATGGCAATAACAGCCAGAAAGGCGCACATCAGCAAGCCAAACCAGGCGTTAAAACCAAAGACGGACTCAATCGCAAAATGCGGGTGCATGGAAACCAGAAACTCAGCCAGCACCGTGAGCACGAGCGCAAGCAGAAAACCGCGCCACAACAGTTTGATATGGCGGGGCTGATCCAGCCAGTGGTTTTTTTCATCCATTGGTTTCGTCCTTACGGGTTGATCATTTGACGGGCCAGCGCCAACGGCACGTCAGGAAAGAAAAACAACAGCACCGTTGCTGCGGCCGTGACAGTCAAGGCGATCACCATCGGCAAGGGTGCTTCTCCGTGTGGATGGCCATGCGGATCGGCGGGCGGCGCGACAAAGAAGGCGCGGTAAACAATGGGCAGGAAATAACCAGCATTGAGCAGTGTGCTCAACACGATAACCATGACCGCCAGCCAGTGCTGGCTGGCCATGGCACCCGACAGCATGTACCACTTGGAAATAAAACCTGCCGCCGGGGGCAGGCCGATCATCGACAAGGCCGCGATGGCAAATGCGGCCATGGTCCAGGGCATGCGCCGGCCGATGCCGTCGAGCTGGCTGACCTCGGTTTTGTGGGCCGCGGTGTAGATGGCGCCAGCGGCAAAGAAGAGTGTGATCTTGCCAACGGCGTGGGCTGCAATATGCATTACCGCACCCACCAGCGACAAGGGCGCCAGCAGGGCGGCGGCCATCGTGACGTAAGACAGCTGGCTGACCGTGGAGTAGGCCAACCGACGTTTCAGGTTGTCTGCCGTCAGCGCCACCACAGAGGCCGCAATGATGCTGAACCCGGCCACGGCCACCAGCCAGTTGGTGGCGCCAGCTGTTGCCAGGGTGTCAACGCCAAACACGTACACCATCACCTTGACCACGCTGAAGACACCGGCCTTGACCACGGCCACCGCATGCAGCAGTGCCGACACTGGCGTTGGTGCCACCATGGCGGCGGGTAGCCAGCGGTGAAACGGCATCAGCGCCGCTTTGCCGATGCCGAAAACGCACAAGCCCAGCAACACAGCCAACTCGCCGGGTTGGAGCTTGTCGGCCAGGAGGCCGCCCACCGTGAAGTCGGTGGAACCCGCGATGTACCAGATGAAGACCAGGGCCGGCAGCAGGAAAACGGTGGACGTGCTCAACAGCAGACCGAGGTAAACACGCCCGCCGTCGCGCGCTTTTTCAGTGCCGGCGTGGGTGACCAGAGGGTAGGTGCTGAGCGTCAACACTTCGTAGAAGATGAACAGGGTAAACAGGTTGCCCGAAAAAGCAATGCCCATGGTGGCGGCAATTGAAAGCGCAAAGTAGACGAAAAATCGTGTCTGATGGGCTTCCTTGTTGCCACGCATGTAACCGATCGAGTACAGCGAGTTGACAATCCACAAGCCAGAGGCAATGAGCCCAAATAGCATGCCGAGCGGCTCGACCTGAAATGCAATGTCCAGGCCCGGCAGCAAGCTGAACAAGACCAGGCTGGGGCGCACGCCAGCCATCACCAGCGGCAGCAGCGTCAACACCACCGCCAGCAGCATGGCGGCGGTGGACAAGGTGATGGCTTCGCGCAGATTGGGTAGACGCCTTGCCAATGAGATCAATATAGCGCCCGCCAGCGGCAGCGCCATGGACGCCAGGATGGCTTGTTCGGGTGTCAGCATCAGCGAGAGCCCCCAATCAGTGCCGCAGCAGCGTCAGCGGCGGTGCCGATGGTGAACGAAGTGTCGAGTCCGAAATACACAATGGCAAGCACCAAAATAGCGGTGGGAACCGACATCAACCAGGGCGTAGGTGCGACATTGGCCGTGTCCTGGCGCGGCTCACGCAAATACGCTGCTTCGACAAAACGCCAGACATAAACGGCGGCCAGCAGGGACGACAACACAATCATGAAGACCAGCCACCACTGGCCTTTTTCCAGCGCTGCCAACAGCAAATACCACTTGCTGATAAAACCGGCCGTGCCCGGCACGCCCATCAGGGACAGTCCGCCGATCACAATGCCAAAGCTGGTCAGTGGCATGCGCTTGCCAAGACCCTGCACCCGCGCCAGGCTGGTGCCACCTACGCCGAGTGCGACACACCCCAGCAGCATGAAAATGGCGCCCTTGGTCACACCATGGTTGAACAGGTGCACGATGCTGGCGGTCAGGCCGCTGACCGAGTTAAATGACAGGCCGAGAATGATGTAGCCGATTTGCGCCACGCTGGAATAGGCAAACAGCCGCTTCAGGTCGGTCTGAAAAATGGCGATGGTGGACGCAGCAAACATGCCGGCCAGCGCCAGCACCAGCATCATTTGCGCCATCGGCAGCTTGGCAAATACCGCTGATTCACCAAACACTGTGAAATAGAAGCGCAGCAGCACATACACCGCCACCTTGGTGGCCGTTGCCGCCAAAAAGGCCGACACCGCCGAGGGTGCATAGGTGTAGGCATTGGGTAACCACTGGTGCAGCGGGAACAGCGCCAGCTTGAGCGAGACGCCTACGGTAATGAAGGCCAATGCTGCCAATACCGGCCGCGTGCCCTGTACCGAGGCAATACGCAGCCCCATGTCAGCCAGGTTCAGCGTACCTGTCATGAGGTAAAGCAAGCCGATCCCGATGACCAGAAATGAGGCGCCGATGGAACCCATGAGCAGGTACTGGTAAGCTGCAAACAGCGCCCGGCGATCGCGTCCGAGCGCAATCAACGCATAGGCCGACAGCGAGGAGACTTCCAGGAAAACAAAAATATTGAAAGCATCACCGGTGATCACAATGCCGAGCAGCCCGGCCAGGCACAACACAAACATGGTGTAAAAAAGATAGTGCTGTGGTGGCGGTACTTCGGCTTCGATGCTGGCACGACTGAAAGGCAGCACCAGGGCGGCAATGCCGGACACCAGCACCAGCATGAAAGAGTTCAAACGGTCAATCCGGTATTCGATGCCCCAGGGTGCCGGCCAGCTACCGATGGCGTAACTGATGGTGCCGCTGCTGGCAACCTGCAAGCACAACAGGACCGAGATCGCCAGGGCAATCCAGCTTGCCACCAGCGCCACGGCGAATGCCACACTGCGCCGGCGCAGCAAGACCGTGAGTGGTGCCGCGATCAGGGGAACAACAACTTGCAATGCAGGCAGGTGCTGGGCCAAATTCATGTTGCGTTACCGTCGCCTTCTGATTGGGTTTCCAGGTCCAGGATGTCATCTTCTTCGATGGTGTCGTAGGCCTCGCGAATGCGCACCACCAGGGCCAGACCCAATGCCAGGGTCGCCACCCCCACCACGATGGCCGTCAGAATCAGGACGTGGGGCAGGGGGTTGGAATAAACCGTGAATGCGTCACTCAGGATGGGTGCTGTGCCGCCAATCAGTTTGGCAGGTGCAATGTAGAGCAGATAAACCGAGGTCTGAAAAATACCGAGGCCGATCAGTTTCTTGATCAGGTTCGTGCGCGAGGTGACAATGAACAAGCCCGCGACCATCAGAAATATCGTGATGAAATAGGTGAAGTGACTGCCCAGTGTCATGGTGGTCGTTGCGCCGCTCATTCTTCGTCCACCTTGCTGCGGTCAGCGAACATGTAAAAAATTTTCAGCATGACACCCGATACCGTGGTGGCCACGCCCACCTCGACCCAGAAAATGCCGCGATGCTGGCCGAGCACCGGGTTGGGGTCGAGCACAAAGTAATCAAGGTAATTGCCGCCCAGCAGCAAACCCGCCACGCCGACCCCCGCGTAGATCAGGACACCAATCGCCATCATGGATTCCACCAGGGGCTCGGGAACCACTTTGCGGGCATCGGCCAAGCCATAGATCAGGGCATAAAAAATAACTGCAGCCGCCAGAATCACGCCCGCCTGGAAACCACCACCCGGACCAAAGTCGCCATGAAACTGCACATACAGGGCAAACAGCAAAATGAACGGGATCAGCAGCTTGGCAATCACCCGCAGGATCAGGTCGTTTCTCATAGCTTGCGTCCCTTGCGGCGACGTCGCAACAGGGCGACAACCCCGGCGCCGGCGGTGAAGACTACCGTGGTTTCGCCCAAAGTATCATAGCCACGGTAACTGGCCAAGACGGCTGTGACCACATTGGGGACGTCGACCTCTTGCTTGACCTCGTTAAGATATCGTGGTGCAACATGTGTGTGAATCGGTGCCTTGGGGTCCGAGAATTCAGGCAGGCCAAGGGTGCCGTAGACCAACATGCCGCCGACAGACAGTGAGACCAAAAGCGGCAGAAATGGTTTGTTGGGTGGATGAGCCTCTTCACTTTTCCCCAGATAGAGCGCACCCAGCAAGAGAACAGTCGAGATGCCCGCGCCCACGGCTGCTTCGGTCATGGCCACGTCAACCGCGTCCATGGCCACCAGCACGGTGGCCATCAGAAAGCTGTAGATGCCGCTGAGCACAATCACGCCAAACAGGTTGCGACTGCGGATGATGACCAGAACACTCACCGCCATCATTAACATCAGCACGTTGATGATCAAGGTTTCGATGGTGTTTTCTCCTCAACGGCTAACAGCGGCTTGAGCCCTCGCACCATGGCGGCACGTGCCAGCGCATGCGTGGCTGTCGGGCTGACAAACAGGATCATCACGCCCAGCATGAACAGTTTGACGGTCACCAAGGTGAGCCCCGCCTGCAACATCAGGCCCAACAAGATCAGGCCAGCACCCAACGTTTCGATCACGCTGGCGGCATGCATCCGGGTATAAAAATCTGGCATGCGCAGCAAGCCAATGGCGCCCACAATGCAAAAAATACCGCCAAGCGTCAAGCTCAACCAACTCACAATCGTGATGAATAAATTCATGCGGTGGGCTCTTCTTTTGCAGTGGACTCTTCTTTTTCATCACCCGGGTCGCCCAGATCCCCGCGCCGGAAATACTTCAAAACCGCAATTGTGCCGATCACATTCAACAAGCCGTAAACGATGGCCAGATCCAAAAACTCGGGACGCCCGTTCAGGAACCCCAGGACCGCCAGCAGCAGCATTGCCACCGTGCCAATGGTGTTGGCTGCCTGCGCCCGGTCGAAAACCGTTGGTCCCAAAGTGGCGCGCGCCAGGGCCAGTGCCAGTGTGACCAGCAGCGCAATGGCGGCGACCGAGAACATCAGGCCTTGCCCTCGCAGCCTGTGACACGCCGGTCCATTTCACTGTCCACTACGCCATGCGCAGCGGTGCGGGTCAGGCCGTGCACCAAAAATTCTTTGGCATGGGCATCAATCGTGATGGTGCCGGGTGTCAGCGTGATGGAGTTGGCGTGCAGCACCAGGCCGACATCCGTTTTTTGGGAAGGCTTGAAGCGCACCAGCGTCGGGCTGATGGGTAATTTGGGATGCACAATGATTTTGCTGACATCCCATCCCGATTTGAGGATTTCCTTGAAGAGCCAGACCCAATAGATCAAGGCACGAGGCCCCAATTGGACCGGGTGCCCTTCATCGTCAACGACGTTCATGCGTCGTGCAAACCAGGTCACAGCCAACGCACAACCCACACCCGACGCCAGCAAAAATGGCGTAAAAAAGCCTGACAGCAAGAGCCAGAAGAGGTATAAAAAAGTGAACAGGCTGAAGGAACGAATCACGGGAATGAATGTTGAAATTTTTGAATTTGCGCGATTGTAGACAAGTCTGAAATGGTATTGATACCGTCAAAATCGAGTGTAGAAATTCAGGAAAATAGTGGCACGGGGAAGAGCCTCAAGGTGTCAAAAATCCCATTTGATCGAGGACAATGGTACTTTAAAAAATCATGCTTCACGCATTTCAACCGTGTCAGGAGTCTTAAGATGAAACCGAATATTTTGGTTGCGCGTGCTGTTTTTCCGGAAATATTGACGCTGCTGGAGCAGCATTTTCATGTCACATCCAATCAGGAAGATGTGCTTTGGACCCCGGCACAGCTCATCGAGCAGTTGCAAGGCAAGCAGGGTGCGTTCACCACTGGCAGCCAGCGCATTGATGCCGACCTTTTGGCGGCTTGTCCCGATCTCAAAATCTGCGCCAATATGGCCGTGGGTTACAACAACTTTGACCTCGATGCCATGACCGCTGCCGGCGTGCTGGCCACCAACACCCCCGATGTCCTGACCGAAACCACCGCCGATTTTGGCTTTGCGCTGGTCATGGCCACGGCCCGGCGCATGGCGGAAAGCGAGCGGTTTTTGCGTGCCGGTTTGTGGAACAGTTGGCGCTATGACATGTTCGCCGGCTCTGATGTGCACGGCAGCACGCTTGGCATTTTTGGTATGGGGCGCATTGGTCAGGCCATCGCCAGGCGTGGCGCGCACGGTTTTGGCATGAAAGTCATCTATCACAACCGCTCACGCCTGGACGCCGCCACCGAGTCGGCTTGCGGCGCGACCCTGGTCAGTAAAACGGAGTTGTTGCAGCAGTCTGACCATCTGATTTTGGTATTGCCATACTCACCCGAGGCACACCACGCCATCGGTGCAGCGGAATTGGCACAAATGAAACCCACCGCCACGCTGATCAACATTGCGCGTGGCGGCATCGTGGACGATGTCGCTCTGGCCTCCGCCTTGAAGCAAGGCACCATTGCCGCGGCAGGACTCGATGTGTTCGAGGGTGAACCCAGGGTGCATCCGGATTTGTTGACCGTGCCCAATGTGGTGCTCACGCCGCACATTGCCAGCGCCACCATGCCCACCCGCCTGGCCATGGCGAAACTCGCCGCTGACAACCTGATCGGCTACTTGGTGCACGGCAAAGCCTTGACGCCGCTGAACCCGCAGCTTGTGAAGGCTTGATGCACGGCACGGTCAAATTGATGCAAACCGGGAAAAATTAAACGTGAACGATCTCCTTGTCTGGTTCCTGCTGCTGATTGGCGTCCTGAATACAGTCGTTCTGTTTTTTGTCTTCATGCGGCTCGCCAGGGACGAGACGTCCGCTGCCGAGCCTCTGATGCAGCAAGTCAAGGAGAGCACGGATCGGCTGGAGCGCGAACTGCGCCGGGACATTCTTGAGGCTTCTCGCGACAGCCGCCAGGAACTCGCGCTGACTCTTTCCACTTTTCAGCAAACCCTGGTGCAACAGGGCGCCGAGGCCACGCGCACGCAAAACACGCAAATCGATGCCTTTGGACAGCAACTGGCCTTGCTGCAAAAAAACCTGCACGACACGCTCACCAACCAGTTGTCCGGGTTGAGCGAGTCCAACGCCCGGCGCATGAGTGAGATCCGTGAAACGCTCGAAAAGCAGCTGGCGCAATTGCAGACCAGCAATGCGGGCAAGCTCGATGAAATGCGTGCCACGGTCGACGAAAAGCTGCAAAGCACGCTGCAGTCGCGTTTGGGTGAGAGCTTCAAACAGGTGGCCGATCGGCTGGAGCAGGTCCACAAGGGCCTGGGCGAAATGCAGACCCTGGCGCAAGGCGTGGGTGACCTCAAGCACCTGCTCACCAATGTCAAGACACGCGGTATTTTTGGCGAGGCGCAACTGGCATCGCTGCTGGAGCAGGTGTTTGTGCCTGACCAGTACGCGGCGCAGGTGGCGACGCGGCCGGGCAGCAAAAATGTGGTTGACTTTGCTGTCCGGTTGCCGGGCCGGTCCGATTCAGGTGTCCCCTTGTGGCTGCCGATCGATGCCAAGTTCCCCAATGAGGACTACGAGCGCCTGCTCGATGCCCAGGGCCGTGCCGATGCGCCGGGGGCAGAATTGGCTGCCCGTGCTCTGGAACAGCGCATTCGCCTGGAAGCCAAATCAATCGCTGAAAAATACCTGGAGCCACCGTTCACCACCGACTTTGCCATTCTGTTTTTACCCACCGAAGGCCTGTACGCCGAGGTGCTGCGCCGCCCCGGCCTGATGGCGTCCTTGCAGCGCGACAGCCGGGTCACGCTGGCGGGGCCAACCACCTTGCTGGCCATGCTGAGTTCGCTGCAAATGGGCTTCAGAACTCTGGCGCTGGAGAAGCGCTCCAGCGAAGTCTGGCAGGTGCTGGGCGCCGTCAAAACCGAATTTGGCAAATTTGGCGATGTGCTGGCCAGGGTCAAGTCGCAAACCGAGACCGTGCTCAAAACCATTGACGGCGCGCAAACCCGCAGCCGGGCCATGGGACGAGCGCTTAAAAATGTCGAGGCTTTGTCTGACACCCAAAGCGCTGCGCTGATCGTGCACGACACTGATTTCGACAGCGCAGAAGGGCCTGCGCAGTCGTGACTGCTGCCATCGCCCCGCTGGGCTCGGTGGCGCTGGCCCGCCTGATCGGCGGGCATATCAGTTTGCACGCCTGCATGGCGGGGATGCGTCTGGCCGCTCCGCTGATGGCGCTGCGCGAGGGGCACAGCGCCCTGGCGGTGGGCTTGTTGCTGTCCTTGTTTGCCCTGACCCAGGTGTTTTTGGCACTGCCTGCCGGTCGTTATGCGGATCGCAACGGATTCAAACGACCCGTGGGTATTTGCGTGCTGGCCGCCAGTGCGGGTGCCGGGCTGGCGGTAGCATTTCCAATCTTCCCTGTGCTGTGCCTGAGCGCCCTGATGACCGGCGGTGCCACCGGCGTGGCGTCCATCAGCCTGCAGCGCCATGTCGGGCGCTCGGCGCAAAACAACACCGAGCTCAAGCGCATGTTCAGCTGGCTCTCGATTGGCCCGGCGCTGGCGAATTTTGTCGGTCCGTTGATGGCCGGTTTGCTGATTGACCTGGCTGGTTTCCGGGTGGCATTTTTTGCGCTCGCCTGTATGCCCCTGATGACCTGGCTGTGGGTGCGCCATACCGTGGAGCTGCCCCCGGTACCGGTCAAAACCGGTGCAGGCAAGGGGGGCGCCTGGGATTTGCTCCGTGATCCGATGATCCGCAGGCTGATGCTGGTGAACTGGTTGCTGTCCTCCTGCTGGGACGTTCATACTTTTGTGGTGCCGGTGCTGGGGTATGAGCGCGGCTTGAGCGCCTCGGCCATTGGGGCGATTTTGGGCAGCTTCGCCCTGGCCGCAACGGCCGTCCGGGTTGCCTTGCCGCTGTTGGCGGCCCACTTGCATGAATGGGTGGTGGTGACCACGGCCATGCTGGCCACCGCCGTGCTGTTTGCGATTTACCCGTTCATGCCCGACGCGCTGACGATGGGCCTGTGCTCTGTGTTATTGGGCGTTTCGCTGGGCTCGGTGCAGCCCATGATCATGAGCACCTTGCACCAGATCACGCCCGAGGCACGCCATGGCGAGGCCCTGGGCTTCCGTTTGATGGCCATCAACGCGTCCAGCGTCCTGATGCCCATGCTGTTTGGCAGCGCGGGCGCCGTGATGGGCGTGTCGTTGGTGTTCTGGACGGTAGGTGCCAGCGTGGCGGCCGGGGCGCGCTCGGCCTGGCACTTGCGCCCGCCCGCTCACAAACCGTAAAAATCCTTGATCACCGCCCAGGCGGCTTCAGGCTCATCCACATACTGGAACAGCTTGAGGTCTTCCGCGGCGATCGCGCCTTCCTCGACCAGGGTGTCGATATTGATCAGGCGTTTCCAGTACTCGGTGCCATACAGCACGATGGGCACGGGCTTGGCCTTGCGGGTCTGCACCAGGGTGATGACTTCAAACAGTTCGTCCAGCGTACCAAAGCCGCCGGGAAAAGCCACCAACGCCTTGGCGCGCATCATGAAGTGCATTTTGCGCAGCGCAAAGTAGTGAAACTTGAAGCTGAGGGTGGGCGTGACGTAAGCATTGTGCTTTTGTTCGTGGGGCAGGGCGATGTTCAGCCCGACGCTCGGAGCGCCCATTTCATGCGCGCCACGGTTGGCGGCTTCCATGATGCCGGGGCCTCCGCCGGTAGCAATGAACAGGCGCTCCTCGGGTCGGCGATGCATGCTGTAACCAGCCACCAGTCGGGCAAACAAGCGTGCCTGGTCGTAATAGCGGGCGTTACGCACCAGCCGATGCGCCACAGCCAGAGCACTGGCGTCACCGCTGAGTTGTGCCTCGTAGAGGCTGTTCTTGGCGTCTTCCGGTGCTGGAAAGCGGGCGCTGCCAAACACCACCACCGTACTTTCGATACCCTGCTCAGCCTGGTCCAGATCAGGCTTGAGCATTTCCAGTTGAAAGCGAATGCCGCGGGTTTCCCGGCGCAGCAGGAACTCGGGGTCGGCAAATGCCAGACGGTAGGCATCGGCTTCCAACGGGTTGCCTTGGTCGGCGTAATTTTGCAGTTCGGCCCAAGCATCTGCCAGGCGACGTTCGGTCAGGTGCTGGGGCGTATTCTTGATTTGATTCATGGCGGTCATTGTGGGTGAAAATAGTGACAGAATTAATTGGTTAATTGGGGTCAGATTCCAATTAATTTCGGGCGCCATTGATGGCAGCGGCAAGGGCGTTGGCCATGCAGACGGCATTGCTGGGATGTATCACACAATCGGTGCTCCAGACTTCACCGATGCCCGCGTCCTGCATCACCTGCAGGGCCTTGCCCGAGAACAGAGCGTGGGTGACCGCCACATCGACCGACGCGGCACCCGCTGCCAGCAGCAGTTGGGCTGCGCGGGCGACGCTATGCCCCGTGCTGGCCACATCATCGAGCAGAACCACCTGTCGCCCAGCCAGCGCCACATTGGGCAGCGCAACATCGACGTCCCGGTCGCCGTGGCGCACCTTGCGGCATACCGCGTGATCAAAGGCGTGGCGTTGCGCCGCCAGCGCGACCCACTGCGCCGATTCTTCATCGGGTCCGATGAGCAAAGGCCGCTGTCGCCGCGCTGCAATCCAGTCCGAAAGCAACGGTGCTCCGCTGAGAACCACTGCATGGGCCACGGGCACGGCTTGCTGCAGGGTCGCGACCCGGTGCAGGTGCGGGTCGACGGTGATCACCGCGTCAAACAAGTCCGCGATGAACTTTCCGACAATGCGCTGGCTGATGGCCTCGCCGGGGCGAAAGGCCATGTCTTGGCGCATGTAGGCCAGATACGGTGCCACCAGCGTCAGGTGTTTTGCGCCGAGCGTGCGCGCGGTCTGCGCCGCCAGCAGCAGTTCAATCAGTTTGTCATTTGGGTCGTTCAGCGTGCGCAGAATCAACACCTGTGCGGGCAAGGCATCGGGCAGGCGCAACTTGATTTCACCATCGGGAAAACGGTGCCGCTCCACCATGATGGCTGTCCGTTGGGCCGCCTGTGCCAGGCGTGTGGCGCTGTTCAACTCATCTTCAAAGTACAACAGCATGGCATCAGAACTCCACAAAGACATGCGGCACCTCGCTGGCCTTGCCCAGGGTGTAGCCGTTGGACCTGGCGCTGGCCTGGCGCGCGAAGCTCAGGTCGCTTTGATAGCTGGCATGGACCCGGTACAAAAGGTCTCCCGCCATCACGGCATCCCCCAGCTTTTGAAACAGGTCGATGCCCGCACCGGCCACTTTGGGCGCACCGGCCAAGCGGGCGATGCGGGCCACCTGCAAATTGTCAATATTGGTGACCACACCGTCTGTGGGCGCGCGGACCTCGAAGGTCAGCAGCGCAAGGGGTGGATTGTTGTAGTCAAAATCCTTGGCGCCCTGGGCCGCAATGATGGCGTTCATCTTCGCGAGCGCGCGGCCCGAATCCAGAATATCGCGTGCGATCGAAAAACCGTCGCCGCCACGCACATCGGGATGGCATTCAATCAGCCGTCCGGCCAGGCGCAAGGCTTTTTGCCGCAGGTCGTTGGGTGCTTGCGGGTCGTTCTCCAGCACGCGCATCACGTCGCGCGCCTCCAGCATCGGGCCAATGCCGCGTCCGATCGGTTGACGCCCGTCGGTGATGACCACATCGAGCGACAGGTGCAGGCGACTGGCGACATATTCGAACAGTCTGCGCAGCCGCTGCGCCTCGGGCATGGAGCGCACTTTGGCGGTCGGACCAATCGGGATGTCAAGCACCAGATGGGTCGAGCCGGCAGCGATTTTTTTCGACAGGATGGAGGCCACCATTTGTCCGGGTGAGTCAATGGCCAGCGGTCGCTCCACCGCAATCAGCACATCGTCAGCCGGCGACAGCTTGGCGGTACCGCCCCAGGCCAGGCAGCCGCGGTGATCCCGCACGATGTCTGCCAATTGCTCGAAAGGCAGCTCCACATTGGCCAGCACTTCCATGGTGTCGGCGGTACCGGCGGGCGAAGTGATGGCACGCGACGATGTTTTGGGACAGAGCAGGCCGTGTGCGGCAACGATCGGCACCACCAGCATCGACGTGCGGTTGCCGGGGATGCCGCCAATGCAGTGTTTGTCCACCACCAGGGTGTCATGCCAGTCGAGTTTTCTGCCGCTGTCAGCCATCGCTTCGGTCAAAAAATAGACTTCCTCGCGGTCCAGTTCATCGCGGTTGGTGGCGACCACAAAGGCGGTCAGTTCGATTTTTGAGTAGTGAAGCTCGGCGATGTCATTCACGATGCCCTGAAAGTCTTCACGACCCAGGCGTTCGCCCGCAATTTGTCGGTAGAGCGCGCCGATCGAGGCGGGTGGCTCGGCCTGCGCCACCGACACCACATGGCCTTGCGGGAGAGCAAGCTGTAAAAAGGCATCTTCAGAAAGCCCCAGTTCATGGCAACCCACGATGGCGGCGTCATCGACCACGT
>NZ_JAMPXE010000178.1 GCF_023701345.1 Rhodoferax sp. | reverse complement strand
GCAATGAGCAAAGCGAAGTGAGCGAAGACCAGTTTTTTCATTTCTAAATTGCCAAAAAATTTAAGCAAAGGCGTGATTCTTTTGACGAACCGCGCCCACCTCGCCGATGCATTCATCCGACACCGTGCGTTGAAAACCGATGGCACTGAACAGCACTTCAGGGCTTGGCATTTTTGGCGACGGGTGCAGTCGCTGCGTCCGCAGACTCAGCCTCAGGTTCGGCAAAACTGGCGCCCGATGCGTTAGCCATATAGACCAGGGCACGACCCACTTCAACATCGCTGTAACCTGCGCCACCCTGGGCCGGCATGGCATTCTTGCCTTTCAGCGCAGCATTCAACAGGGCGGCATAACCACTGGCAATGCGAGGGCCCCAGGCGGCCTTGTCAGCCAACTTTGGCGCACCCATCAAACCAGCGGCGTGGCAAGCTGCACAACGCTCCTTGAACAGGTCTTCGCCAGAGCGCGGCCCGCTACCGGCAGCATCACCCAAGGTCAAAGTGCCCACCTTCTGAATGCGTGCCGCCACCGCCTGGTCCGACATGTCGCCCTGGCTCGAACCCTCAGGCGCCGCCATCACAGCCAGCAAAATGATTGCACCAACCACAACCGCCGCCACGATTGCCACTTTAACGGCAAGGTTGGCGGCACTTTTAAACAGATCACCAGGATCGTTGTCGGTGGTTGTGGCGGAGGACGCTGAAAGGTTCATGGTTTCCTTTGTCAGTGGGTATCAATAGGGTTAACGAGAAAACGTATTCATTGGCTCCGACGGTCGGACCTTCCAGCGCCGTCCTGCCGCTCACGCCTACCTGGCGCGTGCGAGAGCCATTGTGATTACTCGCACCGAGTAAGATACGCATACAAGCCACGCATAAATGCCGTCCTCATGGTTGAATATCTCAAGACTATTTGATATTTATCAAACGATTCTAAAGGATATTGGCTAGGGAATACGCACAAGGCAACAAGGGAAAACCCCAAGCCCATCCGGCGCGGCGGCCACGGGATGAACCTCAGGGCAGCCAGAAAATGCGGATAGCGGGCCCCACCAGCAGCAGCATCAGTTCCCGGTGAAGGTTGAGCTCATTCAGGTTGACCCAGGCCTGGCAGGGGGTCGGATCGTGCGGCGCCTGCGGCTTTTCCGCGTGTCAAGGCCGCACGCATCTGGTCCAGGGAGATTTCACTTTGCGCCCGCACCGTGAGTTTGGGCGCGGGCTTGAAGGCATGACCATAAACCACTTCAAATGTCAGTTGCATGGCATTTTTTTCGATCGCCTGAAGCAGCTGGCTGTGCCAGCGTCGCCCCCGCAATGTCTGGAAGCGTCCAACATGAAGATTGCGTCCCAGGCCCCGCAACTCCTGCAGCACGCGCTGCGGTGACTCAAACGTGAGCGTGATGCGCTCCATGTCCATCACGGGCTCGGCAAAGCCGGCCCCGATCAGCATGTCACCCCAGTCGTGCATGTCGGTGAATTCATGACTGGGCGCTGGCCAGCCCAGCGCCCGGTAAAGCACACGCAGTTCTTTGAGGGTGTCAGGCCCCAGACACGAAAACATTAAAAAACCATCTACCGCCAAAGCCTGATGCCACTGCTGCAGCAAGGCCTGGGGTTGGTCAGTCATGTGCAAACTCATGTTGGCCCACAACATCCGGGCTGGCTGCGTCACCTGATTGACCACCTGGGGCCTGGGCCGCAACCAGCGCTGTGCTTGCCACCAGGGCGGTGTCACAGCCCGTGCGAGATGCTGGGCGCGCTTCGGGCTTGCCTCGACCAGGGTGCAAAACGCCTGGGGATAGCGTTGCCGTAACAACGCATGCGACGCCAGTCCGCCGTTGAGCGGCGACCAATGCACCCAGCTCTCGGGCTGGACCGTGATCCAGTCCAGACGCTCCTGCATGCGCCGAGCCACTTCTTCGTGCAGCCATGCGGACTCAGCCGCGGGGCGGTTGTGCCAGCGCTGCGCAGCCTGCGGGTCAACAGAAGGGGGGGATTGATCAACCATAACGCGTTTGGAATAGAGACGCGAGTATATTGACTGTATGTTCACCAGCTTGCTTTCAAGGGTCTTGCGCCCACCCGCCAGCCAGTGCCGGATTTGCCGCACATGGCCGGCGCAGCCCATTTGTGACCGCTGCGTGGCTGAATTTGCCCAGCCCCAGCCACGCTGTCACACCTGCGCGCTGCCCTTGCCGGCCGGTCTATCGCAGTGCGGCGCCTGTCTGAAAGCCCCTCCGCCACTGGACATGTGTCTGGCTGCCGTGCCCTACGCCTTCCCGTGGGCGCATTTGATGGCCGATTTCAAGTTCCATGACCAGCCCGCATTGGTCCGGTTTTTTGCCCATCTGCTCAAAGCCACACCCTGGGTCGAGCCAGCGCTGGAGGCCGCTGACCTGCTGTTGCCCATGCCGCTGTCCAGACAGCGCCTGCAAGTCCGTGGCTACAACCAGGCCTTGCTGCTGGCACATCAACTCAGCGCCCACAAAACCCGGTCAGACCTGTTGCTGCGCATTGCCGACACGCCAGCACAGCACAGCCTCAAACGCGCGCAACGGCTGACCAGCCTGAATCAGGCTTTTGCGGTGGATCCGCTCAAAATTTCGACGCTACACGGTGCACGGCTGGTGTTGGTAGACGATGTGATGACCAGCGGCGCTTCGCTGTACACCGCCGCGCGGGAGCTCAAGGCGGCTGGTGCTACCCATGTCACTGGATTGGTCATTGCCCGCACCGAATAAGCTTGCGCGACAATGCGGGCATGTTTCATATTGTTCTGGTTGAGCCCGAAATCCCTCCCAACACGGGCAACGTCATACGCCTGGCCGCCAACACCGGCTGCACCTTGCACCTGGTGGAGCCACTGGGGTTTTCGATGGACGACAAGCACATGCGCCGTGCCGGGCTCGACTACCACGAATATGCCACCGTCATACGCCATGCCAACTGGCAGAGCTTTCTGGATGATGAGCAAGCTTTGCCTGGGCGGCTGTTTGCGCTGACCACCCGGGCCAGCCAGAACGTGTTCGAGGCACGCTTCAAACCCGGTGACTATCTGGTGTTTGGCTCCGAGACCAAAGGCCTGAGCGATGCCGTGCGCCAGTCATTTGCGCAGCAACAAACCTTCAAACTGCCGATGATGCCAGGGCAGCGCAGCCTGAACCTGTCCAACGCCGTGGCCGTGACCGTGTTCGAGGCCTGGCGGCAAAATGGCTTTGGCGGCCTGAGGACCTGAACTGACAGTCAGGCAAATAAAGAAGTCACGCGCAATGAAAAGGCCTCCGAGTATCGCTACTTGGAGGCCTTTGTACTATGTAATGGTGCGATTATCTGACTCGAACATCAAGCTACAACCCGCATGGATATTATAGATTTCAAGTTAACAATTTCAAAATACCAACAAATATACCAACAAAACAGAAACTGACCCACTGGAACACCCTGAAATCAGGTTTCAGTCTAGCCCATATCACTCAATGGTTCAACCAGTTGCCCGGCCTTGACCAGTTTCCAACGACTCCATTCAGTCACACCCCACAGCCTCGACAGTGCAACTAGATATAAGCACTTACCCGCAACAACCAACAAGCCTGAGCAGGTCCGTTGGTTTGGGGTAAACGCGAAATCAGGTGTGCTAAATACCACCGGAACACTGTGTAAGATCAGCCCATAACAACCAGCCCCCAGCAGCACTGTCACACTGCCAAAAACCACCGCATGGCCACCACCAACCCCAATTTAAGCTCGTTCATCTGGTCGGTCGCCGACCTCCTTCGCGGTGACTACAAACAGTCTGAATACGGCAAAGTCATCCTGCCCTTTACCGTGCTGCGCCGCCTGGACTGCGTGCTGGAGGCCACCAAGGCCAAAGTGCTGGCAGAAAAGGCTTTGCGCGAGAAAGCGGGCCTGAACTCCGAGCCCTTCCTGTTGCGCAAGTCCGGCCAGTTCTTTTACAACACCTCGCCGCTGGACCTCAAAAAGCTCATGGGCGACCAAGATCACATTGGTGAGAACCTGCGCGCCTACATGCAAGCCTTCAGCCCGGCGGTGCGTGACATCTTCGAGAGCTTTGAGTTTCACACCCAGATCGACAAGCTCGCCAAGTCCGGCCTGCTGTACATGGTCACCGAAAAGTTTGCAAACATCGACTTGCACCCCAACGTGGTCAGTAACGCCGAAATGGGCGCTGTCTTTGAAGAGCTGATCCGCAAGTTCGCCGAGCTTTCCAACGAGACCGCCGGTGAGCACTTCACCCCGCGCGAGGTCATCCGGCTCATGGTCAACCTGCTGTTCATCGAAGACGACCAGGCTCTCACCCAGCCCGGTGTGGTGCGCAGCCTGTACGACCCAACGGCTGGCACCGGCGGCATGTTGAGCGTGGCCGGTGAACACCTGGGCCAACTCAACCCCGACGCTAGATTGGTCATGTACGGCCAGGAGCTCAACCCCGAGTCCTACGCCATCTGCAAGGCCGACATGCTGATCAAGGGCCAGGACATTGCCAACATCATCTTTGGCAACACCCTGTCTGCGGACGGCTTGCCCGGCAAGGTGTTTGACTACAGCCTGTCCAATCCGCCCTTTGGTGTCGAGTGGAAAAAGATTGAGAAGGAAATCCGCAAGGAAGCCGAAGAACAGGGCTACAACGGCCGCTTTGGCCCCGGCCTGCCGCGCGTGTCCGACGGCTCGCTGCTGTTCCTGTTGCACCTGATCGCCAAGATGCGCCCGGCTGTCGATGGCGGCAGCCGCTTCGGCATTGTGCTCAACGGCTCTCCGCTATTCACCGGTGGCGCCGGCAGCGGTGAGAGCGAGATTCGCCGCTACGTGCTGGAAAGTGACCTGGTCGAGGCCATCATCGCCCTGCCGACCGACATGTTTTACAACACCGGCATCAGCACCTATGTCTGGATCGTCAGCAACCGCAAGCCGCCGGCCCGCAAAGGCAAGCTGCAACTGATCGACGCCAGCGGCTTCTGGCAGAAGATGCGCAAGAGCCTGGGCTCCAAGCGCAAGGAACTTAGTGCCGACCACATTGACGAGATCACCCGCCTGTTTGGTGACTTCAAGGAAGTGAGCCGTGACGGTGTGCCCATCAGCCGCATTTTTGACAACGACGCCTTTGGTTACCACACCATCACCGTCGAGCG
>NZ_JAMPXE010000177.1 GCF_023701345.1 Rhodoferax sp. | reverse complement strand
GGGAGCTGTGCATAACGCTGCAACAGAGTCACCCGCGCTGCCGCTTGAATTTGTATTTTCTGATCTCCCCCAGTTCGATTTCAACCAGCGCTCGCCAGCAGGGGATGGGTTGGGGTGGCGGCCGATTTCTGGGCCTTTGACAGTATGAGGCTGCCGCCCCAACCCGTCCCCTGCCACCCCAAAACCTGAGAATGGTGAAAGCGTCAGCTCAGCGCTTACTCGTAGCCAAATGAGCGCACGCGCGCTTCGTCATCCGCCCAGCCCGAGCGCACCTTGACCCACATCTCGATGAAGACCTTGCAATCGAACAGCTTTTCAAGCTCGACGCGGGTCTCCATGCCGATGCGCTTGATGCGCTCGCCCTTGTCGCCGATTACCATCGCCTTGTGACCGTCGCGCTCGACCACGATGGTGGCGGCGATGCGCAGCAGGCGTTTCTGGCCTTTTTTCTGGGGCGGCTCTTCTTCAAACTTGTCGATGATGACAGTCGAGGTGTAGGGCAGCTCGTCGCCGGTCAGTCGAAACAGCTTTTCGCGCACCATCTCGGCTGCCATGAAGCGTTCGCTGCGGTCGGTGAGTTCATCGGCGGCGTACCACCAGGCTTGCTCAGGCAGGAATTTTTCGCAAATGCCCAGCAGGCGCTCGACATCCTTGGCGCTTTTGGCCGACATCGGCACAAACTCGGCAAAAGCGTGTTTTTCCTGCATGGTTTGCAGCCAGGGCGCAATGTCACCACGGCGGTGCACGTTGTCGAGCTTGTTGGCAATCAACAGCGTGGGAATTTTCTTGTCGAGCAGCGCCAACACGCGCGCATCGGCCGGGGTGAAACTGCCGGCTTCCACCACAAACAAAATCAGGTCGACATCGGCCACCGCACCCACCACGGTTTTGTTGAGCGACTTGTTCAGCGCATTGCCATGCAGGGTCTGGAAACCAGGGGTATCGACAAAGACAAACTGGGTCGCGCCCTGGGTGTGCATGCCGGTGATGCGGTGGCGCGTGGTTTGCGCCTTGCGTGAGGTGATGCTGATTTTTTGCCCCACCAGCGCATTAAGCAGGGTGGATTTGCCGACATTGGGTTTGCCCACGATGGCAATCAGGCCGCAGCGCTGACCCGCAACCGGCGCCTCGGTGGCACCGGCGGGGCGCATGTCGCGGCGCATGCCGGCCAACAAGTCTTCCAGGTTGTCCTGCACCTCAACCGCAGGAGCTTCGGCAGCTGTTTTCTTGGGGGTATTCATCAGATCACCGTCGCTTTCAAAATTTGCAACATCGCCGTCGCGGCCGCCTGTTCGGCAGCACGACGCGAACCGCCGATGCCACGCTCGGCACGGTTGAGTTCAGGAATTTCGCATTCCACATCAAAGCTCTGCTTGTGCGCAGCGCCCAGCGTCGCCACCACCCGGTAACTGGGCAGTTTCATGCGGCGCCCTTGCAGCCACTCTTGCAATTCGGTTTTGGGGTCTTTGCCAATGGCTTCCATCTCGGGGTTGATTTGCACCGCCTGGTAGAGCCGCTGCACCAGCGCTTGCGCGGCGGCAAAATTGGCATCCAGATAGACCGCGCCAATCACGGCCTCCAAGGCATCGGCCAGAATGGAAGGCCGCTTCTGGCCGCCCGAGCGCATCTCGCCCTCGCCCAGCAAAATCACTTCGGACAAGCCCAGCGACACGGCCAGTTGGTGCAGTGTGTCCTGCTTGACCAGATTGGCCCGCACCCTGGACAAATCACCTTCGGGCAGGTTTTGCAAACGCCGGTACAGCATGTCGGCCACCACCACGCCCAGTACCGAGTCGCCCAAAAACTCCAGGCGCTCGTTGTGATCCGATGAAAAGCTGCGGTGCGTGAGCGCCCGCTTCAATAAGCCAGGATCCGCAAACTGATGCTGCAAACGCTGTTGCAGCGTGACCAGCCCTGGATTCAAACCATCACCTGTTGTTTCAATTCGATTTTCCGCTGTACTTGAGGGTCAGAAAAGCCGGGCCAGTCAGGTGGATTTCGCGTTCATAGGAAAAGCTGACCACCACCTTGTCATTTTCTTTGGTGATTTCCAGGTCTTTGCCTTTGATTGACTTGATGTCATCGATGCTCGCGGTCTTGTCAAAGATCATGCGCACTTCGGGCACGGTATTGCCCTCTTTGGCTTTGTTCACGGCTTTCAGAATGGTCTGGTATTCCATCGCGGTGGGCACGACCTGGGCGGTCAGCACACCGGCTCCCGCCAGCACCACGCCGACAAAAAGAATGCCGATCATGGTGATGCCACGCTGGCCGGATTTGAAAGAAGAAGTCATGTCAGTCTCCAGGTCAATTGAAAGAGCCGATGCGCTTGAGGTTGCCAAAATTCATCCAGACAAAAAAGGCCTTGCCCACAATGTTCTTGTCTGGCACAAAACCCCAGTAACGCGAGTCCAGGGAATTGTCGCGGTTATCGCCCATCATGAAGTAATGCCCCTCGGGCACTTTGCACACCACACCTTCAATACTGTAGCGGCAATTGTTTTTGAATTCAAATTCATCCGCACCCGGAATGAACGCGGGCCGCGCCGGGTCGTTGAGCAAACGATGCGGCTTAGCGCCCAGGGTTTCTTCAAACTGCGGAAAGTAACGCATGGCGTCTTCGTCAAAAAACTCCGGCAGCGCGTTGGTGGGCAACGGCTTGCCATTGATGCTCAGGCGCTTGTTGAGGTAGGCCACTTCATCGCCGGGCACGCCGACCACGCGCTTGATGTAGTCCAGGCTGGGCTTGGGCGGGTAGCGAAACACCATGACGTCACCGCGCTGTGGCGGCGTGCCCTCGGTGATCCTGGTGTTGAGCACCGGCAGGCGCAGCCCGTAATAAAACTTGTTGACCAGAATCAGGTCGCCCACCCACAGCGTCGGAATCATCGAACCCGACGGAATCTTGAAGGGCTCAAACAGGAACGAGCGCAGGATGAAAACCCCGATGATCACCGGGAACAGCCCGGCCGTCCAGTCCAGCCACCAGGGTTGCGCCAGGATGCGTTGCTTGCCCTCAGCCACGTCACCATCGACCTTGCTGATGCCCATTTTGCTGAGTTCGGCATGGCGTGCGAGGGCTTGCGCCTCCAGCGCGGCAGCCGCTTTCTGGCGGTTCGGCAAAAAGTAAAACCGCTCGGCCAGCCAGTAGATGCCAGTGACCACGGTGGCCAGGAACAGGAGCAGGGCGAAGTTGCCTTCGAGTGCCCCGAAATACCAGGCACCCACATAGCCGGCAAAAGCGGCCAGAATCACGGCAGTGATCGCCTGCATCATGCGTCCACCTTCAAAATAGCCAGGAAGGCTTCTTGCGGCACTTCGACCGAACCAATTTGCTTCATGCGTTTCTTGCCTTCTTTTTGCTTTTCCAGCAGCTTGCGCTTGCGTGAAATGTCGCCGCCATAACACTTGGCGATCACGTTCTTGCGCAGCGCCTTGATGGTTTCCCGCGCAATGATGTTGGCGCCAATGGCGGCCTGGATCGCCACGTCATACATCTGGCGCGAAATCACTTCACGCATCTTGGCCACCACCGCGCGGCCGCGGTACTGCGACTGGGAACGGTGCACGATGATCGACAGCGCATCGACCTTTTCACCGTTGAGCAAAATGTCGACCTTGACCACGTCGGCGGGCCGGTATTCCTTGAACTCGTAGTCCATCGAGGCATAGCCGCGCGAGACGCTTTTGAGCTTGTCAAAGAAATCCATCACGATTTCGCCCAGCGGCATGTCGTAGGTGAGGACAACCTGACGACCCTTGTAAGCCATGTTGAGCTGCACGCCGCGCTTCTGGTTGCACAGGGTCATGACCGGCCCGACATACTCCTGCGGCATGTACAGGTGCACCGTGACGATGGGTTCGCGGATCTCGTCGAGACGGCCCTGATCGGGCATTTTGGACGGGTTTTCCACCATCTTGACTTCGCCGTCGACGGAAACCACCTGGTAGACCACGCTGGGGGCTGTGGTGATCAGGTCCTGGTCAAACTCGCGCTCCAGCCGCTCCTGCACAATTTCCATGTGCAGCAGGCCCAAAAAGCCGCACCGGAAGCCAAAACCCAGCGCTTGCGAGACTTCGGGCTCGTAGTGCAGCGAGGCGTCATTGAGTTTGAGCTTTTCCAGACTGTCGCGCAGGCCCTCGTATTGGTTGGCCTCGGTCGGGTACAGACCAGCAAACACCTGCGGCTGGATTTCCTTGAAGCCCGGCAAAGCCTCGGTGGCGGTGGCTGCCGCGCCGCCACTGCCCGGCCGAATCAGCGTGATGGTGTCGCCCACTTTGGCGGCCTGCAGCTCGCGAATGCCGGCAATGATGTAGCCCACCTCGCCCGCTTCAAGGACATTGCGCGGTTCGTTGGCCGGGGTGAAGACACCCAGGCTGTCGGCGTTGTAGGTGGTGCCGGTCGCCATCATCTTGATGCGCTCACCCTTGGCCAGACGGCCATCGACCACGCGCACCAGCATCACCACGCCGACATAGGAGTCAAACCAGCTGTCGATGATCATGGCGCGCAGGGGGCCGTTGGGGTTACCTTTGGGCGCCGGGATGCGGGCCACCACGGCTTCCAGAATGTCGTCGATGCCCATGCCGCTTTTGGCCGAGCAGGCAATCGCGTTGGAGGCGTCAATGCCAATCACGTCCTCAATTTCAGAGCGGGCGTTGTCGGGGTCGGCGTTGGGCAGGTCCATCTTGTTCAACACCGGCACCACTTCCACACCCAGATCGAGCGCGGTGTAGCAGTTGGCCACGGTTTGCGCTTCGACACCCTGGCTGGCATCGACCACCAGCAAGGCCCCTTCACAGGCCGACAGGGAACGGCTGACCTCGTAGGAAAAGTCAACGTGGCCGGGGGTGTCGATCAGATTGAGGTTGTAGACCTGACCATCGAGCGCCTTGTAATGCAGCGCCGCAGTTTGCGCCTTGATGGTGATGCCGCGCTCTTTTTCGATGTCCATCGAATCGAGCACCTGGGCTTCCATTTCGCGCTCCTGCAAGCCACCACAACGCTGGATCAGGCGGTCGGCCAGCGTGGACTTGCCATGGTCAATGTGGGCAATGATGGAGAAATTTCTGATGTGATGCATCCAGGAAACCGATGTAAAGAGTGATTGAGCAACAGAAAAAAGGGCGCGTTCCAGAGAGACGCGCCCCGAACCAAACGGATTGGCTATACCAAAGTT
>NZ_JAMPXE010000176.1 GCF_023701345.1 Rhodoferax sp. | reverse complement strand
GCGCACACCGCTGGTGAGCAGATCGCCCGACAGCAGCGCCGGGTCCGCCAGCAACTCAGTAATCACCTCGACCGCGTGCAACATCTCGATCATGCGCGCCCAGTGGTAGGCCAGCGTGGCGTGCACCGGTTCGCCACGGCCCCAGGCGACAAAGGCCTGGCGTTCAGCTTCAGCACGCGCACTCGGAATGAAATCGCAGTTTTGCACCCGGGCCAGCGGCCCGACGCGGTACCAGCCCAGTTGCGCCCCCAGGCTGCGCAGGTAGGGGAACTTCATGTAGCTCCAAGGTCGCACCTCTTCTTCGATGAGTTCCAAGTAGCGCTGGTCGTCGATCTGGTCAAACAGGATGTGCCCATCTTCGTCGCGCACGCGCAGCACACCGTCGTACAAATCCATCGCGCCGTCGGCGCGCACCAGCGACATCAGCTTGGAGCGAAAGCTGCCAAAGCGGTTGTAGAGCGCCGGGTTTTGCGCATGCAGTTGTTTGGCAATGGCCACCGCATCCTGCGCCCATTGCAGCATCTGGGGCAAGTCGCGCTGCAGGCTGTTGCGTTCTTCCCCTGTCACCAGCTTGTTGATGCCGCCCGGCACCGCGCCGGTGCCGTGGATGCGTTTGCCCGAGGTGATGCGGATGATTTCCTGGCCGAACTTGCGCAGCAAAATGCCTTTTCTGGCGATCTCGGGATGCGCCTGCGCCACGCCCACGATGTTGCGCCTGGCCACCTCGGAATCAAAGCCGAACAGCAGGTCGGGCGACGCCAGGTGAAAAAAGTGCAGCGCATGGGATTGCAAAATTTGCCCATAATGCATCAGGCGGCGCACCGCTGTGGCGCTGGCACTCACCGGTGTAGCCCCAATCACACGGTCAAACGCCTTGGCCGCCGCCAGGTGGTGTGACACCGGGCAAATGCCGCACAGGCGCTGCACCATCACCGGCACCTCCCAGTAGGGGCGGCCTTCGATGAATTTCTCGAAACCCCGGAACTCGACAATGTGCAGGCGCACCTGTTCAATGTGATTGTTGGCGTCGAGCAGCAGCGTCACCTTGCCGTGCCCCTCGACGCGCGACACCGGGTCAATCGCCACCCGGCGCAGGGTCTCGGGGTGGGCCGCGGTTTCAAGGGGAAAAGTCATTGACCATTCCTTTCATAGGTGAGCTGTCATTGCGAGCGTAGCGTGGCAATCCATGACTTCAAAATACATGGATCGCCACGTCGCTTCGCTCCTCGCGATGACGAGTGCCTCAGTCATAGTGAATCAACCCATGCCCCAACTGCGGCGTGCGGCCGGCCAGCAGGTCGGTCAGGAACGACCAGATGGCGTCGGCGCTGGGCGGGCAGCCAGGCAGAAAGTAGTCGACATGCACCACCTCGTGGATCGGGTGCACATGGTTCAGCGGCAGCGGCAGCTCGGGGTCGTTGGGTACCTGGCTGCCGGCCACCGTGCCGCTGTGGCTGCAATACACCTCGCACAGCATCAGGCCCACATCGCGCTGGTTGCGCTGCGCCGGCAGGCCGCCGTTGATGGCGCAGGCACCCACCGCCACCAGCGTCTTGCAGTGGGCCCTGAACTCGCGCAGCACCTGCACGTTCTCGGCGTTGCACAGGCCGCCTTCGATCAGGCCGATGTCGCAGCGGCCAATGGTTTTGATGTCGGTCAGCGGCGAGCGGTCAAACTCAACGTGCTCCAGCAGTTCCAGCAGGCGCTCATCGATGTCAAGCAAGGACATGTGGCAGCCAAAACAGCCCGCCAGCGACACCGTGGCGACCTTGAGCTTGCGCGGCGTGTGCAAGGGGGCCGCCCCCGCCAACGTGCTGGTCATGTTGCGTCCTCCTGCGATACCGGGCGGCTGTCAAACCGGCGCTGGCCAATGGGGATGACAAAGCCGCGCCGTTTGGGCAGGATGGCGCCCACCGGGCAAATGTCGGCGGCGTGGTCTGACAGGCTGATGGCGCTGTCGCCCAATTGGCCGCTCTCGCTGTTGACGAGTAAATGCGAGGTCACGCCGCGCCCGCCCATGGCGAAGACATGCTTGTCCTCCCGCGCACTGGCGCGCACGCACAGGCCGCACAAAATGCAACGGTTCAGGTCCAGCAGCAGCTCGGGGTGGCTGGCATCGACCCGGCGGTCAGGGTAAAACTCTTCAAAATGCGGGCCGGCCATGCCCATCTGGTAGGCCGTGGCCTGCAGCAGGCAGTTGCCGCTTTTTTCGCAGGACGGGCAAAAATGGTTGCCCTCGACAAACAGCATCTGCAGCAGGGTTTTGCGCTGCGCGTTGAGCTCGGGTGTGTCACTCTCGACTTCCTGCCCGCTGCTGGCCTGAATGGTGCAGGCGGCACCGCTGCGCCCGTTGACCCTGACCGTGCACAGGCGGCATGAGCCGTGCGCGGCAAAGTCGGGATGCCAGCACAGGTGCGGGATGTAATGCCCGGCGCGGCGGGCGGCCTGCAACAGGGTGTCACCGGGGCCGAACTCCACCTCTTGCCCATCGAGCGAAAAGGTGCCCGGGCTGAGGGCATCGATGCGGTGGTCGTTCATCATTCAAAATTCTCCAGATGCGCGCCGCTGTCGTTGCGTCCGGTGGCGCGCCGCGCCTGCGAAAGCTCGGCGTCCATGTCGAAGCCCGCGACAAAATGCAGGGATTTCAAATGTTGCTCATAGGCAGGACGAAACTTGGCGATGGTGTCGCGCAGCGGGTTGCAGGCCCCGGCGCCCAGGCCGCAGTGGGTGGCGCCGTGCATCAGTTTGTCCAGTTCATACAGCACCTGGATGTCGGCGCTGGAGCCATAACCGTGTTTGAGCTTGTCCATCTGGCGCACCACCAGTTCGGTGCCGACCCGGCAGGGTGTGCAAAAACCGCAGCTCTCGTGGGCAAAAAAGTGGGCAAAGTTGCGTGCCACCTCGAACATGTCGCGGCTGCGGTCAAACACCATGAAGGCACCCGCCGTGGGCACATCCTCAAAACCAATGCGGCGATCAAATTCCAGCGCCGACAGGCACACGCCCGACGGGCCGCCGACTTGCACTGCCTGGGTGTCGCGTGCGCCGCAGTCTTCCAGAATGCGCCCGATGCGCGTGCCAAACGGGTACTCGTAAATGCCGGGGCGCGCGCAGTCGCCGGAGACCGAATGAATCTTGGTGCCGGTGGATTGCGCCGTGCCAATGCGCGCCCACCAAGCGCCGCCATGCACCGCAATGTGGGTCACGGCGCAGAAGGTTTCCACGTTGTTGACCGTGCTGGGCTGGCCCAGGTAGCCGTGTTCCACCGGGAAAGGCGGGCGGATGCGCGGCACGCCGCGCTTGCCTTCGAGCGATTCGATCAGTGCCGACTCCTCGCCGCAGACATAAGCCCCGGCGCCCACATGAATGGTGATGTCAAAGTCAAAACCTGTTGTGCCCTGGATGGCGTGGCCCAGCAGCCCTTGTTCGCGCCGGCGCTGCAAGACCGCTTGTAGGTGTTCCAGCAGGTAACGGTATTCGCCGCGCAGGTACACCAGTCCCCTGTTAGCGCCCACCGCCCACGCCGCGATGGTCATGCCCTCGAACAGGGTGTCGGCGTAGCTGGTGAGCAGCACCCGGTCCTTGAAGGTGCCGGGCTCGCCTTCGTCGGCGTTGCAGATCACGTAATGCGCTTGCCCGACTGCGTTGCGGCACAGTTGCCATTTGGTGCCGGTGGCATAACCGGCGCCGCCGCGTCCGCGCAGTTTGGAGCGCTTGAGTTCGTCGAGCGTGGCCTGGGGCGCGCGCGCCAGGGCGGCGGCAATGCCAGCGCCAGGGGCGGGCTGGACGCCGAGTTTGACGTCGGCCAGGTGAATCTGGTCGTCCACCTGTGACCATTCAGGCGGCCATTGCACGGGCGGCACCTGTTTTTCAATCAGTTCCGCCATCTGCGCAATGCGTTCAGGGGTGAGCCGGGTGAGCACCTGGTGGTGGTTGATGAGCGCCGCCGGACCCTGGTCGCAGAGCCCGGTGCATGAGGTGGGGGCCACACTGACGCGGCCATCGGCGCGCATCTGGTTGGGTGCCACTTTGAGCAAATGGCAGAGTTGCTGCAGCAGGGCTTCGCTGCCGAGCATGCGGTCGGTGACGTTGTCGCTAAACAGCACGCGGTAGGCGCCCACCGGTCGGGTATGAAAAAAACGGTAAAAATCCGCGACGCCCTGCACATGGGCCACGCTCAGGTTCAAGGCCTTGGCCATGTGATGCAAGGCCGGGCGCGGCAACCAACCCGCAACAGTCTGAAATTCGCGCAGGATTTGTACCAATGCATGAGAATCACCGCCATGGCGCCGCAGCAAAGACTGAAGTTCAGACACCGATTGCGCGAACAGTGGTGAATTTGCGATCATGGTCAGCAATATAGCGCACAAAATTACAATAGGACTTGCGCAAAATCGCCCCAGCGTTGTTGTCCCTCCTTGCCGTACGTCTGTACTGCCCGCGTCGGTCCGCCTAGCCGGGACGATTTTGCGCAAGCCCTAACTCAGAAAAACTGGAATCAGCATGATGGATCGATTTTTAAGCACTTTTGACGATGCCCTGCGCACCGTGTTTGCCCAGCACCGTGGCACCCAGGCCTGTCCGACCGTGCCGGGCGATGCCACCGAACTCTCGGAGCTTGACAAAAAAGAGGCGGGGGCGCTGATGCGTGTCAACCATGTGGGCGAGGTCTGCGCCCAGGCGCTTTACACCGCGCAAGCCTATGCCACTAAAAACGAAGCGCTGCGGGCCCACTTTCAAAAAGCCAGTGCCGAAGAAACCAACCATCTGGCCTGGACCGAACAACGCCTCAAGGAGTTGGGCGACCGCCCCTCACTGCTCAACCCCCTGTGGTACGCCGGGGCCTTTGGCATTGGTTTGCTGGCGGGCAAGCTGGGCGACAAGGTGAGTCTGGGTTTTGTGGTGGAGACAGAAAACCAGGTGGAAGCGCATCTGGAAAGTCACCTGGACCGTTTGCCGAGTGGTGACCATGCCTCACGCGCCATTGTGGCGCAAATGAAGGACGACGAGGCGCGCCATGCCCAGGACGCCCGGGAGCTCGGTGCGATTGATCTGCCGCCGCCGGTCAAAGGCCTGATGGCCGCAGCGGCCAAGGTGATGACCACCGTGGCGCACCGGGTCTAATAACCAAACGCCATCGCGGCGAGGACGCCGCTCATACCGGGGTGTCATTGCGAGCGCAGCGCGGCAATCCATGACTT
>NZ_JAMPXE010000175.1 GCF_023701345.1 Rhodoferax sp. | reverse complement strand
GCACATACGGGCACTTGGTCATGTAACACAGGTCGCACAGGTAACACTGGCTCACCACTTTCCAGTAGTCCTTTTTGTCAACGCCATCCACTTCCATGGTCTTGCTCTCGTCCACCAGGTCAAACAGGGTGGGGAACGCGCCGCACAGGCTCACACAGCGGCGGCAACCGTGGCAGATGTCAAAGATGCGCTCAAGTTCGACAAAGGTTTTTTCTTCGTTGTAATACTCAGGGTTTTTCCAGTCAATCGCGTGACGGGTGGGTGCTGACAGATTGCCCTCGGTGACCATGGTGATCTTCCTTGTCAAGAATGTTGTCGTGGCGCAGGAAACAGCGAATGCATGCGGCGCAAAACAGCGGCACGGGATTGGCATTGGGCGCTGCCGGCAACGCCCAACACGAATCACTCAAACATCAATCAACCAGTTCGACCAAAGCCTTGGTATAGCGGTTGGCGTGCGAGCGCTCAGCCTTGGCCAGGGTTTCAAACCAGTCGGCCACTTCGTCATGACCTTCCTCGCGTGCGGTTTTGGCCATGCCGGGGTACATGTCGGTGTACTCGTGGGTTTCGCCAGCAACAGCCGAGGCCAGGTTCTGGCGGGTGGCGCCAAACGGCATGCCGGTGGCCGGGTCGCCACACTGTTCCAGCCACTCCAGATGGCCGTGGGCGTGGCCGGTTTCGCCTTCAGCGGTGGAGCGGAACAGGGCGGCCACGTCGGGCTGCCCTTCCACGTCGGCCTTGTTCGCGAAATACAAATAGCGTCGGTTGGCCTGGGATTCGCCTGCGAAGGCGGCTTTCAGGTTGTCTTCCGTTTTCGAGCCTTTGAGTGCTGCCATGGAAATCTCCTTGAAGTTGACGAAGAAAGAAAGTTTGCTTTGAACAAAATGCGCCAAAGACAAATTCAGCATATACGGCCAAACAGCGCCCGGTCAAATTGGTACTGTCAATGCCTTTGATTGATTCGAACTATTAAATGCGGTCTATCGATACAAGACGACGCTGTTGCGTCATTAAATTTGGCTATTGATAGCTTATGGATAATGAATCATGAATTCGATAGAATTGAACTATGATTCATCCCATCGGCAGACAACCGACATCTTTTTTAAACCCTCAAAGGAATTACCCATGTCATTGATCAACACGCAAGTTCAGCCTTTCAAAGCCCAAGCCTTCCACAACGGCAAATTCGTTGAAGTCAGCAACGAAAGCATGAAGGGCAAATGGTCGGTCGTGATCTTCATGCCGGCGGCCTTCACCTTCAACTGCCCCACCGAAGTGGAAGATGCGGCAGAAAACTATGCCGAATTCCAGAAGGTCGGTGCTGAAGTCTATGTGGTGACCACCGACACCCACTTTTCGCACAAGGTCTGGCACGAGACCTCCCCCGCCGTGGGCAAGGCCCAGTTCCCGCTGGTGGGTGACCCCACTCACACCCTGACCAACGCCTTTGGCGTGCACATTCCTGAAGCTGGCCTGGCACTGCGCGGCACTTTCGTGATCAACCCTGATGGCGTGATCAAGACCATGGAAGTGCACGACAACGCGATTGCCCGTGATGTCAAGGAAACCCTGCGCAAGCTGCATGCCGCTCAGTACGTGGCTGCTCACCCAGGTGAAGTCTGTCCCGCCAAGTGGAACGAAGGCGCCAAAACCATCGCTCCGTCGATCGACCTGGTCGGCAAGATCTAAAGACCCGCGATTCAAAGCGCCGGGCATCACCCCGGCGTAGCTCCTGGCAACACTTCTGGCGGACTCAAAAGGTTCGCCAGCCTGTTTCTGGCTTTGTCCACACATTGGGGCTGAGGCCGGTTCTCAAAGTCACTTAAATTACGAAAGAACGAAAGACATGTTGGACGAACCCCTGAAGACACAACTCGGCGCCTACCTGGAACGCGTGCAACAGCCTTTCGACATCGTCGCCTCGTTAGACGACTCTGAGAACTCCCGCGACATGCTCTCGCTGCTGCAGACCATTCAGGGCCTGCGCAGTGACAAGATCACGCTCAAGACCGACGGCAATGACGCACGCAAGCCGTCATTCAGCCTGCAGCGCAGTGGCAGCAGCAACAGCCTGCGTTTTGCCGGCTTGCCGCTGGGTCATGAATTCACCTCGCTGGTGCTGGCGCTGCTCTGGACCGGTGGCCACCCGCCCAAGGTCGAGCAGGATGTGATCGACCAGATCAAGGCGCTCGACGGTGACTACAACTTTGAGGTCTACATGTCGCTGAGCTGCCACAACTGCCCTGACGTGGTGCAGGCGCTGTCGCTGATGGCGGTGTTCAACCCCAGGGTCAAGACCGTGATCATCGAAGGCGGCGCATTCCAGGACGAGGTGAATCAGCGCCAGATCATGGCGGTGCCGATGGTGTTCTTGAACGGCGAGATGTTCCACTCCGGCCGCATCCTGGTGGAAGAAGTCATTGCCAAGCTCGACACTGGCGCGGCCGCCCGCGACGCGGCCAAACTCAGCGCACAAGCGCCGTATGACGTATTGATCGTCGGTGGCGGCCCGGCTGGCGCAGCGGCTGCGGTGTATGCCGCCCGCAAGGGTATTCGCACCGGCATTGCCGCCGAGCGTTTTGGCGGTCAGGTGAACGACACCATGGCGATCGAAAACTTTGTCTCGGTGCTGGCAACCGACGGCCCCAAATTTGCTGCGGCACTCGAAGCCCATGTGCGCGCCTACGAGGTCGAGATCATGAACCTGCAACGCGCCGACAAGCTGATCCCGGCTGCTGCGCCCAATGGTCTGATTGAAATCCAGCTCGCCAATGGTGGCTCCCTGAAAAGCAAAACCGTGATTCTGAGCACCGGCGCGCGCTGGCGCAATGTGAACGTGCCCGGCGAGCAGGAGTACAAAAACAAGGGTGTGGCCTATTGCCCGCACTGCGACGGGCCGCTCTTCAAGGGCAAGGACGTGGCGGTGATTGGCGGTGGCAACTCAGGCATCGAGGCCGCCATCGACCTCGCCGGCCTGGTCAAGCATGTCACCGTGATCGAGTTCATGCCCGAACTCAAGGCTGATGCGGTGCTGGTCAAAAAGCTGCACAGCCTGAACAATGTGACGGTCCATACCAACGCCCAAACCACCGAGATCACCGGTGCCGACGGCAAGGTCAACGGCCTGCGCTACAAAGACCGCGCCAGCAATACCGAGCACCTGGTGCCGCTGCAAGGCGTCTTTGTGCAAATTGGCTTGGTTCCCAACACCGAATGGCTCAAGGGCACGTTGGAACTGTCAAAACACGGCGAGATCGTGGTCGATGCCCGCGGCCAGACCTCCTTGCCGGGTGTGTTTGCCGCAGGGGATGCCACCACCGTGCCGTTCAAGCAAATCATCATTGCCAGCGGCGACGGCGCCAAGGCGGCCCTGGGCGCGTTCGATCACCTGATGCGTATGCCTGCGGCCTGAGTCAATTCGCAGGGTGTGCGGTCCCGGTAAAATCGGGGCAGTTTCCAACTCTTCCTTGGAACGGCACCTGCGGGTGCCGTTCGTCATTTTTGGCACCATCCCATGACCGACACCCTTGACCAACCCGGCCTCAACAGCCTGTCCAAATCGTTTGAACCCGCCGCGCTGGAAGCGCATTGGGGGCCGGAGTGGGAAAAGCGCGGTTATGGTGTCGCCGGCGCGCGCGGTACCGGCCAGCCCAGCCTTGCGGCTGCGGCGCGCGGCGAAAATTTTTGCATCCAGCTGCCGCCGCCCAATGTCACCGGCACGCTGCACATGGGGCACGCGTTCAACCAGACCATCATGGACAGCCTGACGCGTTACCACCGCATGAAAGGCTTCAACACCGCCTGGATTCCGGGTACCGACCACGCCGGCATTGCCACGCAGATCGTGGTTGAGCGCCAGTTGCAGGCCCAAGGCATCAGCCGCCACGACATGGGCCCGACGCCGGCCGAGGCGCGTAAGAACTTTGTGTCAAAAGTCTGGGAATGGAAAGAAAAGAGCGGCAACACCATCACCACCCAAATGCGCCGCATGGGTGACAGCGTGGACTGGAGCCGTGAGTACTTCACCATGGACCCCAAGCTGTCCAAGACCGTGACCGAAACCTTTGTGCGCCTGTACGAGCAGGGTCTGATCTACCGTGGCAAACGCCTGGTCAACTGGGACCCGGTGCTGATGAGCGCGGTGTCTGACCTGGAGGTGGAAAGCGAAGAGGAAGACGGCAGCCTGTGGCACATCCTGTACCCGTTTGCCGACGGCCCGCAGATGGTCAAGGGCGAACTGGCCCCCGGTCTGGTCGTGGCCACCACGCGCCCCGAGACCATGCTCGGCGACGTGGCCGCCATGGTGCACCCCGAAGACGAGCGTTACGCGCACCTGATCGGCAAACACGTCACGCTGCCGCTGTGCAACCGCACGATTCCGATCATTGCCGACGATTACGTCGACAAGGCCTTTGGCACCGGTGTGGTGAAAGTCACGCCCGCCCACGACCAGAACGACTACGCGGTGGGCCAGCGCCACAAACTGCCGATGATTTGTGTGCTCACGCTCGACGCCAAGATCAACGATCAGGCGCCTGCGGTGTACATGGGGCTGGACCGTTTTGCCGCGCGCAAACAGATCGTCAAGGACCTGCAGGCGCTGGAATTGATGGTCGAGATCAAGAAACACAAACTGATGGTGCCGCGCTGCGCCCGCACCGGCCAGGTCATCGAACCGATGTTGACCGACCAGTGGTTCGTGGCCATGAGCAAGGTCAGCGACCAGGACCCCACCGGCAAATCCATCACCCAAAAAGCCATTGACGCGGTGCAGTCGGGTGAAGTGCGTTTTGTGCCCGAGAACTGGGTCAACACCTACAACCAGTGGATGAACAACATTCAGGACTGGTGCATCAGCCGCCAGCTCTGGTGGGGCCACCAGATTCCGGCCTGGTACGACGAAGACGGCAAGGTCTATGTCGCGCGCAACGAGGCCGAGGCCCAGGCACAAGCGCCCGGCAAGACGCTCAAGCGCGACGAAGACGTGCTCGACACCTGGTACTCGTCAGCGCTGGTGCCGTTCAGCACCATGGGCTGGCCTGAGAAAACGGAAGATTTCGACCTGTATCTGCCATCCAGCGTGCTCGTCACCGGCTACGACATCATCTTCTTCTGGGTCGCCCGGATGATCATGATGACCACCCATTTCACCGGCCAGGTGCCGTTCAAACACGTCTACATCCACGGCCTGGTGCGCGACGCCCAGGGCCACAAGATGAGCAAG